>NZ_JBHVMF010000002.1:0-365443 GCF_042797055.1 Streptomyces sp. NPDC057854
AGGAACCTCGACCAACCGGTATCCGGCTGGACGGGGTATCAACTAATCTGGCGTTGATTTTTGGCACGCTGTTGAGTTCTCAAGGTGCGGACGCTTCCTTCGTTCCTGTTTCCAGGCCCTCCGGGCGCTTCCTTCGTTTCCGACTCTATCAGATCTTTCCGATCCGATTTCCTCGGTGCTTTCCGGTCCCGAATTGCTTTTCTCGGGGCCTTCCGGCGCTCCCCGACTTTATCAGAATCATTTCCGGCTACCGAATCGGTGGCTTTTCGTGATTCGCGATGAAATCGAGAGTGAGAGTCAGACTCTAGTTGATTGCTGCCGAGTTGTCCAACTCCAGGCAACCATCTGAATCTACCTCCCCGAGGCCACCGTGTCAACGGCTTTCTCGGGCACCGGAGGACAGTACCAGCTCCGCGAGGGCCGGCGCACATCGGCGCGGTGGGTGCTCACGCGGGGAAGACGGAGGGCGGGGTGTCGAGGTCCTCCAGCTCGATGCCGGGGGCGGAGAGGACGACGTCGCCGGCGATGTGGACGGTGTGGCGCTCGCCGGTGTCCAGGGTGCTGACCTGGTACGCGTCCACGATCAGGCCGCCCTCGTCGGTGGGGTGCGTCTCGCTGTCCAGCAGCGACCAGGACTGGTCGACGGTGAGGGGGGCGAGGACCGGGTCGGTGAAGGCGACCAGGCGGACGCGGGTCTCCGGGGCGCCGGGGGTCAGGCGCAGCAGGCGGGTGAGGGCGACCAGGAACGCCGGGGACGTACCGGTGAAGCCGTGGGCGCGGACGTTGCCCTCGGTGGCGTGGGTGCCGGTGGGGTCGGTGCGGACCCAGGTGACGCCGTCGAGGGCGGCGCCTCGGACCTGCCAGTGCGAGGCGTGGAGTTCGAGGCGGAGGGGGCGGCCGAGGTCGTCGACGGCCAGGTCCACGGAGCCGCGGTGGTCGCCGGCGGGGGTGGTGGTCCGGGAGACGTAGCGCCAGCCGGAGGGGCCGGGGGCGCACTGGAAGTGCTCCTCGCCGAGGGGGGTGTGGTCGTGCGGGTCGTGGAGCGAGTAGCGGCCGCGGGGCATCGCGTGGTCCTCGGGTGGTGGAGGGGGGAACGGGGCAGGCCCCCGGCACGGGTGCCGGGGGCCTGCTGGGGCGTCTCGTCCGCCGGTCGTGCGCGACGACCGGGCGGGCGGATCAGTAGCGGTAGTGGTCCGGCTTGTACGGGCCCTCGACCTTGACGCCGATGTAGGCGGCCTGCTCCGGGCGGAGGGTCGTCAGCTTGACGCCGAGGGCGTCGAGGTGGAGGCGGGCGACCTTCTCGTCCAGGTGCTTCGGCAGCGTGTAGACGTCGGTCGGGTACTGCTCCGGCTTCGTGAAGAGCTCGATCTGGGCCAGCGTCTGGTCCGCGAAGGAGTTCGACATCACGAAGGACGGGTGGCCGGTCGCGTTGCCGAGGTTCAGCAGGCGGCCCTCGGACAGGACGATGAGGACCTTGCCGTCGGGGAAGGTCCAGGTGTGGACCTGCGGCTTGACCTCGTCCTTGACGATGCCGGGGACCTTCGCGAGGCCGGCCATGTCGATCTCGTTGTCGAAGTGGCCGATGTTCCCGACGATCGCCTGGTGCTTCATCTTGGCCATGTCCGAGGCCATGATGATGTCCTTGTTGCCGGTCGTCGTGATGAAGATGTCGGCGGTCTCCACGACCTCGTCCAGGGTGGTCACCTGGTAGCCGTCCATCGCGGCCTGAAGCGCGCAGATCGGGTCGATCTCCGTCACGATGACGCGGGCACCCTGGCCGCGCAGCGACTCCGCGCAGCCCTTGCCGACGTCGCCGTAGCCGCAGACCACGGCCGTCTTGCCGCCGATGAGGACGTCGGTGGCGCGGTTGATGCCGTCGATCAGGGAGTGGCGGCAGCCGTACTTGTTGTCGAACTTCGACTTGGTCACGGCGTCGTTCACGTTGATCGCCGGGAAGAGCAGGGTGCCAGCCTGCATCATCTCGTACAGGCGGTGGACGCCGGTGGTGGTCTCCTCGGTGACGCCGCGGATCTCGGACGCCAGCTGGGTCCACTTCTGCGGGGACTCTGCGAGGGTGCGGTTGAGGAGGCGGAGGATGTGGCCGTACTCCTCGCTGTCCGCGGTGGCCGGGTCCGGGGCGGAGCCGGCCTTCTCGAACTCGACGCCCTTGTGGACGAGGAGGGTGGCGTCACCACCGTCGTCCAGGATCATGTTCGGGCCGCCGGTGGGGGTGTTCGGCCAGGTGAGGGCCTGCTCGGTGCACCACCAGTACTCCTCCAGGGTCTCGCCCTTCCAGGCGAAGACCGGGACGCCCTGCGGGTTCTCCGGGGTGCCGTTCGGGCCGACGGCGATGGCCGCGGCGGCGTGGTCCTGGGTGGAGAAGATGTTGCAGGAGGCCCAGCGGACCTCGGCGCCGAGGGCGACGAGGGTCTCGATGAGGACGGCGGTCTGCACGGTCATGTGGAGGGAGCCGGTGATGCGGGCGCCGGCGAGCGGCTGCTGCTCGGCGTACTCGCGGCGGATCGCCATCAGGCCGGGCATCTCGTGCTCGGCGAGGGTGATCTCCTTGCGGCCGAAGGTGGCCAGGGAGAGGTCGGCGACCTTGAAGTCCTGGTGTGCGGCGGTCGTCATGACGGGTGCTGCTCCTCGTGGATCGGGTGCGAGGGACGGACGGGGTGGCGCCTGACACCGCGGTCGAGGCACCTGCGGGCACACGGATGCCCGGGTGGTTCGCGGTGCAGTCGTCGGAGGCCCTCTCTCCCTCGGCCGGTCCCCCGGGGGGCCCGCCCGACCGCCATCAGCAGCGACGTCTGGCTGGTCACGAATCTACACCGATCGGCCCACGGCCCGCAGGCCGTACGGGCGAGGCCCCCGGGGCGCGGGGTGCGCTCCGGGGGCCTCGGCCGGGTGTTCGGCGGGTGGTGCGGGGGTCAGTGGCCGTTGCCGCCGGGGGTGGCGGAGGGGTCGGGGCCGGCCGCGGCGGCGGACTCGCTGTAGACGTCCGGTTCCAGGTAGATGACGCGGGCGATCGGGACGGCGGCGCGGATGCGCTCCTCGGCGGCGTCGATGGCGCGGGCGACGTCGGCGGCGGTGTCGTCGTGGGCGACGGCGATCTTGGCGGCGACGAGGAGTTCCTCGGGGCCGAGGTGGAGGGTGCGCATGTGGATGAGGCGGGTGACGGTGGTGCCGTCGACGATGGCGTCCTCGATCTTCTTCACGTCGTCGAGGCCGGCGGCTTCGCCGAGGAGCAGCGACTTGGTCTCGGCGGCGAGGACGATGGCGATGAGGATGAGCAGGACGCCGATGCAGAGGGTGCCGATGCCGTCCCAGATGCCGTCGCCGGTGAGGAGGGCGAGGCCGACGCCGCCGAGGGCGAGGATGAGGCCGACGAGGGCGCCGAGGTCCTCCAGGAGGACGACGGGCAGCTCGGGGGCCTTGGCCCGGCGGACGAACTCCTTCCAGGAGAGGCCGCCGCGGACCTGGTTGGACTCCTTGATGGCGGTGCGGAAGGAGAAGGTCTCGGCGATGATCGCGAAGACGAGGACGCCGACGGGCCAGTACCAGGCCTCGATCTCGTGGGGGTGCTTGATCTTCTCGTAGCCCTCGTAGATGGCGAACATGCCGCCGACGGAGAAGAGGACGATGGAGACGAGGAAGGCGTAGATGTACCGCTCGCGGCCGTAGCCGAAGGGGTGCTGGGGGGTGGCCTCGCGCTGGGCCTTCTTGCCGCCGACCAGGAGGAGGCCCTGGTTGCCGGAGTCGGCGAGCGAGTGGACGCTCTCGGCGAGCATCGAGGACGAACCGCTGAAGAGGAACGCCACGAACTTGGCTGCGGCGATCGCGAGGTTGGCGGCGAGGGCCGCCACGATCGCCTTGGTTCCGCCTGACGCGCTCATGGGTCTGTCTGTTCCCTTCGTCGGTGCTCCGGCCCGGTGGCCGTCGTACGGCCGGTCATTGTTGCATCAGGCCACGACGGTGGCGCGGAACAGCGTGCCCGTCCCGGTGAGTTCGACACGTTCCCCGGCGGGGACGAAGACCGATTCGCCCGGGGCGAGGGTGGTTTCGCCCGCTTTCGGGTGTCCGGCGGTGGCGAGCAGGATCTGGGGGGTGCCGGCGGTGAGGTCGGTGGGGGCGGCGCCTTCGGCGCGGACGAAGCGGGAGAGCCGGAACTCGTCGATGGGGGCCTCGTAGACCTCTTCGCCGGAGGGGGACGCCTCGGGGCGCAGGACGCCGGGGTCGCCGGGTTCGAAGCGGACGACGCGGAGGAGTTCGGGGACGTCGACGTGCTTGGGGGTGAGGCCGCAGCGGAGCACGTTGTCGCTGTTGGCCATGATCTCGACGCCGAGGCCGGAGACGTACGCGTGCGGGACTCCGGCGCCGAGGTAGAGGGCTTCGCCGGGCTGGAGGCGGACGTGGTGGAGGAGCATGGCGGCGACGACGCCGGGGTCGCCGGGGAAGTGGTGGGCGAGGAGGGCGTACGGGGCGTGGGCGCCGCCGAGGCGGTCCGCGGCGGCGGCGGCCTCGGTGACGGTCTGGGCCATGGCGTGGGGTTCGGCGGTGAGCAGGGCCGTGAGGACTTCGCGGAGGGCGGCTTCCTCGGGGTGGGCGAGGAGGAGGTCGGCGTACGGCTTGAGGGAGTCGACGCCGAGGGCCGCGAGGGTGTCGGCGGCCTCGGCGGGAGGCCGGAAGCCGCAGAATCCCTCGAAGGGGGTGAGCGCGACGATCATCTCGGGCTTGTGGTTGGCGTCCTTGTACGTGCGGTGGGGCGCGTCCAGGGGGATGCCGGTGGCGTCCTCGGCGGCGTGTCCGGCGCGGGCCTGCTCCAGGTCGGGGTGGACCTGGAGGGAGAGCGGGGCGCCGGCGGCGAGCAGCTTGAGGAGGAAGGGGAGGCGGGGGCCGAACTTCGCGGTGGTGGCGGGGCCGAGGGTGCCGGCGGGGTCGGCGTCGATGAGGTCGTTGAGCGGGCCGCGGGCGGTGAGCGAGGGGGCCCCGGGGTGGGCGCCCATCCACATCTCGGCCTGCGGCTCGCCGGTGGGGGCGGTGCCGAGCAGGTCCGGGATGGCCGTCGTGGATCCCCAGGCGTAGGGGCGGACGGTGTTGACGAGGCGTTCCATGGTGGCTTTCCAGTTCCTCGGGGCGGTGGCGTGTCAGACGACAGATGACAGGGGGCGGGTGACACCCGGGTGACGGGTGGGTGGCCGCGGGCCGTACGCCGGTGTCGGGTGCGGGGCTGTCAGGTCGTGGGGCCCGAGGTCGCGAGGGCGAGGTAGACGGCGGCGAAGTCGGTGACGGCGAGGAGTTCCGCGAGGGTCTCCAGGGTGTCGCCCTCCTCGGGTTCGAGTTCGCTGACGGCGGTGTCGTGGCCGAGGGCGAGTTCGCGGGCGGCGGGGGCGGCGCTGAGGCCGCCGGCGGGGCGGTCGCGGAGGAGGACGACGCGGGCGCGGAGGGCCTGGGGGTCGTCGACGCGGTCGCGGAAGAAGTCGTCGGGGTCGGCGGCGGCGGCGTAGGCGCCGGTGAGGAGGACGCCGTGGGCGGGGAGGGCTTCGGGGAGTTCGGCGGCGAGGGCGGGGAGGCCGGCGAGTTCGGCGAGGACGGCGGCGAAGCGGCGTCCGGCCGGTCCGGCGGCTTCGCCCTCGGTCCAGACGAGGGGCAGCGACTCGGTGAGTTCGGCGGCGAGGGTCTTGGCCGGGTTGGCGTACGTGGCGACGGCGGGGCCGCAGCGTTCGGCGGTGCGGTCGAGGCGGTCGGCGACGCGTTCCAGGGCCTCGGGCGGGGCTTCGAGGAGGCCGACGCGGTCGAGGAGGGCGAGCAGCGGGGTGATGAGGGCCCAGAGGGCGCCGGGGCCGGCGGCGAGGGTTTCGCCGTACTCGTCGGGCTGCTCGTGGGGGGCGGTGGCGAGGGGGACGAAGAGGCCGCGGGAGCCGCTGACGGTCTCGGAGAGCGGGGAGCCCTGGGGGGCGACGGCGGCGACGGTGACGCCGCGGCGGTACGCCTGTTCGGCGAGGAGCGCGAGGCCGGGCTCGGAGCCGTCGGTGGTGGGCAGCAGCAGGAGGTCGACGGAGCCGGCCCAGCCGGGCAGGGTCCAGCGGAGTGCTCCGGCGGCGGGGGCGACGCCGGTGGGGGCGAGCCGTACGACGGGGGCGGAGGCGCCGGCGAGGGCGCCGAGCAGGTCGGCGACGCCGGCGGCGGCGGTGCCGGGTCCGGCGACGAGGACGGCGCGGGGGCGGCCTTCGGGGCGGAGGTCGGTGATGCCGGCCTCGGCGGCGTGGCGGGCGGCGGTCCGGACGCGGGCGCCTGCCTCGGCGGCGCCGCGGAGGAGGCCGCGGCGGTCGGCCAGGGCGAGCGCGTCCGGTGCGTCGAGCAGGGTCTCGTCCAGCATGGGGCCTCCGGGTGCGGGCGCGGGTGCGGTGCGGGCGCGGGCGCTCGGGGTGGCGGTCCGGGCCGGGCGCCTGCCGGGCCCGGTGGGCGGGTGCCCGCGGCGTGGGGTCAGGCCGGGCGGCGGGCTTCGTCGACGAGGAGGACCGGGATGGCGTCGCGGACGGGGTAGGCGAGGCCGCAGTCGGCGGAGGTGCAGACCAGCTCGGGGGTCTCGTCGGCCGTGCGGTCGGTCAGCGGGGCGTGGCAGGCCGGGCAGGCCAGGATCTCCAGGAGGCCGGCTTCGAGCGGCATGGGGTGTCCCTTCGTACCGAGTGATCGTTGCTGGTCAGCTTACTGCCGGGGGCGGGGCGGCGCGGCTCGGCGAGCGGCGCGGCCCCGCTCCCGGCGGGGGTGTCAGGCGCGGACGAGGGCGAGGACCTCGTCGCGGACCTCGGCCATGGTGGCCTGGTCGCGGGCCTCGACGTTGAGGCGGAGCAGCGGCTCGGTGTTGGAGGGGCGGAGGTTGAACCACCAGTCGGCGGCGGTGACGGTGAGGCCGTCGAGCTCGTCGAGGGTGACGCCGTCCCGGCCGGCGTAGGCGGCCTTGATCTCGGCGGTCTTGGCGGTCTGGTCGGCGACGGTGGAGTTGATCTCGCCGGAGCCGGTGTAGCGGTCGTAGGCGGCGACGAGTTCGGAGAGGGTGCCGTTCTGGCCGCCGAGGGCGGCGAGGACGTGGAGGGCGGCGAGCATGCCGGTGTCGGCGTTCCAGAAGTCCTTGAAGTAGTAGTGCGCGGAGTGCTCGCCGCCGAAGACGGCGCCGGACTTCGCCATCTCCTCCTTGATGAAGGAGTGGCCGACGCGGGTGCGGACGGGGGTGCCGCCGTGTTCGCGGACGACCTCGGGGACGGACCAGGAGGTGATCAGGTTGTGGATGATCGTTCCGCCGGGGTGCTTGTCGAGTTCGCGGGCGGCGACGAGGGCGGTGATGGCGGAGGGGGAGACGGGTTCGCCGCGCTCGTCGACGACGAAGCAGCGGTCGGCGTCGCCGTCGAAGGCGAGGCCGAGGTCGGCGCCCTCGGCGCGGACGCGGGCCTGGAGGTCGACGATGTTCTTGGGGTCGAGGGGGTTGGCCTCGTGGTTCGGGAAGGTGCCGTCGAGCTCGAAGTACATCGGGACGGTGTCGAGCGGGAGGCCGTCGAAGACGGTGGGGACGGTGTGGCCGCCCATGCCGTTGCCGGCGTCGACGACGACCTTGAGGGGGCGGATGGCGGTGAGGTCGACGAGCGCCTTGAGGTGGGCGGCGTAGTCGGCGAGGGTGTCCCGTTCGGTGATGGTGCCGGGGGTGGCGGCGGCCTCGGGGGCGCCTTCCTCCAGCCAGCGCTCGGCGAGGGCGCGGATGTCGGCGAGGCCGGTGTCCTGGCCGACGGGGGCGGCGCCGGCGCGGCACATCTTGATGCCGTTGTACTGGGCCGGGTTGTGGGAGGCGGTGAACATCGCGCCGGGCAGGCCGAGGCTGCCGGAGGCGAAGTACAGCTGGTCGGTGGAGCAGAGGCCGATGAGGGTGACGTCGGCGCCGAGGCGGGCGGCGCCGCGCGCGAAGGCGTCGGCGAGGCCGGGCGAGGAGGGGCGCATGTCGTGGCCGATGACGATGGCGTCGGCCTCGGTGACGCGGACGAAGGCGGCGCCGAAGAGTTCGGCGAGCTTCTCGTCCCACTGGTCGGGGACGACCCCGCGGACGTCGTACGCCTTCACGATCTGCGACAGATCGGCAGTCACGGATCCACCCTCCTGAGTTCTCGGCACGCGTGTGCGGCGCGTGTGCGGAACGCCCAAACTACCCGGGTCGGGGGTGGTGCGGTCGGGCGGTGGCCCGTCGGGGGCGCCCGGATGGCGGTGCGGGGGTCAGTCCTCGGGGGAGCGGAGGACGCGGAGGTGGCCGCGGCGGCCGACTTCCATGGGGTCGCCGCCGCGTCCGCCGGGCTTGCCGGCCTCGGCGGCGCGTTCCTGGGGGCGGGCCGCTTCCCGGACCGCGTTGGCCAGGGCTTCGAGGTCGTCGCCGCTGGGGCGGGTGGGGGTGGTGGCGTCGTGGAGCCGCACGACCTCCCAGCCACGCGGGGCGGTGAGGCGCTCGCTGTGCTCGGCGCACAGGTCGTAGCAGTGGGGCTCGGCGTAGGTGGCGAGCGGGCCGAGGACCGCGGTCGAGTCGGCATAGACGTACGTCAGTGTCGCGACGGCAGGGCGGCCGCACGCGGTGCGCGAACAGCGACGTACAGGGCTCACGACGTTGGACGGTACCGCACTCTTGAGCGGGCCGCGACGACTCTCCCCCAGGTCACTCCACCGTGTCGCGGTGTGACGTCTGCCACCCCCTTTCGGGTGGTGCCCGTTCTGACCTGCGGTGGAGGGGGTGGACGGGGGGTGGCACGGGGGGCGATCCGGACACGGAGGGGGAGGTTTCCGGTCAGAGGCGGCCAGATGGCCGATCGCGTCCGGAAGCCGAATCGTTCCCCGGAGCGGCCGGAACGGTCGGGTTGCGACAGGCGGCGGGGGCGGGACGGAGCCGCGAGGGGGGTGGGGCGCGCGGATCGGCGGGTCCTCGCCACGGTGCGGAGTGACCCAGGAGAGTTACGCTGCGTCAGTGATGGACACTCCTGTGCCGCCCGGGCCGCCGCACCCCCCGCAGAGCTCCGGGGAGCCGCCGGCCGAGCCGCGGGCCCGCCGCCGCGACCGGCACGGCCGCGGGATGCGGGGGCCGGTCGCGCCGCCGCAGGTCCCGCTCTCCCTGAGCCGCGCGGACACCTTCCGGGATCTGGTGCTGGACTCGGTGGAGCGGCTGGAGCGGCGGTGGCCGCAGCTCCAGGACGTCGAGTTCATGATCATGGAGGTGCCGCCGCCGGTCGCGGGCGAGACGACGGTGCCGCTGGGCGGTTCGGTGCCGGCGGCGAAGCGGGAGCCGGCGCGGGTCGTGGTGTACCGCCGGCCGGTGGAGATCCGGTCGAAGACGCGCGACGAGCGTGCGCTGCTGGTCCACGAGGTGGTGGTCGAGCAGGTCGCCGAGCTGCTGGGCCTCTCCCCCGAGTCGGTCGATCCCCGGTACGGGCAGGACTGAGCCCGTACCGGGGGCCGGTCAGTCGTCGAGGACGGTGAGGTCCCGGCGGGCGGTGGGGACCTGGACGGTGCCGCGGTCGTCCGCGAGGGTCTGGACGGTGAACATCGGGACGTCGTCCTCGGTGGTGGTGAGCGCGCGGGACGCGTACACCGGTCCGCCGCCGGCGACGGGTTCGACGGTGAGCGCGTAGGAGCCCTTGACGCCCTTGGGGGCGAGGTCGGTGAGGACCGTGGTGGTGCCGGCCTTGAGGGAGACGGTCCGGGTGGCGGGGGCTCCGCCGCCGGTGCCGGCCGAGGCGGTGACCTTCACCTGGGCGGCGGCCTCGGGGGCGGTGAGCGCGAGGGCGGTGCCCTCGGCGCGGTTGTCGGCGACGGTGGCGCGGGCGGTGACGGGGGCGGCGGCCGGGATGAAGGCCAGTTCCTGTTCGGAGCCCTTGCCGCGGACCACGCGGAGCGCGGCGACGACCGGGGTCTGCCGCTTGGGGTCGGTGGGGGTGAGCAGCAGCGCGGAGGCGGAGCCGCGGGCGAGGTCGGGCAGTTCGACGGCGGCGGTCATGCCGGCCTTGATGTGCAGGGAGTCGGCGGCGGCGGGGACGATCGTGCCGTTGGCGGTGACCAGCTGGATCTTGAGGTCGGCGTCGGACTCGCCGGGGGCGAAGGCGACGAGCCGGACGCCGGTGGCGTCGGCGGGGACGCCGGGGAGGACGACGCGTGCCGCCGGGTCGGCGGAGGCGGCGAGCCAGTCGCTGCCGACGCCGTCGGCGGCGGCGCCGAGGGCGGCGCCGACCCGGCCGCCGCGGGTGGTGACGTGGGCCGTCAGGTTCTCCAGGGCGCCCTCGGTGACGAGGGGGCCGAGGAGGACGGGGACGGTGGAGCGCGGCGGGACCTGGACGCCCTCGGGGATGGTGGTCTTGAGCTCGCCCTCGGGGCCGTACAGCTCGATGTCGGCGACGGCGAGGGTGTCGTCGGGGTTGGTGAGGTGGAGGTAGTCGGCGCGGCCCTTGGCGGTGGAGGCGGCCGGGAACCAGAAGTCGGTGTCGGGCGGGGAGCAGGTGACGCCGAGGAGGCCGCGGGCGGCGCCGGCGGTGACCAGGGTGGTCTGCTGGACGGTCCAGCCGGGGGCGAGGGTGCCGGTGGCGGTGCCGGCGAGGCCGTGGGTGACGGCGCCCTCGGTGTCGGCGGAGACCGGCTTGCCGGGGGCGGTGACGGAGGCGGGGGCCTTGGGGGCCTTGGCCTTGCCCTTCTTGCCGGCGTTGGGGTTCTTGGCGACGGCGAGGACGGCGCTGGGCTCGGCGGTCTTGCCGGCGCCGGCGGCGGGGGCCGCGGCGGTGCCGGGCGGGGTGTACGAGGTGACCCGCGTCTCGGCGATCTCCGAGGTGCTGGCGGCGGGGCAGAGCAGGCTGGTGCGCTCGACGGGGAGGCGGGCGGCCTGCGGTGCGGCGGCGGGCGCGGCGGCGGGCTCGCCGGGGGCGGTCATCGCGGCGAAGCCGGTGACGGCGGCGAGCGCGGTGGCGACCGCGATCAGGGAGAGGGTGGTGCGCTTCACTTGGTGCTGCTCCCGTCGGGACGCTGCTCGGTGTCGTGGCCCTGCGGGTACCCGTGGCCGTAGCCGTCGGCGTAGCCCTCGTGGGGGTAGGCCTGCGGGTCGTAGCCCTGGGGCGTCTGCTGGGGGTCGTACGCCTGGCCCTGCCCGTAGTCCTGCGCCGGGTAGGGGCCCTGGTGGGTCTCGTACCCCTGCGCCTGGTCGTAGGCCGGGGGGTAGCCGGTCTGCGGGTCGTAGCCCTGGGCCTGGTCGTAGCCCTGCTGGGGGTACGCGTACGCCTGCTGCTGGTACGGGTCGGCGGCGTACTCCTGGGCGTAGCCCTGCGGGTCGTAGGCGGCGGCGTACTCCTGCGGCGGGTGGGCCTCCCGGGCGGTGCCGTCCCACGGGTCCGGGTCGGCGGTCTGCTGACCGGGGACGGCGGGGGCTTCGGCGGGCCGGTCGGTGTCGGTGTCCGGCCAGGCGTCGGGGGCCTCGGCGGCGGCCGCGGCGGCGGTCTCGGCCTCGGCGGCGGCGCGCAGGCGGCGGGCGCGGCGGCCGTCGCCCTCGACGGCCTGGGCGGGGACGGCCGTCTCCTCCTCGGGCAGGTCGTCGTCGATCTCGCGGCGGCGGCCGGGCAGGGCGAGCACGACGAGGAGGACGGCGAGGCCGATCTGGGTCCAGATCCAGGCGGTGTGGGCGAGCGGCTCGTCGTAGGTGAGGGCGAGGCGTCCGCCGTTGGCGGGGAGCTGGAAGCCCTGGGCCCAGCCGTCGACGGTGGTGGGGGTGAGGGCGGTGCCGTCGAGGGTGGCGGTCCAGCCCTCGTCGGCGCGGTCGGCGACGCGCAGGACGCGTCCGGCGGGTCCGGCGGGGATGTCGGCGTGCGCCTCGACGGGTCCGGCGGGGACGAGGACGGCCTTGCCGGGTTCGGCGCCGGCCTTGGCGGCGGGCGGGACGATCATCACGCGGGCGATCTCGCGGTCGACGCGCCAGAGCGCGGCGCCGTCGAGCTGGCTGAGCCGGGAGAGGCCGGGGGTGGTGTCGAGGACGCGGCTCATCTGGCGCGGCGAGCCGTCCTTGACGAGCACGTACCGGATGGCGAAGGCGCTGAGTTCCTGCGTCTGGTCGGCGCCGGAGCCGGCGACGAGCTTGGCGACGACGGAGTCGAGGCGCGGGTCGGGTGCGGCGTTCGCGGTGAGTTCGGCGTCGCCGAGGCGGGCGCCGGAGCCGCGGACGAGGGTGTAGTCGACGGCGCCGGGCGAGCTGCCGGAGAGCACGAGGGTGCGGGGCTGGTCGGCCTGGCCGCTCTCCTCGGCGACGAAGGCGGGGACCTGGACGGGGTCGCGGCGGCTCAGCGGGCCGTCGGCGCCGCCGATCATCCAGCCGGCGGCGGCGACGGCGGGGCCGAGGGCGCAGGCGAGGGCGACGAGCGCGGCGACGGGCTGGCGCCAGCCGAAGCCGTGGGCGGCGACGCGGGTGCGTCCGCCCTCGGCGCCGAGCACGCCGGCGGCGATGAGGGCGGCGCCGTACACGAGGGTGGCGGGGCCGGCCCAGCCGGTGCCGCCGGCGCCGTTGGTCAGGGCGGCGAGGAGCAGGCCGGCGAGGGCGGCGGTCCAGGCGGCGAGGACGGCGAAGCGGCGCTCCTCGCGCAGCAGGGCGGCGAGCGCGGCGAGGACCAGGCCGAGGAGGAGGATCCCGCCGGTGGTGCCGGGGCCGCCGGGGCTGCTCGCGAGCAGGTCGAGGGCGGTGGCGGTGCCGGTGCGCAGGTCCAGGCCGGCCTCGTGGAGGAAGCCGGCGGGGCTGGTCAGCAGGGAGAGCGACCAGGGCGCGAGGGCGAGGACGGGGACGCCGACGGCGGCGAGGAAGCGGAGCGCGTACGCGGTGAGGTCGTCGCGGCGGACGGCGAGGACGCCGAGGCCGAGGAGGACCGCGAGCGGCCAGACGACCGGGGTGAACGCGGTGGTGACGGTGAGCAGCAGGGCGTACGTCCAGGTGGCGCGCCAGCTGCCGCGGTCGGGGCGGTGGAAGCCGTGGGCGGCGACGGCGGCGCGGGCCATGAGCGGCAGCAGGATCGCGAGGATCGCGGTGCCGAGGCGGCCGGTGGCGAGGGCGCCGGTGGCGGCGGGCAGGAAGGCGTAGGCGACGGCGCCCCAGGCGAGCAGCAGGCGGGAGCCGACGAGGCCGCGGGCGGCGAAGTAGGCGGTGAGGCCGGCGAGCGGCACCGAGCAGACGAGCAGCACGGTGAGGGCGGTCGAGGTGGAGCCGAGGAAGAGGGCGGAGAGGGCGGCGAGGATGCCGAGGTAGGGCGGGGCGGTCTGGGTGCCGCCGGTGCCGAGGGTGTGCCAGGCGTCGGCGTAGCTGCCCCACAGCGCGGAGACGGTGTCGGGGGCGGGCAGCAGGACGCCGCCGGCGAGGGAGCCGCCGGCGAAGAGGTTGCGGCAGGCGACGAGGGAGACGACGAGGAGGAGGGCGAAGAGGACCGGGCCGGGTTTGCGGGCGATCTTCTTCAGGCGGGCGAACTGCTCGATCTCCAGGAAGTCGGCGTCGTCGCCGCCGGGTCCGGATTCGACGGCGCCGTGCCGGGAGCCGGTGTCGGTGTCGTCGGCGCCGAAGTGGGCGACGAGTTGTTCGGCGGCGGCGCGGACGGTGGCGCCGGGCGGCGGGAAGAGCGGGCGGTAGTCGGCGGGCGGGACGGCCGGGTTCTTGCGCCGCTTGCGCGCGGCGAGGATCCGCTCGGGGCGCAGGACGGTGGTGAGGAGGCCGGTGATCTCGTCCATGGCCTGGCCGGGGGCCTTGCCGATGAGGAGGCCGAGGGTGCGCAGGAGGGTGCCGACGACGAGGCGGAGGAAGACGTACGGGAGGGCGCGGCCGGGGGTGTTGGCGAGCAGCGTGTAGACGGCGGCGGCCTTGTCGACGCGGTGCGGGCTGGCGGCGGTGCGGCCGGCGCAGTCGACGGTGCGGCGTTCGCGGGCGGACGCCTCGGCGTGCCGGAGGACGGCGTCGGGGGCGACGAGGACGCGGTGGCCGGCGGCGTGGGCGCGCCAGCAGAGGTCGACGTCGTCGCGCATGAGGGGCAGGCGGCGGTCGAAGCCGCCGAGTTCCTCGAAGACGTCGCGGCGGACGAGCATGCCGGCGGTGGAGACGGAGAGGACGGCCCGGATCTGGTCGTGCTGGCCCTGGTCCTGTTCGCGGCGGTCGAGGCCGGTCCAGCGGCGTCCGCTGCGGGCGATGGTGACGCCGGCTTCGAGGAGCTGCTTCCTGTCGTACCAGCCGCGGAGTTTGGGGCCGAGGACGGCGGCCTCGGGGTCGGCGTCGGCGACGCGGAGGAGTGCGGCGAGGGCGCCGGGTTCGGGGGCGCAGTCGTCGTGGAGGAGCCAGAGCCACTGGACGGGTTCGCCGTGCGGGAGGTCGGGGAGGTCGTACGCGTCGTCGTTCCAGGTGCGGCTGACGGGGTCCCAGCCGCTGGGGCGCTTGAGGTAGGGCAGGTCCTCGGGTCCGAGCACGGGCGCGGTGCGGACGGCTTCGTCGACGGCGGCGCCGAAGCCGGTGCGGCGGGCGAGGTGCAGGACGCGGTCGGCGCCGACGGCGTCGGCGACGAGCTGGGCGGAGTCGTCGGCGCTGCCGGTGTCGGCGGCGATCACGCTCTGCACCGGGCGTTCCTGGGCGAGCAGCCCGGAGAGCGCGTCGGGCAGCCAGCGGGCTCCGTCGTGGGTGACGAGCACGGCGGTGACGACGTGCCTGGGGAACTCAGGAGTTGAGGACATCGAGCTGCGGGCCCTCCGGCCGGGGTCGCCCCGGGGTGGGGCGTGGGAGCGGCTTGGACGGAGGCCCACACTAGTGGCTGCGGTCGGGGTGGCCGGTCGGCGCGGGGTGCCGGGGGGGGCTCGCGGGGGTGTGCCGCCCGCCCTCCGGCCGGGGGCTCGCGGCGGGGGCGCCGGTGGCGGCGGGGGCGGGGTGTGGCGCAAAAGAGACGGTCCGCCGCTGTGCCGGGCACAGGTGCGGACCGTGGGGGATTGCGGTGGGGCGGGGTCAGACGGCGGCCTTCTTGAGGCGGCGGCGCTCGCGCTCGGAGAGGCCGCCCCAGATGCCGAAGCGCTCGTCGTTCTGGAGGGCGTACTCCAGGCATTCGGAGCGGACTTCGCAGGCGAGGCAGACCTTCTTGGCCTCGCGGGTCGAGCCGCCCTTCTCGGGGAAGAAGGACTCGGGGTCGGTCTGGGCGCACAGTGCGCGCTCCTGCCAGCCGATCTCCTCGTCCGCGTCCTCGACCAGCAGCAGTTCCTGGAACAACTCGGTCATCTGCGCCCCTCGTCCGTCTGTGCGTCCCGTGGTGTGGCCGTGCTCGAAACGGCCGAACGACACGAGTGAAATTACAAGTTCGTGCTCTGTGCGAGTCAAGCCGAGATCTGCTATTGGGCCCCGTATTCACTCTGCGGAACCAAGCCTATGCGGTAAGTGTTCAAATCACCAAAAAACGTGACACATGCCACCGGCCGTTCCCGCCGTGTCGGACCTCCGTCCAGAAGGACGTACGGGGCTTGGATCTTGTTGCGATCCGGCCGGGGAAGCGATCCGGATCACAGTCCGGTCACGGACCGTGCTCCGCCGCCGCCCCGCCCAGGTCCGACTGCTGCGCCGTATTGCCTGGTCCGGGGCTGAGCAAACCTTTCTCCGGACGGAGTAACCGGATGAGGTGAAACATTACCCCCAAATCGGGCATTGAGTTGACAGTCGGGTACCACTCCGGCCACTTTGGTGGCATGCCAGCGACCGCAGCGCCCTCCGCGACCCACGCCCGTGGGTTCCGCCGCGCTGTCCAGGCGCGCTGTTGCTGTTGCTGTCCCAGCTGTTGATGCCGTAGCGCTCCAGCTCTCCGCCGGCCCGTCCCGGCCGGCCCTGCTTCCCGCCTGGCCTTTCCGCCTCTTTGCCTTTCGCCCCCCCAGCGTCACCCCTACGTTTCTGCTGAGGAACCACCCCACCCATGAACATGGACAGCGACCTCCAGATCGCCGGCGACCTCATGGAGGTCCCGCACCTGCTCCAGCCCGAGCGCGAGCACCCCGTCACCGTCGCCGAGTTCGCCGGCCTCGCCCGCGAGATCGCCGCCGACCCGGCCCGGTGGGCCCCGCACGTCGAGTACGACGCCACCACCCGCTGGTACCACCGCCTGCGCACAGGCCCCGGCTACGAGGTGTGGCTGCTCTCCTGGGTGCCCGGCCAGGGCAGCGGCCCGCACGACCACGGCCGCTCCTCCGGCGTCCTCACCGTCCTGCGGGGCGAGTTGACGGAGCGTACGGAGCACGGCACGCGCACGCTGCGGCCCGGCACCCAGCGGGTCTTCGCGCCCGGATACGTCCACGACGTCGTCAACGACTCGCTGGAACCCGCCGTCAGCCTGCACGTGTACTTCCCCGGACTGACCGAGATGCCCATGCACGAGTCCCTCCAGGGCCGGTGCGCCTCCCCGGAGCCCGCGCGCGCCTGACAGACTGCGGGGCATGCGCATTGTGGTTCTGGCCGGCGGCATCGGTGGTGCCCGTTTCCTTCGCGGCCTCCAGCAGGCCGTCCCCGAGGCGGAGATCACGGTCGTCGGCAACACCGGTGACGACATCCACCTCTTCGGACTCAAGGTCTGCCCCGACCTCGACACCGTGATGTACACCCTCGGCGGTGGCATCCACGAGGAACAGGGCTGGGGCCGCGCGGACGAGACGTTCGCCGTCAAGGAGGAGCTCGCCGCGTACGGCGTCGGACCCGAGTGGTTCGGCCTCGGCGACCGGGACTTCGCCACCCACATCGTCCGCACCCAGATGCTCGGCGCCGGCTACCCGCTGAGCGCCGTCACCGAGGCGCTCTGCGCCCGCTGGCAGCCCGGCGTACGGCTTCTGCCGATGTCCGACGACCGCGTCGAGACGCACGTCGCCATCGAGGTCGACGGCGAGCGGCGGGCCGTGCACTTCCAGGAGTACTGGGTGAAGCTGCGCGCCTCCGTCGACGCGAAGGCCGTCGTGCCCGTCGGCGCCGAGGCCGCCAAGCCCGCGCCGGGCGTGCTGGAGGCGATCGCCGAGGCCGACGTGGTCCTCTTCCCGCCGTCCAACCCCGTCGTCAGCGTCGGCACCATCCTCGCCGTGCCCGGCATCCGCGAGGCGGTCGCCGCCGCGCCCGCCCCGGTCGTCGGCCTCTCCCCCATCGTCGGCGACGCGCCCGTGCGCGGCATGGCCGACAGGGTCCTCGCGGCCGTCGGCGTCGAGGCGACGGCCGCCGCCGTCGCCCGCCACTACGGCCCGGACCTGCTCGACGGCTGGCTCGTCGACACCGTCGACGCCGGCTCCGTCGCGGACGTCGAGGCCGCCGGCATCGCCTGCCGGGCCGTGCCGCTGATGATGACCGACGTGGACGCGACCGCCGCGATGGCGCGGGCCGCCCTCGCGCTGGCCGAGGAGGTACGCCGGTGACCGCCGCGGCCTCGTACCGGGTGTGGGGGATCGCCGGGCTGCCCGAGGTGGCGCCCGGCGACGACCTCGCCAAGCTGATCGCCTCCGCCTCGCCCGGCCTGGAGGACGGAGACGTCCTGCTGGTCACCTCCAAGATCGTGAGCAAGGCGGAGGGGCGGATCGTCGCCGCCGGCGACCGCGAGGACGCCATCGACGCCGAGACCGTCCGGGTGGTGGCGCGGCGCGGCACCCTGCGGATCGTCGAGAACCGGCAGGGCCTCGTGATGGCCGCCGCCGGCGTCGACGCCTCCAACACCCCTGCCGGGACCGTGCTGTTGCTGCCGGAGGACCCCGACGGGTCGGCCCGGCGGATCCGGGCCGGGCTGCGCGAGGCGCTCGGCGTGGACGTCGGCGTCGTCGTCACCGACACCTTCGGCCGGCCCTGGCGCTCCGGGCTCACCGACGTGGCGATCGGCGCGGCCGGCGTGCGGGTCCTGGACGACCTGCGGGGCGTCACCGACTCCCACGGCAACGAACTGAACGTCACCGTCGTCGCCACCGCCGACGAACTCGCCGCCGCCGGCGACCTGGTGAAGGGCAAGGCCACCGGCGTGCCCGTCGCCGTCGTGCGCGGCCTGCCGCACCTGGTCGGCGGCGACGACGAGCCGGGGGCCCGGGCGCTGGTGCGGTCCGCCGCCGACGACATGTTCCGGCTGGGCACCTCGGAGGCCGTGCGGGAGGCGGTGACGCTGCGGCGGACGGTACGGGAGTTCACCGACGACCCCGTCGACCCCGGGGCGGTGCGGCGCGCGGTCGCGGCGGCCGTCACGGCGCCCGCCCCGCACCACACCACCCCGTGGCGGTTCGTCCTCCTGGAGTCCCCGGAGTCGCGGCTGCGGCTGCTCGACGCCATGCGGGACGCGTGGATCGCCGACCTGCGGCGGGACGGGAAGTCCGAGGAGTCCGTCGCCCGGCGGATCCGGCGCGGCGACGTACTGCGCGACGCGCCCTACCTGGCCGTCCCCTGCCTCGTCATGGACGGTTCCCACCACTACGGCGACCCGCGCCGCGACGCCGCCGAACGCGAGATGTTCGTCGTCGCCGCCGGCGCCGGAGTGCAGAACTTCCTGGTCGCGCTGGCCGGTGAACGGCTCGGCTCGGCTTGGGTCTCCTCGACCATGTTCTGCCGGGACGTCGTCCGGGACGTGCTCGGCCTGCCCGCCACCTGGGACCCGATGGGCGCCGTCGCCATCGGCCGCCCCGCGGCCCCGCCGAAGGACCGTCCGGCCCGGCACGCGGGGGACTTCGTCGAGGTGCGCTGAGCGGACCGCCCGGACTCAGATCCGGGTGATGTCGTTCGGCGCGAAGCGGGGGGCCCGGCGGGGCGGGGTCCGGCCGCTGAGGAGGATCAGCCGGGCGGCCCGGTGACGCTGCCCCGCGTAGGGGGCCAGCAGCTCCAGCATCGCCGCGTCGTCGGCCGTGCGGTCGCCCGCCAGCGCCCAGCCGACGATGCCGGGCAGGTGGAGGTCGCCGGTGGTGACCTCGTCGGGCGCGCCGTTGCTGCGCTGGACCGTCTCCGCCGAGGTCCAGGGGCCGATGCCGGGGATCAGCTCCAGGCGCCGGCGGGCCTCCGCCGGCTCCATGAGGGCCGCCTCCTCCAGGCGGGGGGCCACCTGGGCGGCGCGGACGACGGTGGCCGCGCGTTTGCCGTCGACGTTCGCCCGGTGCCACTCCCAGGACGGGATGCGGGCCCAGGTGCGGGCGTCCGGCATCACGTACAGGCCGTCGGGCACCGGCCCGGGGGCCGGTTCGCCGTACCGGCGGACCAGGGTGCGCCAGGAGCCGTACGCCTCGGTCGTGGTGACCTTCTGCTCCAGGACGGACGGGATCAGCGACTCCAGGACCAGGCCGGTGCGGGTGAGGCGCAGCCCGGGGCGGCGGCGGTGGACCGCCAGGACGAGCTTGTGGCGCGGGACGAACGCCGCGGGGTCGTCCTCGGCGCCCAGCAGGGCGGGCAGCCGCTCGTCCAGCCAGGCCGCGCCCGGCCCCCACGTGTCGGCCGTCACCTCGCCGCCGGACACCCGCACCCGGACCGTGCCCGGGCCCTGCGGGGTGCGGCTGGCGCGCCACACCGAGCCGTCGGGCGTGACGCGGAAGGTGGGGTCGTACGGGCCCCTGCGGAGCGGGCCGAGGACGAGGCCGAGGTCCGGCGGGACCGCGGGCTCGCCGGCGTCTCCGCCGCGCACGGTGGTGCGGGTGGGTTTGGGGACGAAGCGGCCGGACATGCGTATGAGCGTAGCCGGGCGGGTTCCCCCCCCTGACCCGCCCGGCCGCAGACCTACTGGTCCGAGCTGAAGCGGACCGTGCCCGCCGGGAGGGTGGCGCCGCACCAGATGCGGATGCCGTCGCGGAGTTCGTTGTCGGGGCCCACGTGGGCGCCGTCGCCGATGACCGCGCCGCTCAGGACCGAGCGGGCGCCGATGCGGGCGCCCGCGCCTATGAGGGAGTCGGTGATGACCGCGCCGGGCTCGACGACCGCGCCGGCCAGCAGGGTCGAGCCGGACACCCGGGCGCCCTCGCCGACCGTGGCGTCCGCGCCGACCACCGTGCCGCCGGTGAGCTTGGCGTCGGGGGCGACCCGGGCGGAGGGCAGGACCAGGCGGTCGCCGCAGCGGCCGGGGACGGCCGGGGACGGGGCGCGGCCGAGGACCAGGTCGGCGGAGCCGCGGACGAACGCCTGCGGGGTGCCGAGGTCCAGCCAGTACGTGGAGTCGACCATGCCCTGGAGGTGGGCGCCGGAGGCCAGCAGCTCCGGGAAGGTCTCGCGCTCGACGGAGACCGGGCGGCCGGCGGGGATAGTGTCGATCACCGAGCGGCGGAAGACGTACGCGCCGGCGTTGATCTGGTCGGTGACGATCTCCTCCGGCGTCTGCGGCTTCTCCAGGAAGGCCGTCACCCGGCCCGTCTCGTCGGTGGGGACGAGGCCGAAGGCGCGCGGGTCCTCGACGCGGGTGAGGTGGAGGGAGACGTCCGCGCCGGAGTCGGCGTGGGTGGCGACCAGGGCGCGGATGTCGAGGCCGGTGAGGATGTCGCCGTTGAAGATCAGCACGGGCTCGTCGGGGCCCGAGTGCAGGCGGGAGGCGACGTTGCGGATCGCGCCGCCGGTGCCGAGCGGTTCCTCCTCCGTCACGTACTCCAGGCTCAGCCCGAGGTCCGAGCCGTCGCCGAAGTACGGCTCGAAGACCTCCGCGAGGTAGGAGGTGGCGAGCACGATGTGCTCGACGCCGGCGGCCTTGGCCCGGGCCAGCTGGTGCGTCAGGAAGGGGACGCCCGCCGCCGGGACCATGGGCTTGGGCGTGTTGACCGTGAGCGGTCGCAGCCGTGTGCCCTTGCCACCGACCAGGAGGATCGCTTCTGTCACCTGTCGTCTCTGCTTCCTGTTCGGGGCCGGTCAGCGCGCCCGTCTCGGTCGTCCGTGCGATATGACCGGTCAGTTTATGCAGATGGTTGCCTCGGCGCCCCCATCAGCTTCGCCCCTGGTACTTCGCCGAGGAGGTCCGGGCGGTTCCGAGCTTGCCGTAGAGACGGGCGCCGGGACACTCCGTGGCGAAACCGTCACGGTGCCCGGCGATGGTGCGGAAGGTGACTTTCCGGCCCTTCTTGTAGAGGTTGCCGCCGCCGGAGACGAGGGTCTGGGTGCCCTTGGGGTTGATGCCGTGGAGCCCGAGTTTCCAGGCCGTCAGGCGGGCCACGGCGGTCACGGCGGCGGCCGGCGGGGTGGTGCGGGTGTAGGTGCCGAGGACGGCGATGCCCATGCTGTGGGTGTTGAAGCCGAGGGTGTGCGCGCCGAGGACCGGTTTCGCCACTCCGCCGGCCCGGCCTTCGTAGATGTTTCCGCACTTGTCGACGGCGAAGTTGTAGCCGAAGTCACGCCATCCGCTGCTCTTCACGTGGTAGCGGTAAATACTGCGCAGGACGGAGGGGGCCTGGCGGCAGGTGTAGTTGTTGCCGGTCGCGCTGTGGTGGACGAAGGCCGCCTTGATCGTCTTGGTGTAGACGAAGCCCTTCTCGCGGATCTTCTCGTCGGCGCCCCAGCCCTTGCGGGTGATGATCTTCGGGCGGGGGCCGATGTACGGCTTCTTCTTCCCCGCCGCCGCCTGGGCGGGCGCGGCCTGCGGAGCGGGTGCCGCCTGCCGGCCGGGGTCGGCCCGCCGGGCGGGGGTGCCCAGGTGGACGGGGACACCGGGGCGTACGGGGGTGGCCTGGGCGTCCTCGGCCGGGACGGCGCGCTCGGCCGGGGCGGCGGGGTGCGCGGGTTCTTCCGGGGCCGCCGCCTCCAGAGGTTCCGCCGGCTCCGCGGGTTCCGTCGCCTCCGCCGGGATCACCGTGGCGCCGTGCGGGGCGAGCCCGCGGTTGGCGTCGCTCGCGGCGGCCTCGGCGGCGGTGAGCGCGGCGGGCGGGGCCATCGCCCGGGTGCCGGGGGCCGGGGCGGCGGCGGGGTCCTCGCCCGGGTCGACGAGTTCGAGGCGGAGGCCGGCCGGGAGCGGGGCCTCCTCGGAGGCGGCCCGGCCGGTGCCGTGCCCGTGGCCGGGGTGGTCGGCGTGGCCGTCCCGTTCCGCCCGTACGCGGACCTCGACGCCGTCCGAGTCGCCCACCCACAGCGGGGCCGTCGCGCCGCGGAGCCGGTCGGCGGCGCCCTCGGCGGTCGCGGGGTCGGCGCCGTGCTCCTCGTTGTGCGTCTCGACGTCCTGCCACTCCGACCACACGCCGTCGGCGGCCGACCGGGTGCGGACCTGGACCGTGCCGCGCAGGACGGCCGCCGGGTCGTCCCAGACCACGCCGACGAGCGAGAAGGGGCTGACGTCGCGCCGGGTCAGGCCCTGCTCGGCCGCGGCGCCGCCGTCGGGGCCGACGGAGCGGGACGACGGGCCCAGCGGGCGGAGCGGGAGCGACTGGGTGGAGCCGGGCAGCTCGTCCTGCGCCGGTGGCAGGGCGGTCGCCGCCGGGCGCGCGGTGGCCGTCGCGGGGGCGGCGAGGGTGACCGGCAGGGCGAGCGCGGCCGCGCAGGCGACGGCGATCGAGGAGGCGAGTGAGGCACGCATGGGCCGATCGTGGGCATTCCGCGGGCCCGGCGCGCGCCGGGAGAGGGACCGCACATCCGGCCGACCGGAGGACGCCGTCACCGGTACGGCCCAGCGCGGCGCGCCCGCCCGCGTACCCTGTGCGGCGTGAACGCCAGCGACCGCACCCCCGCCGACCTGCTGCGATCCGCGCTCGCCGCGGACCCCGGCCGCCCTCTGGTCACCTACTACGACGACGCCACCGGTGAACGGGTCGAATTGTCCGTCGCCACCTTCGCCAATTGGGTGGCGAAGACCGCCAATCTGCTCCAGGGCGAGCTGTCCGCCGAACCCGGCGACCGGCTCGCGCTGCTGCTGCCCGCCCACTGGCAGACGGCCGTCTGGCTGCTCGCCTGCTCCTCCGTCGGGGTGACGGCCGAGCTGGGCGGCGATCCCGCGGACGCCGACCTGGTGGTGGCCGGGCCGGACGGGCTGGAGGCGGGCCTGGCCTGTTCCGGGGAGCGGATCGCGCTCTCGCTGGCACCGCTGGGCCGCCGCTTCCCGGTCGCCCCCGCCGGGTACACGGACTACGCGGTCGAGGTGCCGGGCCAGGGCGACCGTTTCGTGCCGTTCGCGCCGGTCGACGCGGACGCGCCCGCCCTCGTCGTCGACGGTACGGAACGCAGCGGCGCGCAGCTCGTCGAACAGGCCCGGCTGGACGCCGTGCGGCTCGGGCTCGGCCCCGGCTCGCGGCTGCTGTCGGGGCTGCCGTACGACGGCTGGGACGGGCTCTCGGCCGGGCTGTACGCGCCGCTGGCCGCGGGCGGCTCCGTGGTGCTGTGCCGGAACGTGGGCGAGCTGGCGCCGGAGGCGCTGGAGCAGCGCATCGGGAGCGAGCGGGTCACCGCCACGGCGCTCTGACGGACGGCCGGGCGGGGCGCGGGGGCGGCGGTTCCCGCCCCCTGTGCCCCCCTGTGCACCCGTATGGCCGATCGACGCGCCGCGTACCCGCGACCGGGCGGCGAGTCCGGTACATGATCGGCCCGGGGGGAGTCGTCTCCTCCGCACAACCCCCTGTCGGGTTCGGTCGTCTTCCTTGTGCGAACGCCGGGCGCCCGACGCGCCCGAGACGCCCCGAAGGACGGACTGACGACGTGACGGACCGCGCTGGCACGCCCGCCGAACCGGACCCGGAACCGACGCCGGACCCGGCGGAGTCGCCCGTGCCGCCGGAGGAGACGCCGGCACCGGCGCCCGACGGGACGCCGGACGGGACGACGGAGGAATCCGCGGACCCCGGGGAGGCCGCCCGGCGGCGCCGGCACTGGCTGCGGTGGGGCTGCCTCGCCGTGTCGCTCGTGCTGCTCGGCGGGGCCGGGGCCGGCTGGTGGTTCTACCGGAAGCTCGACGACAACATCACCACGGACACCACCGCCGCCGACGAGCTGCGCCGGTACGAGAAGGAGCGCCCCGCCTCCGTCGCGACGGAGGCCCGGAACATCCTCCTCATCGGCTCGGACACCCGCTCCGGCGAGGGGAACCGCGAGTACGGCCGGGACAAGGGCACCCAGCGCTCGGACACCGTGATCCTGCTCCACCTGGCGGCCGACGAGTCGAGCGCCACGGCGGTGTCGATCCCCCGCGACCTGATGGTGACGATCCCGAGCTGCGCCCGGACCGGCGGCGGCCGGACCCGGGAGCGGCTGGCGCAGTTCAACTGGGCCTTCGAGTGGGGCGGGACGGCGTGCACGATCCGTACCGTCGAGAAGCTGACCGGGATCCGGGTCGACCACCACATGGTGATCGACTTCCGGGGCTTCAAGAAGATGGTGGACGCGGTGGACGGCGTCGAGGTCTGCCTGAAGGAGCCGGTGGACGACAGCGACGCCAAGCTGAAGCTGCCGGCGGGCCGGCAGACGCTGGACGGCGAGCAGGCGCTGGGCTTCGTCCGCGCCCGCAAGTCGCTGGGCAACGGCAGCGACACCGAACGGATGGACCGGCAGCAGATGTTCCTGGGCGCGCTGGTGAACAAGGTGCAGAGCGACGGGGTGCTGCTGAACCCGACGAAGCTGTACCCGGTGCTCGACGCGGCGACGAAGTCGGTCACCACGGACCCGGGTCTGGACTCGCTGCGGGACCTGTACGACCTGGCGCGGACGATGCGGTCGGTGCCGACGGAGAAGGTGCAGTTCCTGACGGTGCCGCGGCGCCCGTACACGTACAACGCGAACCGGGACGAACTGGTGCAGCCCGCCGCGAGCGAGCTCTTCCGGCAACTCCGCGAGGACAAGCCGGTCCTGGTGACGAAACCGGAACCGGACGACGGCTCCGGCGCATCCTCCGACGGGAAGCCGGACGACGCGGAGTCGCCCGCGCCGACCGCGACGCCGACCTTCCCGGGCCGGAACGCGGCGGAGGGGGTGTGCTCCTAGCGTCCGGTGGGGGCGTTGGTAAAGCGGGAGCCAAGGGAGAGTCAGGGGGAGTTGTGGTTTGAGCGGAATGCCCGGTTGTAAGCGGGGTGGAATTTGTCACTGACGTCGCCCCGCGCTGAACTGGGCGGATAGTGTGACGCGATCCGGTGCACCAGGACCGCGTGGTCGCACTCAGCCAAGGATCGAACGACCGAGTGGCGCCCACAGGGGGAGGCGCCCCGCGTGGCACCGACGGAGGACAGGAACCGTGGACGCGCACAGCCGTGGACGGGCGGACGAGATCGACCCCGCCGACCAGTGGGTGCTCAACCCGCAGACCGGCAACTACGAACTGCGACTGGACCACTCCGCTGGGCAGCCGCCGCTCAGTGGTTCCCCGTCCGCTCCCGGTGCCGGTGTCACCGGTTCCGGTACCCGCTCCGGGGGGCGTTCAACCGCCCCGGCGGAGGCGCCCGTTCCCGGCCAGCGGCGGCGCCGCCCGGCCGAGCCGGACGCCCCGGAGACCGAGCGGGGCACGGCCGGCGGCGGACGGGTGCCGCCCCAGCGGCGCCGCAAGCGCAAGCAGGGGGCGAGCGGCAAGAAGAAGGTCCTGCTGTGGACCGGCGGCACGATGGCCTTCGTCCTGGTGGGCGGCGCGGTCGGCGCGTACGCGATCTACAACAAGCTCGACGGCAACCTCGACGTCGTCGACGTCGGCGACGCGGCCCAGCAGACCGAGTCGATGGACGGGCCGCTGAACATCCTGATCATCGGCAACGACGTCCGCACCGGCGAGGGCAACGAGTCGTACGGCAACAAGAGCAACGTCACCGGCCACGCCGACACGACGTTCCTCATCCACATCGCCGAGGACCGCACCAACGCGACGGCGATGAGCATCCCGCGCGACCTCAAGATCGAGATTCCGGAGTGCCCGACGAAGGTGGACGGGGTCACCAAGGTCATCCCCGGCTCGGTCGGCAAGACCAAGTTCAACGAGTCCTACGGCGTCGACGGCCGCGACCCCGGCTGCACCATGCGGACCATCACCCAGATGTCCGGGCTGCCGATCAACCACTTCATGATGGTCGACTTCAACGCCGTCAAGACGCTGTCCACGGCGGTCGGCGGCGTGAAGGTCTGCCTCGCCAAGCCGATCCACGACAAGAAGTACTCGAAGCTCAACCTGCCCGCGGGCGAGCACCGCGTCCAGGGCGAGCAGGCGCTGGCCTTCCTGCGGAACCGGCACGGCCTCGGCAACGAGAGCGACCTCGACCGCATCAAGCAGCAGCAGCAGTTCCTCGCCTCGATGATGCGCCAGCTGAAGGAGGACACCCTCAGCAGCCCGACGAAGCTGTACGACGTCGCCGACGCGGCGACCGATTCGCTCACCGTCGACAAGGGCATCGGCAGCGCGGCGAAGCTCGTCACCCTGGCGAAGGAGCTCGCCAAGGTGGACCTGAAGAACATCACCTTCCTGACCGTGCCGGTCATCGACAACCCCGACGAGCCGCCGACGAAGCGGGCCACCGTCGTCCTCGACCCGGTGAAGGCCCCGCAGATCTTCAGCATGATCGAGAACGACGTCTCCTTCACCGAGGTCAAGAAGAAGGAGGCCGACGCCAAGAAGGCCAAGGCCAAGGCCCAGGCGAAGCTCCTGGAGGGCCCCAAGGCCCCCGCCGCCGAGGTCCGCGTCGACGTCTACAACGGCAGCGGCATCCAGGGCGCCGCCCAGGCGACCATCAACTGGCTCCAGAACGAGCAGGGCGTCCTTCGCTCGACCAACAGGAGCAACGCCCCCGAGAAGGCGGCGAAGACGAACCTCAGCTACGCACCGAACCAGGCCGACCAGGCCCGCGCGCTCGCCGCGATGATGGGTCTGCCGGCCACCGCCCTCAAGCAGGGCACCGCGGACGCCGCGGAGCGCGAGCCCATGACGCTCGTCCTCGGCGCCGACTTCAAGGGCGCGGGGGTGCCCATGACCGGTCCGACGAAGGCGCCGGACGTCGGTCAGGTGGAAGCAGACAAGAAGGTGTGCGCCCAGTGACCCGGGAACAGCGGGTTCCGGCGCGCCCTTGACGATGAGGGGACCTGGGGTGGGACAGAACAGCGTGCGACGGGAGGGGACGCGATCCGGCGTTCCGCACGCCCGAGACCGTGGCTGGGACGACGACCTGCACGGCGCCGGAGAGGCGACCGGGGCGGGCGGGACGGCGGAGCCGGCCGGGGGGCCGGACCCGGTCCCCGCGCCCGGCGGCCGGGCCGCGCGCCGCCGCGGCGGCTCGGGCACCGGCGACGCCGGCCCGTCCCGGAGCTCGGCGGGCGGCCGGGCGGCGGCCCGCAAGCAGGCCAAGAAGGCCGGCAAGAAGAAGGCGCTGCGCTGGACGGCGATCGGCGTGGCCGCCGTGGTCCTCGGGACCGCCGGCGCCGGATACGCGTACTACGAGCACCTCAACGGCAACATCCGCAGCGGCGACCGGGCCGGCGGCAGCAGCGGCGTGCGGAAGGCCGCGCCGAACGCGCTCGGCGACACCCCGCTCAACATCCTGCTGATCGGCTCCGACAGCCGCGCCTCCGACGCGAACGTCGCCCTGGGCGGCGGCAAGGACCTGCGGGAGGACAAGCCCCGGGCCGACGTGCAGATGCTGCTGCACGTCTCCGCCGACCGGCAGAACGCCTCGCTGATCTCCATACCCCGCGACACCGTCGTGAAGATCCCCGCCTGCAAGGGCGAGGACGGCACCGACTACCCGGCCACCACCGACCGGCCCATCAACGAGACGCTCACCCGCGGCGGCCCCGGCTGCACCCTCACCACCTGGGAGACCCTGACCGGCGTCTACATCGACCACTGGATGATGGTCGACTTCGCGGGCGTCGTCGCGATGGCCGACGAGGTCGGCGGCGTCCCCGTCTGCGTGAAGACCGGTGTCCACGACCGGTCGACCGCCCAGGTCAAGGGCGGGTCCGGGCTCAAGCTCCCCGAGGGCACCACCGAGGTCAAGGGCGAGCAGGCCCTCCAGTGGCTGCGCACCCGGCACGCCTTCGGCAGCGACCAGAACCGCGCCAAGGCCCAGCACATGTACCTCAACGGCATGCTGAAGAAGCTCCAGCAGCAGAACGCGTGGACCGACACCGGCCGGCTGATGGGGCTCGCGGAGACCGGCACCAAGGCGCTCCAGGTCTCCGACGGCCTCGACACCGTCGCCAAGCTCTTCGACCTCGGCATGCAGCTGAAGAACGTGAAGGTCGACCGGCTGACCACGGTCACCATCCCGACCGACCCCTACCCGGCGAACCCGAAGGCGTGGCTCCAGCCGCGGGCCACGGCGGCGGAGAAGATCTGGAGCATGCTCCGGGACGACGTCGCCCTCGACAAGAACGGCGCCAAGGCGCCGGCCAAGCCGAAGGCGTCGGCGTCCGCCTCCGCGAAGCCGAAGAAGACCGCGGCCGACCCGGCCTCGCTCGCCGTCACGGTCGTCAACGGCACCGACGGCAACGACGAGCCGGCCGTCGAGGGCCGCGCCAAGAAGATCACCACCGCCCTCCAGGGCAAGGGCTTCACCCAGGCCGCCTCCGCGCAGGAGGGCAGGCCCAGCAAGGGCACGGTCGTCGCCTACCCGAAGGCCGGCGGCGACCAGGGCCGGGCGGACGCCGAGTCCGTCGCGAAGGCCCTCGGGCTGCCGCTCTCCACCGTCCACGCGGACGCCTCGACCGAGGGCATCACCGTCGTCGTGGGCGCCGACTGGCGGGAGGGCGACACGTACAAGCGGCCGACGAACACGGCCGGCGACCTGCCCGAGGAGGCCAACTCCAAGGCCGCCTGCATGGACGTCTACTCGGTCTACCGGTGGGACGGGAAGAGCTGAGCCGACCGCTCCCCCGTTTTCCGCGCACGGGCCCGGCATGATCGCGGATGCGGGGGGCCCGGTGCTCGCCGACGGGCCGCGTTACCGCGAACGGGGGACAGAAGTGCGTGCCGCCGGGGGCGGTGACCCTACCGGCTCATCGTATGGGCCTACGGTGCTCACGGCCCCTGTCCCCGCCGCGGAGGTGTCCGTCCGTGCCCCCACCGCCCCGCACGCCCCGTCCGCCCCGCACGCCCGGCGCGGCGGGCCGTCCGCCGGTCCCCCGGCGCGGCGGTCCCACCCCGGTGCGGCGGCCCCGGCGGCGCCCGCGCTGGGGGATGCGGATGGCGACCGCGCTGTCCGTGGTGGTGCTGGCGGCCGGCGGGATCGGGCACGCGCTGGTGACCGGCCTGGACACCGGCATCACCCGGGTGGACCCGTTCAAGGACATGAAGAACCGGCCGCAGGCGGGCACCGGCATGAACGTGCTCGTCGTCGGCACCGACGGGCGCGACCGGATCACGCCCGAGGAGAAGCGGAAGTACCGGCTGGGCGGGGCGCCCTGCCACTGCACGGACACCGTGCTGCTGGTGCACATCTCGGAGGACCGGGACCGCGCGAGCGTCGTGTCGCTGCCCCGGGACTCGTACGCCGAGCTGCCCGAGCACACCGACCAGAACAGCGGCGAGAAGCACCGGGCGCACCCGGTGAAGCTGAACGCCGCCTACGCCGAGGGCGGGCCCGCGCTGACCGTGCGGACGGTGGAGGCGATGACCCGGGTCAAGATCGACCACTATCTGGAGGTCGACTTCACCAGCTTCATGCGGACGGTGGACGCGGTCGGCGGGGTGCAGATCTGCACGACGAAGCCGGTGAAGGACGCGTACACGGGGCTTGAGCTGGCGGCCGGCACGCACGAGCTGGACGGCGGGCAGGCGCTCCAGTACGTGCGCTCCCGGCACATCGACGGGGCCGCGGACATCGGGCGGATGCAGCGGCAGCAGAAGTTCCTGGCGGCGCTGGTGGACCGGCTGACGAGCGGCGGGGTGCTGTTCAATCCGGTGCGGTTCCGGGAGGTGTCGACGACGCTGCTGGGGTCGGTGCGGGCCGACGAGGACTTCGGTACGGACCAGCTGCTGGCGCTCGCGAAGGCGATGCGGGGGTTCACGCCGGCGTCGTCGGAGTTCGTGTCGGTGCCGGTCGACGACATGGACTTCCCGGTGAAGGGCATCGGGTCGACGGTGAAGTGGGACGCGGAGAAGGCGCAGAAGCTGTTCGCGGCGGTGCGGGAGGACCGGCCGCTGGCGGCGCCGGCGGAGACGGGCGCGGCGGCGCGGAAGCCGAAGGCCGTGGCGGTGGAGGTCGCGCCGGAGAAGATCCGGGTGCAGGTCTACAACGGGACGCGGACCGACGGGCTCGGGCGGAAGGCGGACGAGGCGCTGCGGAAGGCCGGTTTCGACACGACGCGGACGCCGGCGACGGCGCCCGGGGGCGAGCGGGCGCGGACGGTGGTGGAGTACGACCCGCGGTGGGACCGGTCGGCGAAGTCGCTGGCGGCGGCGCTGCCGGGGGCGGAGCTGAAGGCCGTGCCGGAGCGGGGCGGGACGCTGCGGGTGACGCTCGGGCGGGACTACAGGGGCGTGACGGCGGTGCGGGCGGAGAAGGCGCCGGCGCGGGGACCGTTCGAGGCGGTCACCGGGGACCAGGTGGTGTGCCCGTAGGCGCCGGGGACCGGGTGCGGCGGGTGACGGCCCGCCGCGGCCCGGGTCAGTCCTCGTAGCCCTCGGCGGCGCGGCGCTCGCGGAGCTCCATGATGGCCTGGCGGCGGGCCAGGCGGTGGGTGCGGCGGATCTGCGCCTCTTGGTAGCGGCGCTTGTCCTGCTCGGTCTCGGGGATGACCGGGGGGACGGTGCGCGGCCGGCCGTCGCCGTCGACGGCGGCGAAGACGAGGTAGGCGGAGCCGACCTGGGTCGCCGGGGTGGTGTCGTTCCAGCGCTCGGCCATGACGCGGACGCCGACCTCCATGGAGGACCGGCCGGTCCAGTTGACCTGGGCCTTCACATGGAGGAGGTCGCCGACGCGGACCGGCTCCAGGAAGGCCATCTCGTCCATGGAGGCGGTGACGGCCGGGCCGCCGGAGTGGCGGCCCGCGACGGCGCCCGCCGCGTCGTCCACCAGCTTCATGATGACGCCGCCGTGCACCGTGCCGAGGAGGTTGGTGTCGTGGCTGGTCATGATGTGGCTGAGGGTGGTGCGGGAGGCCGAGGTGGGCTTGCCCGGGATCTGACCCTGTTCTGTCATGACCTCCACCTTATGCCGGGTATCGGCGTGGTCCGCTTTGCATCAGCTTCGCAACAGCACCGGTGCTATTTTCCACCCGGCCTGTCGCCCGGATCGCGGGGCCCGGCACACTGGTCCGCATGAATGAGTGGCCCGAGCAGCCCGAGGGCGCCCGCCCCATGCGGCACGTGCAGAGACGACCGCAGGGACAGCAGTCCCCGCAGTACCAGCAGGGATACGACCAGGGGCAGGCGTACAACCCGAACTTCACTCAGGCGCAGGCCACGGGGTACGACTCCGGGTACAGCACCGGTCAGGTCTACGGCTCGCCGCAGGGCTCCGGGCACGGCGGTCCGGGGGGACCCGCCGGCCCCGGCGGTCCGGGCGCGCGTCCGGCCGGTCCGGCGCCGGACTGGCGCAAGCGGATCAAGATCGGTTCGATCGTGCTGGTGGTCGGCGTCCTCGCGTGGGGCGTGGGCACCTACGCCTGGGCCAGTTCGCAGATGCGCAACGAGGTGGACCTCGCCAAGGTCATCGAGCGGCCGGCCGAGGGCGACTGCACGACGTACCTGATCGTCGGCTCGGACAGCCGCGAGGGCATGACGGCCGAGGACAAGAAGAAGCTGCACACGGGCTCCGCGGAGGGCAAGCGGACCGACTCGATGATGATCCTCGCGGCCTGCTCCAGCGGGAACACGATGATCTCGCTGCCCCGTGACTCGTGGGTGACGATCCCGAGCTTCGTCGGCTCCGAGTCCGGCAAGCAGTTCCCGGCGCGCGGCGGCTCCAAGCTGAACGCGGCCTACGCGATGGACGGCCCGGAGCTGCTGGTCCGCACGGTCGAGTTCAACACCGGGCTGCGGATCGACCACTACGCGGAGATCGGCTTCGCCGGCTTCGCGAACATCGTGGACGCCCTCGGCGGCGTCGAGATGAACATCGAGAAGGGCTTCAAGGACAAGAAGTCGGGCGCCGACTTCCAGGCCGGCGAGCAGACCCTCAACGGCGAGCAGGCGCTGGCCTTCGTCCGCACCCGGTACGCCTTCGCCGAGTCGGACCTGGCGCGGACCAAGAACCAGCAGAAGTTCCTGTCCGCGCTGGCCAACCAGGCGGCGACGCCGGGCACGATCCTCAACCCGTTCGAGCTGTACCCGACGCTGGGTGCCGGCCTGGACACGCTGATCGTCGACAAGGACATGTCCCTGTGGGACCTCGGCCAGATGTTCTTCGCGATGAAGGGCATCAGCGGCGGCGACGGCAAGTCGATGAACATGCCGATCGCGGGCAGCGCGCCGCAGGGCTCGCTGAAGTGGGACATGCCGAAGGTGAAGCAGCTCGTGCAGCAGATCCAGAACGACGAGAAGGTCACCGTCGAGTCGAACCGGTGACCTTCCCGCGCCGGCCGTGACGGCCCGTGACCGCCCCTACGGGAGGTTGCGGGCCATGACGATGCGCTGGACCTGGTTGGTGCCCTCGTAGATCTGGGTGATCTTGGCGTCGCGCATCATGCGCTCGACGGGGTAGTCGCGGGTGTAGCCGTAGCCGCCGAGGAGCTGGACGGCGTCGGTGGTGACCTCCATGGCGACATCGGAGGCGAAGCACTTGGCGGCGGCGCCGAAGAAGGTCAGGTCGCCGTCGACCCGCTCGGACTTGGCGGCGGCGGCGTAGGTGAGCTGGCGGGCGGCCTCCAGCTTCATCGCCATGTCGGCGAGCATGAACTGCACGCCCTGGAAGTCGGCGATCGGCTTGCCGAACTGCTTGCGCTCCTTGACGTAGCCCTTGGCGTAGTCGAGGGCGCCCTGGGCGATGCCGAGGGCCTGGGCGGCGATGGTGATGCGGGTGTGGTCGAGGGTCTTCATCGCGGTGGCGAAGCCGGTGCCCTCGGCGCCGATCATGCGGTCGGCGGGGATGCGGACGTTGTCGAAGTAGACCTCGCGGGTCGGGGAGCCCTTGATGCCGAGCTTCTTCTCCGGCGCGCCGAACGACACGCCCTCGTCGCCCTTCTCCACCACGAACGCGGAGATGCCCTTCGAGCGCTTCTCCGGATCGGTGACCGCCATCACCGTGTAGTACTCCGACACGCCGGCGTTGGTGATCCACCGCTTCACACCGTTGAGCACCCAGAAGTCGCCGTCACGGACCGCGCGGGTCTTCATGCCCGCCGCGTCCGAGCCCGCGTCCGGCTCCGACAGGCAGTACGAGAACATCGCGTCACCCTTGGCGAGCGGCGCGAGGTACTTGTGCTTCAGCTCCTCCGAGCCGGACAGGATCACCGGCAGCGAGCCCAGCTTGTTCACCGCCGGGATCAGCGAGGACGAACCGCAGGCGCGGGCCACCTCCTCGATCACGATCACCGTCGCCAGCGCGTCCGCGCCCGCGCCGCCGTAGGTCTCCGGGACATGCACCGCGTGCAGGTCGTTGGCGACCAGCGCGTCCAGGGCCTCCTGCGGGAACCGCCCCTCCTCGTCCACCGCCGCCGCGAACGGAGCGATCTTCGCGTCCGCCAGCGCACGCACCGACTCCCGGAGCATCTCGTGCTCCTCGGAGGTCCGGTACAGGTCGAAGTCCTTGCCCATGCTCTCGAGCTCCCTGGCTTGCTAACTACCGTTAAGTAACCCAAAGGGTAGGCCGTGAGCGGGCTCCTTGTCAGTGCCCGACTATGCTCGGGCAGGCACGTCCGCCCGACGCTCCTGGAGTCCCGCATGGCCCTGAAGATCACCGTGATCGGCACCGGCTACCTCGGCGCCACCCACGCCGCGGCCATGGCGGAGATGGGCTTCGAGGTCCTCGGCCTCGACGTCGTCCCGGAGAAGATCGAGCTGCTGGCCTCCGGCCGCGTCCCCATGTACGAGCCCGGCCTGGAGGACCTGCTCGCCCGGCACGTCGCTGGGATCGAGGGCTCCACCGGACGGCTGCGCTTCACCACCTCCTGGGAGGAGCTGGGCGCCTTCGGCGACGTCCACTTCGTCTGCGTGAACACCCCCCAGCGGCACGGCGAGTACGGCTGCGACATGAGCTACGTCGACGCCGCCTTCGCCTCCCTCGCCGGCGTCGTCCGCGAGGGCTCGCTGGTCGTCGGCAAGTCGACCGTGCCGGTCGGCTCGGCCGAACGGCTGGCCGGGGTGCTGCCGGACGGCGTGGAGCTGGCCTGGAACCCCGAGTTCCTGCGCGAGGGCTTCGCCGTCCAGGACACCCTGCACCCGGACCGGATCGTCGTCGGCGTCCCCGGCGACGGCGGGCGGGCCGAGAAGCTGCTCCGCGAGGTGTACGCCGCCCCGGTCGCCGAGGGCTCGCCGTTCGTCGTCACCGACTTCCCGACCGCCGAACTGGTGAAGACCGCCGCGAACTCCTTCCTCGCCACCAAGATCTCCTTCATCAACGCGATGGCCGAGGTCTGCGAGGCCGCCGGCGGCGACGTCGCCAAGCTCGCCGAGGCCATCGGCCACGACGACCGGATCGGCAGCAAGTTCCTGCGGGCCGGCATCGGCTTCGGCGGCGGCTGCCTGCCCAAGGACATCCGGGCCTTCATGGCCCGCGCCGGCGAGCTCGGCGCCGACCAGGCGCTCACCTTCCTCCGCGAGATCGACTCCATCAACATGCGGCGGCGCGGCCAGATGGTGGAGATGGCCCGCGAGGCGCTGGGCGGCACCTCCTTCCTGGGCCGCCGGGTCGCCGTCCTCGGCGCCACCTTCAAGCCGGACTCGGACGACGTCCGCGACTCCCCCGCGCTCAACGTGGCCGGCCAGATACACCTCCAGGGCGGCCAGGTGACCGTCTACGACCCCAAGGGCATGGACAACGCCCGCAAGGTCTTCCCGACCCTCGGCTACGCCGGCTCGGCCCTGGAGGCCGTCCGGGGCGCCGACGTGGTCCTGCACCTGACCGAATGGCGCGAGTTCCGCGAGCTCGACCCGGCCGAGCTGGCCGCCGCCGTCGCCTCGCCGGTCGTCCTCGACGGGCGCAACGCGCTGGACGGCGAGCGGTGGCGCGCGGCCGGCTGGACGTACCGGGCGATGGGCCGCCCGCGCGCGTGACCGACGCGGAGGGGCGCACCGGACGGATCCGGTGCGCCCCTCCGCCGTGTCCGGGCGGGTCAGGCGGCGACGGGCCTGATCCGGTTCGTACGGGACAGGAACTCGATCGCCCGCAGGGCCCGGGTGGCGTTGCCGTGGGCCAGGCCCACCAGCTCGCCGGCCGGCCATCCGCGCCGCAGCAGCTCCGCGAAGAGCGGCACGTAGCCGCCCTCCGGGGAGGTCAGCCGGGACAGGCCCGTCGACTCCGGCCCGGCGCCCTCGCGGACCCGGTCGAGCAGGTCGGCGGCGGCGGCCGGGTCCTCGCCGACGGCCACCATGCACACCGCGCCGTTCTCGCCGAGCAGCCGCAGCACGTCGTCCGGGAGGACGTCCGGCGCGGCCCGGGTGAGCAGGGCCGGGGCCCGGGTCACCGCGAGGACCTTGCGGACGGTGTCCGCGTCGGCGCCGCTCAGGTCGACGGCGAGCCCGATGCGGTTCATCTCGCGGATCGCCTCGCGGGCGAAGCGGTCGAACCGGGTGAGGTTCACCGCCCGCACGCCGAGGGCGTGGTACGCCCGCAGGGTGGCGGCGGAGCCGCCGAGGGCCGTCCAGTCCACCGGTCCGAGGAGGGCCGCGACCCGGCCGCAGTTGCGGGCGTGGATCATCTCGGAGGTGGTGTGGGCCAGCCGCAGGTCCTCGGGGCAGGCGGCGACCAGCGCGCGGATGGTGTCGAGGCGCCGCAGCGTGCCGAGGGCGCCGTCGTCGGGGTCCCCGTGCAGCGACCAGAACTGGGCGCCGGCCTCCGGGGCCCGGGCGGGCGGCAGGTCCTCGGGGTCGAGGAGCGCGGGCAGGGTGGTGTGGCCTTCGAGGACGGGCTGGGCGGCGAGGAGCGCCCGGGCCCGGTCCGTCTCGTCCGGCGGGGTCGGCGACTCCGTGGGTTCCAGCGCGCCGACGGCGCCGGAGGCGGCAGAGAAGGGGGGATGGTCGTCTAGATCTGCCATGGCGCGATCTCTCACTACTCCGAAACTCGGTGATGCAGTACTACCCCGCCGAAGGGGGCGGGGCAGTACGGCCACCGTGCCACCGGGACCCCGCCGGGGCCCGCCGGGCTGCGCCGTTCGGGTGAGGCCGGTCAGGCGCCGTCGAGCTGCTCGATCGTGGCGTGCGAGGCCGGGACGCGGGCCGACAGGTCGCGGGCGACGGCCTCCGCGTCGGACAGCACGCGGAGCGCGTTCGACCAGGTCAGCTTGGTGAGGTCGGCGCGGGACCAGCCGCGGTCCAGCAGCTCCGCGATCAGGTGGGGGTAGCCGGCGACGTCGTCCAGGCCGGCCGGGGTGAAGGCGGTGCCGTCGTAGTCGCCGCCGATGCCGATGTGGTCGATGCCGGCGGCCTCGCGCATGTGGTCGAGGTGGTCGGCGACCGTGGCGGCGGTGGCGACCGGGCGCGGGTGCTCCGCCTCGAAGGCGGCGTGCAGCTCCTTCGCCCGCGGGGTGGTGTCGAGGGGGTGCAGGCCGTGCGCGCGGAGGTTCGCGCCGGCGCGGGCGGTCCACTCGGCGGCGCCGGGGAGGATGAACTTCGGCACGAAGGTCGCCATCGCCACGCCGCCGTTGGCGGGCAGCCGTTCCAGGACGTCGTCCGGGACGTTCCTCGGGTGGTCGCAGACCGCGCGGGCGGAGGAGTGCGAGAAGACGACCGGCGCGGCGGTCTCGTCCAGGGCGTCCCGCATGGTGGTGGCGGCCACGTGCGAGAGGTCGACGAGCATGCCGCAGCGGTTCATCTCGCGGACGACGGCGCGGCCGAAGGCGGTGAGGCCGCCGTGCCGGGGCTCGTCGGTGGCCGAGTCCGCCCAGTCGTTGTTCTCGTTGTGCGTGAGGGTCATGTACCGCACGCCGAGGGTGTGGAAGGCGCGCAGGGTCGCGAGGGAGTTGTCGATCGAGTGACCGCCCTCGGCGCCCTTGAGGGACGCGATCCGGCCCTCGGCGCGGGCCTTGGCGACGTCGGCGGCGGTCCGGGCGGGCGCCAGGTCGGCCGCGTACCGCTCGACCAGCCGGTCGACGGCGTCGATCTGCTCCAGGGTGGCGCTGACCGCGTGGTCGCCGGCGAAGGAGCCGGGGACGTACACGGACCAGAACTGGGCACCGACCCCGCCGGCGCGGAGCCGGGCGAGGTCGGTGTGGAGGGTGGCCGACCGGTCGCCGGCGAGGTCGAGCGCGTCGAGGTCGTATCCGCACTGGGCGCGCAGCGCCCACGGGAGGTCGTTGTGCCCGTCGACCACGGGGGCCTCCGCGAGGAGGTCCCGGGCCTCGGCGAGCCGGTCGGCCGCGCTCACCGGGCGAACCCGAAGGACTCGGTGCCGGCGACCTTGGCGCGCAGCCGCTTGCCCTTCTCGGTGGCCTGGTCGTTGAGGTCCTGGAGGAACGCGGTCATCCGCTCCTGGAGGGCCGGGTCGGCGGCGGCGAGCATGCGGACGGCGAGCAGGCCCGCGTTCCGCGCGCCGGCGACGGAGACGGTGGCGACCGGGATGCCGGCCGGCATCTGCACGATCGACATCAGCGAGTCCATGCCGTCCAGGTACTTCAGCGGCACCGGGACGCCGATCACCGGGAGCGGAGTGACGGAGGCGAGCATGCCCGGCAGGTGGGCGGCGCCGCCGGCGCCCGCGATGATCGCCTTCAGGCCGCGGCCGGCCGCCTCCTCGCCGTACGCGATCATCTCGCGCGGCATCCGGTGGGCGGAGACCACGTCGACCTCGTACGGGATCTCGAACTCGTCGAGCGCCTGGGCGGCGGCCTCCATGACGGGCCAGTCGGAGTCGGAGCCCATCACGATGCCGATGAGCGGGTTGCTCGCCTGGTTACTCAACGATCGTCCCTCGCAGGTAGTCGGCGGCGTGGCGGGCGCGCTCCAGCGTCTCGTCCAGGTCGTCGCCGTAGGTGTTGACGTGGCCGACCTTGCGGCCGGGCTTCACGTCCTTGCCGTACATGTGGATCTTGAGCTGCGGGTCCCGGGCCATGCAGTGCAGATAGCCCTGGTACATGTCCGGGAAGTCGCCGCCGAGGACGTTGCACATCACGGTCCAGCGGGCGCGCGGGCGCGGGTCGCCGAGCGGCAGGTCGAGGACGGCCCGGACGTGGTTGGCGAACTGGCTGGTGATCGCGCCGTCCATGGTCCAGTGGCCGGAGTTGTGCGGGCGCATCGCCAGCTCGTTGACGAGGATCCGCCCGTCGGTGGTCTGGAACAGCTCGACGGCCAGGTGGCCGACGACGCCGAGCTCCTGGGCGATCCGCAGGGCGAGTTCCTGGGCCTGTCCGGCCAGCTCGTCGTCCAGGTCGGGGGCGGGCGCGATCACGGTGTCGCAGACGCCGTCGACCTGGCGGGACTCGACCACCGGGTAGGCGACGGCCTGGCCGTGCGGGGAGCGGACGATGTTCGCCGCCAGCTCGCGGACGAAGTCGACCTTCTCCTCGGCGAGCACGGGCACGCCGGCGAGGAACGGGTCGCGGGCGTCCTCGGCGGTGCGGACGAACCAGACGCCCTTGCCGTCGTAGCCGCCGCGCACGGTCTTGAGGATGATCGGGAAGCCGCCGACCTCCTCCGCGAACGCGACCGCGTCGGCCGGGTCGGCCACGATGCGGTGCCGGGGGCTGGGCGCGCCGATCGCGTCGAGCCGCGCCCGCATCACGCCCTTGTCCTGCGCGTGCACGAGCGCGTCGGGCCCGGGGCGGACGGGGATGCCGTCGGCCTCCAGGGCGCGCAGGTGCTCGGTGGGGACGTGCTCGTGATCGAAGGTGATCACGTCGCAGCCGCGCGCGAACGCGCGGAGCGTGTCCAGGTCGCGGTAGTCGCCGATGACGACCTCGCCGGCCACCTGCGCCGCAGAGTCCTGCGGGGTGTCACTGAGGAGCTTGAACTTGATGCCGAGGGGGATGCCCGCCTCGTGGGTCATGCGGGCGAGCTGCCCGCCGCCGACCATGCCTACTACCGGGAACGTCACCCTCTTAGGGTATCCGCACCATCCGTGAACACGTTTCCGGCTGTGGATTGACACAAGGCGTGACGGGGTAGGTCCAGGTTTTCCACAGGTTTCCCGGCTACCCGGGCGGGTGACGGGAGAGGCTGGTTAGCATGAGTGGGTTGACGTCACCCGGACGTCACCCGACGGACGGACCGACCCCCATGAGCGAACCCGGCGCGCTGCGCATGCGACTCGCCCTGCTCGGCCGCGAGGTCGCCAAGTTCGGAGTCGTCGGCGGCCTCGGCGTCCTGGTGAACCTGGCCGTCTTCAACCTCGTCCGGCACCTCACGGAGCTCCCGGTGGTGCGGGCCAGCCTGATCGCCACCGTGGTGGCCATCGCCTTCAACTACGTGGGGTTCCGCTACTTCACGTACCGCGACCGCGACAAGTCGGGCCGCACCAAGGAGATGACCCTCTTCCTGCTGTTCAGCCTCGTCGGGCTGGTCATCGAGAACGGGATCCTCTACGCGGCGACCTACGGCCTCGGCTGGAACTCGCCGCTGGCCAGCAACTTCTTCAAGTTCTCCGGCATCGGCGTGGCGACCCTGTTCCGCTTCTGGTCGTACCGCACCTGGGTGTTCCGGGCGCTGCCCGCGAAGGAGGCCGTGCAGACGGCCGAGTCCTTCCTGGAGCAGGCCGAGCCGGTGGCGCCGCGGCAGGCCCGCCGCCGCCAGCCCGACCACGTCTGACGCCTGACGGCGCCTGTGACGGCGCCCGCTCCCGTCCCGCCGCGCCCCGTCACCGTACGGGGCGCTCCGCGTCCTCCCGGGCGACGCTGCGGGCCTCCCGGCTGAGGAAGAGCGCGAAGACCGGCGGCTGCAGCTGGAGCAGCTCCAGGCGTCCGCCGTCGGCCTCGGCGAGGTCCCGGGCGACCGCGAGCCCGATGCCGGTGGAGCTGCGTCCGCTGACGGCCCGCTCGAAGATCCGCGCGCCGAGGTCGGCGGGGACGCCCGGTCCCTCGTCGGTGACCTCGATCACCGACTGGTTGCCGATGACGCGGGTGCGGAGGGCGACGGTGCCGCCGCCGTGCATGAGCGAGTTCTCGATGAGCGCGGCGAGGACCTGGGCGACGGCGCCGGGGGTGCCGATGGCCCGCATGCCCTGCTTGCCGGAGCGGACGATCGCGCGGCCGGCGCTGCGGTAGGCGGGGCGCCACTCCTCGATCTGCTGCTTGACGACCTCGTCGATGTCGAAGGCGACGGCGGAGCCGGAGCGGGGGTCCCGGGAGTTGGTGAGCAGCCGTTCGACGACGTCGGTGAGGCGCTCGACCTGGGTGAGCGCGATCGTCGCCTCCTCCTTGACCGTGTCCAGGTCGTCGGCGAGGGCGACCTCCTCCAGGCGCATGGAGAGCGCGGTGAGAGGGGTGCGGAGCTGGTGGGACGCGTCGGCGGCGAGCCGGCGCTCGGCGGTGAGCATCCGGGCGATCCGCTCGGCGGAGGCGTCCAGCACGTCCGCGACGCGGTCCAGCTCGGGGACCCCGTAACGCTTGTGCCGGGGGCGCGGGTCGCCGGAGCCGAGCCGTTCGGCGGTCTCGGCGAGGTCGGTGAGCGGGGAGGCGAGCCGGTTCGCCTGGCGTACGGCGAGGAGGACGGCGGCGATGACGGCGAGGCCGGCGACGGCGACGATGATCAGCGCGGTGCTGCCGACCTCGGAGGTGACGGCGGAGCGGGACTCCTCGACGATCACCGTCTCGCCGCGCTCGCCCTCCGCGTAGCCGCGGATGACGCTGCCGGTGGGGCGGGCGCCGATCTCGATGGGCGGCCGGCCGGGGATGGTGATCAGCGCGTACCGCTTGGCGCCGCTCTGCTCCGCGAGGATGTCGGGGTTGACCGGCTCGCCGCCGATCAGCCGGCTGTCGACGATCGACACGATCCGCAGCGCCTCGGCGTCGACGCTCTCCTGGGCGCTGCTGGTGATGGTCCGCGTCTCGACGAGCACGAGCGAGACGCCGAACACGGAGATGACGACCAGCACGACGGCGAGGGTGCTGGTGATGAGACGACGACGCACGCGCCCTCCCGGGCCGGGAATACGGAACACCCCGAGCCTAGGCCCCCACCGCCAACCGCCCCGAAGGGGCGCGGGGAACTGCGCGGGCGACCCACCACGGCCCGCAGACGCGACGCGACACACCGCCCCCGCCGGGAGGCGCCTGGCGGGGAACTGCGCGGACCGTACGGCGGGGAGGTCAGCTCTTCTCGAAGCGGAAGCCGACGCCGCGGACCGTCGCGATGTACCGCGGATTCGCCGCGTCGTCACCGAGCTTCTTGCGCAGCCACGAGATGTGCATGTCGAGCGTCTTGGTGGAGGACCACCACGTGGTGTCCCAGACCTCCCGCATCAGCTGGTCCCGGGTGACGACCCGCCCCGCGTCGCGGACCAGGACGCGCAGCAGGTCGAACTCCTTCGCCGTGAGCTGCAGCTCCTCGTCGCCCATCCACGCCCGGTGCGACTCGACGTCGATGCGGACGCCGTGGGTGGCGGGCGCGGGGGCCGGCTCGGTGGCGCCGCGCCGGAGCAGGGCCCGGACCCGGGCGAGCAGCTCGGCGAGGCGGAACGGCTTGGTCACGTAGTCGTCGGCGCCCGCGTCGAGCCCGACGACCGTGTCGACCTCGTCCGCGCGGGCGGTGAGGACCAGGATCGGGACCGTGTGGCCGTCGGCGCGCAGCCGGCGGGCGACCTCCAGGCCGTCCATGCCGGGCAGGCCCAGGTCGAGCACGACGAGGTCGACGCCGCCCTGGAGGCCGGTGTCGAGCGCGCTGGGCCCGTCCTCGCGGACCTCGACCTCGTACCCCTCTCTCCGCAGGGCGCGGGCCAGCGGCTCCGAGATGGATGCGTCGTCCTCGGCGAGCAGTACACGGGTCATGCAGTGATGGTAGTCCGGACGGGTGCACGGCCGGGGCGGGACCGCGAGGCACCCTCCGGCACCTCCGAAGCAGGGCACGTAACCTTGTCTACACCTTGGAATGACCCCCGTTGGTTCCATGGTCACCTGTGATCCATCTCTCAAGTCCTTCCATATCCGGCAGTGTCGTGTCGTATGGTGGCGAGACGTCATAGCGGTAATCGGGGACCTTCGGCCTGCTTCGTCAGCCAAGGTCCTCTTTTCTGCGCAGGGTTGGTCTTGCCAGCCTTGAGACGGTGAACGACCTGTGGGCCGGGTCCCGCGGCGCGACGACGCGCGGCGGGGCGTGGATCCCGGGCGGGGCACGATCGTCCCGGCCGGTGCCGGCCACCCCCCACCGGGCGCGTCCCGCTCACGAAGCGGCGCGTCCCGAGCTAGCAAGGATCGACCATGGCTTCCAGCCTGACGAAGGACTCGCCGAGCGCTGCTCACGAGAAGACCTTCCTCGGCCACCCCGTTGGCCTGGCCACGCTGTTCATGACCGAGATGTGGGAGCGGTTCTCCTACTACGGCATGCGTGCGCTTCTCGTCCTGTACCTGGTCTCCGGCGGCACGGACGCCGCGGTCGGCAGCCAGGGCGGCGGACTCGGCTACAAGGCCGCGACGGCCACGGCGATCTACTCCGTCTACGTGGCCATGGTCTACCTCATGGCCCTGCCCGGCGGCTGGTTCGGCGACCGCGTCTGGGGCGCCCGCAAGACGGTCGCCATCGCCGGCACCGTGATCATGCTGGGTCACGTGTCGCTCGCCCTGCCCGGTCAGATCGCGTTCTTCATCGGTCTGCTGCTGGTCGCGGTCGGCTCCGGTCTGCTGAAGGCCAACATCTCGACGATGGTCGGCCACCTGTACCAGGGCCTGGACGACTCGCGCCGGGACAGCGGCTTCACGATCTTCTACATCGGCATCAACCTCGGCGCCTTCCTCGCCCCGATCGCCATCGGCATCGTCGGCGAGACGGTCAACTGGCACCTGGGCTTCTTCCTCGCCGCCGTCGGCATGGGTCTCGGCCTGGTCTTCTTCCTGCTCTTCGGCCGCACGCTGAACCCGAAGAGCAGCGAGGTCCCGAACCCGCTGACCCCCGCCGAGCGCAACGGCATCCTCACCAAGGCCGCCGTCGCCGTCGTCGTCACCGCCGTCTTCTACGGCGTCGTGGTCGCGATGGACATGTTCACCATCAAGTGGGCGCTGTACCCGATCACGATCGCCGGTCTGGTCATCCCGGTCGCCGTCCTGGCGCGCATCAAGCGCGACAAGGAGCTCACCGCCGGCGAGCAGACCAAGATGAACGCCTACATCTGGTTCTTCGTGGCCGCCGCCGTCTTCTGGATGATCTACGACCAGGGCGGTTCCACGCTGTCGCTGTTCGGCAGCGAGAACTCCGAGCGCAGCCTGCTGGGCTGGGAGATGCCGAACGTGCTCTTCCAGTCGCTGAACCCGCTCTTCGTGGTGATCCTGGCGCCGTTCTTCGCCTGGCTGTGGCTGGCGCTGGCGCGCCGCCGCCGTGAGCCCAGCACGATCGTGAAGTTCTCGATCGGCCTGGTAATCGTCGGTGCCTCGTTCTTCGTCTTCGCCGTCCCGCTGAGCCAGACGGCCGGCACGGACACCAAGGTCACCATGTGGTGGCTGGTGCTCATCTTCCTGATGCACACCGTCGCCGAGCTGTGCCTGTCCCCGGTCGGCCTGTCGGTCACGACCAAGATGGCGCCGCAGAAGTACGCCTCCCAGATGATGGGCGTCTGGTTCCTCGCCGTCACCGCCGGTGACTGCGTCACGGGTCTGCTCGGCCTGGCCGGCGTGCAGATGGACGGCGTCGGCGTGGTCCTCTTCGAGGCCGTCGCCGCCGTGCTCGCGGGCTTCGCGATCTTCATGTACCGCAAGAAGGTCAACGCGCTGATGGACGCCGCCCAGTAGCGGCCCTCCTCCAGCGGCCCCCTCCACGGGTGAAGGCCCGGCACCTGCTCCAGGTGCCGGGCCTTTCCGCTGTCCGCGCCGCTAGCGGGTGCGGCGGGCCAGGCGCCGCCACGGGGTGAAGGTGAAGACCGCGCCGCCGAGGAGGATCACGGTGCCGGCGACGAGGCCGAGGGCGCGCAGGGCGCCGTCCTGCTCGGCGCCGGTCTCGGCGAGGTTCCCGCCGGAGCCGCCGGACCCGGAACCGGAGCCGGAACCGGAGCCGGAGCCCGATCCGGAGCCGCCGCCCGAGCCCGATCCGGAGCCGGAGCCGCCGCCCGAGCCGGAGCCCGAGCCGTCCGTGCCGCCGCCGTCCGTGGAGCCGGACGCGCCGCCGGACTGCTGCGTGGTGTCGAGGGTGAGGGACGCCTGGACCGCGCCCTTCACCTGGCAGGGGATCGTGATCGGGTCGGCGCCGGGGGCGAGCACGACGCTGATGGTGAGCGCGCCCGGGGTGAGCGTCGCCTTGCCGGTGGCGCCGGGCTTGTAGGTGCCCTTCATGTCGGTGAGGCTCACCGGGTCGTTCGCCTTGAGCGCCGTCGGGTTCGGCGCGCCGGTGACCTTGACGGTGCCCCGGTCGTCACCGCCGATCCTGATCTCCATGCTCGGCGTGAGCGCCTTGGCGGGCAGCGGCGCCGGGGTCGGCATGACGTTCTTGGCGGTCTTGACCGTGAGGTCGTACGCGCCGCCGTTCTTCCTGGCGCCGATCGACACCTTGGTGGTGATCGAGGGCGGTGCGCCGGGGCCGGTGCAGGTGAAGTGCACGTCGACGTCCTTGCCGGGGAAATCAGTCTGCCCGCCGCCGCTGCCGGAGCCGCCGCCGCTCCCCGATCCGCCGCCGCTGCCGGACCCGGAGCCTCCGCCCGAGCCGCCGCCGCCGTCGGTCACCTTGATCGTGGCGCCGACGGGGACCTGCTCCTTCGGGGTGCACTTGGTGTCCGTGGACATCGGCTTCGACACGTTGATCGTGTACGCGTCGGGCGTCAGGGTGACGTCGCCGGCTTTGGTCAGCTTCAGGGTGCCCTTCATGTCGGGCAGGACCATCGGCGAGTTCTTCGGGATGGGCGGGTTCTGCCGGGGGCCCTCCAGGGCGAGCGTGCCGCCCTGGGCGCCGCCGACCTTCACGGTGCCGGTCGGTTTGACGGTGTTCGCGTCCAGGTCGAGCATGTCGGGGTTCTTGGAGGCCGGTTTCACGGTCTTCCAGACGACCTCGACGGTGTCGCCGACCTTGGCGGTGGCGGGTGCGGTGACGAGCACCGTGGTGGTGCCCTGGACCGGTGGCAGGCCGGAGATCGACGGCGGGATGCACTCCGTCCTGAACGAGATCTCGGCGGCCTGGGCGGGCCCGGCGGTCAGCAGGATCCCCGCGCCGCCGAGGATCAGCGCGATCCCGGCCGCGATCGTCCTCCGTTGCGTGCTCACGAATGTCCCTTCGTCGGAGTGTTCTCGGACGGTGCGGAGTCGGGGAGGAACCACGGCAGGACCGCGGTCGTCCCGGGGCCGTCCGCGTCCGCCGGTACGGGGACGGGGACGGAGTGGCGGTTCCGGCCGCCGGCCCGGTCGACGAGGACCATGCCGGTCCGGAAGAGGGCGGCGGGCACGACCACGGCGAGCAGCGCCCAGAAGAGGACCACGCCCCAGGGCCGGCCCACGGTCCAGGGCTGCGCGGCGAGGAGCCGGCCGCCGTGCGAGACGGAGACCCGGTAGGCGCCGTGGGCGCCGGCGGCGAGCTCGACGTCCAGCTCGATCCGGGCCTTCTGCCCGGGCTTGATCGTGCCGCGCCACTGGTGCTCCTGGTCGCTCGGGGCGAGGACGCCGCGGGCGGTGCCGACGAGGAAGACGGGGTCGCGGACGGGCGCGGTGCCGAGGTTGCCGACGGTGAGCACGAGGGTGCGGGAGGGCGGCGCGCCGAACCAGGTCAGCACCCCGTCGGAGCCGTCGAGGCGGGCGGCGGCGAGGACGGCGAGGCGGCCGTCGCCGGTGGCGTCGGGGAGCGGGGCGGTGGGGTGGCCGGCGACGGTGAAGGCGGCGTCGACGACGTCCTGGGTGCCGGTGACGCCGGAGACGTGGACGACGCAGGGGCAGGGCCGGGGCGGGGCGGCGACCGGCAGTCTGACGCTGAAGGCGCCGCGTCCGTCGACGGTGGCGGCCCGGCCGTCGGTGTTGGCGCAGGAGTTGGTGCCGCCGACGACGCCCTTCTCCGGGGTGCCCTGGCCGCAGAGCAGCACCATGAGCAGCGCGCCGGCCGTCCAGCCGGTGCCGCTGACGGTGATCTCGCCGCCCTTGGGCGCCTGGTCCTGCGAGACGGCGACGGCGGGCCCGGCGGCGGCAGCTGCGGGGGGCGCGGGGAGGGCCGGGAGGAGGGCCAGGGCGAGGGCGGTGAGCAGCGCGGCCAGGGCCGTACGGGCGCGGGCGGCCGGTCGTCTCATGCGGTGGCTCCCTTCGTACGGCGCCGGATCCGGTACGCGGCTCCGCCCGCCGCCGCGAGCGGGAGGGCCGCGGCGGCGGCGAGCGCGGGTCCGGAGGCGAAGACGGTGGCGGCGGACGCGGTGGCGGGGCCGGCTCCGGGGGCGGTGGCGGTGAGCCGGACGGTGACGGAGTCGAGGGCGGGCGGGTCGGGCCAGGGTTCGGTGCGGGCGGCCCGTTCGCCGGGGCGGAGGGTGAGCGGGAGGGCGCGTGCGGGGCGGTCGAGAACGGTGCCGAGGAGGCCGTCGGCGCGGACGGCGAGGCGGGGGCGGTCCAGGACGGTGCTGCCGCGGTTGACGAGGGTGTAGTGGAGGGTGCCGGTGGCGCGATCGACGCGGGCGTCCTCGACGGTGAGGGCGGCGAGCCGGGGGCCGCTGACCTTCAGCCGCAGGTCGACGGCGGTCCGCCGGCCGCCGGCCGAGGCCCGGACGGTGCCGCGGTGCTCGCCGGGCGGGGTGGCGGCGGTGACGGTGACGGCGAAGGGCACGTCGGCGCGGGTGCGGGCGGGCACGGTGACGGTGCGGGCGGCGAAGGCGACGGCGGCGGGGCCTTCGCCGGTGAGGGTGACGGTGAGCGGGCGGGGTCCGGGGTTGGTGACGGAGAGGGTGTCCTCCAGGACGCTGCCGGCGGGACCTTCGAGGTAGGCGTAGGGCCGTCCGGCGGCGGGGGCGGCGGTCCAGCCGGGGGTGGCCGGGGGCGCGGCGGCGAGCGTGCCGAGGAAGGCGCCGGCGGCGAGGAGGGCGTACCGGGCCCTGGTCACGGGCGGTCCGGGCGGGGGCGGCGGGTGAGCCAGAGGAGGCCGGCGACACCGCCGAGGAGGACGGTGCCGCCGAGGGTGCCGAGGGCGGTGGTGGTGGCGGGGCCGCCGGTCTTCGGGAGTTCGCCGCCGGGGAGGGCCGCTACGGGCGGCGGCGCGGGCGCGTCCCCGGCGAGGCCGGTGACGGCGAGGCTGAGGGAGGGGGCGGGCTTGTCGCGGGGGGTGCAGACGGCGGCGTCCATGCCGAGGGCGTGGACGGTGAGCACGCCGGCGGTGAAGGTGACGGTGCCGTCGGCCTTCGGCGTGTAGGTGCCGGTGAGGGTGCCGATCCGGATGGGGGTGAAGGCGGGGATCGCGGCGGCGTTGGGGGTGCCCCGGACGGTGAGCGTGCCCCGGTCGGCGCCGCCGAGGACGAGCTCGGCGCGGGGGGTCATGACGCCCTTGGGGAGTTCGACGGGGCTGTCGGAGACGCCCTTGTCGAAGGTCATGGTGATCGCGTACGCGTCGCCCTTCCGCTCGGCCGTGATGTCCACGGGCGAGACGGCGGCACGGTCGCCGATCTTGGTCTCGCAGGCGTACCGCACGTCGACGACCTCGGCGTGGGCGGCGGGCGCGGCGGCCAGTCCGGCCGGCGCCCCGACCGCGACGGCGGCCGTGAGCACGGCGGCCGTCCTCCTCCGGTTCGGCTTCCAGTCCACCGCGACCCCTCACGCGTTTCCTGACGTCCCATCAGATCGGGCGCTCAAGGTACGCCCGGGGCCGTACGGAGGGAAGAAGAGCGACGGTGAAAGTCCTGCGGCGGTCGCGGGGAAGGGCGCAGGGGCCGCGGGCGTCAGGCGGGGGCGGCCAGTTCGGCCCAGACCGTTTTGCCGGGGGCGCCCGGGACGCGCTGGATGCCCCAGTCCAGGCAGAGCCGCTGCACGATGAACATGCCGTGCCCGCCGGGGCGCCCCGACCGGTGCGGGGTGCGGGGCGCGGGCTGTCCGGCGCCCCGGTCGGTGACCTCCAGGCGGACGGCGCGGGCGAGGCGGAGCACCCGGAGCCGTTCGGGGCCCTCGGCGTGCAGGCAGGCGTTGGTGACCAGCTCGGAGACGACGAGCAGGACGTCGTCGGCGGCGGCCCGGCGGTCGGCGGTGGCGGCGGGCAGCCAGCCCCACTCCATGAGCGCCGTCCGGGTGAAGTCGCGGGCGAGCGGCACGGTGCCGGTGGTCTCGGCGAGCGTGAGCGTACGGACATCGGAAGTCGGGTCCATCAGCGCTTCACCTCACCGGGCGACGAGACAGCAGGGGCAGGTACGGGGAAAGGGTGGTGCGGGGGGGGTGGCCGGTACGGCGGTCAGCCGGAGCCGGGCAGGGCGGTGCCGAGGGTGTCGTGGACGGTGAAGACCGCCTCCGCGCCGGTGATCTGGAAGACCCGGGCCACGGCGGGCCGCATGGCCACCAGGTGGACCCCGCCGCCGGCCTCCTCGGCCCGCAGCCGCGCCCCCAGGAGCACGTTGAGCCCCGTCGAGTCGCAGAAGCCGAGTCCCGAGCAGTCGACGACCAGCCGGGTGCGGCCGGCGTCGAGCGCCGCGTCGAGCGGGACCCGCAGCAGCTCGGCGGTGTGGTGATCGAGCTCACCCACCGGTACGACGACCTCGGTGCCGCCGTCCACGGCCCTGGCCTCGACCCGCAGCCGCGTGCTGCCGGTGTGCTGGCGGTCCATGGTCGCAGCCCTCCTCGATCGACTGCCGGAAACCCTACTAGTGGGGCCCCCACCAGCGCACATGAGCCCCCCACAAACCCCACCAAAACCGACTATTGCCACTTGCAACGATCACCGCCGAGCAGGTAGGGCTAGGAGGGAACACCCGATCCGGCAGGCCTTGGAGGCGCCACACCGCACCCCGAACTTCCATCCAGGAGGAGACGCATGTCACCCCGGCTCGACGTCCCGCGCACCCCCACCGCGCCGTCGACATCCCCCCTTCCCCGTACCGCCGACGTCACACCCGCGCCGCACCCGGCGCTCGACGGCCCGCTCGACCGGGTCGCCCCCGCGGACGCCCGCGCCCTCTCGAAGGACCTCTTCGCCCGGCTCGCCGAGCTGGAGGAGGGCACCCACGAGCACGCGTACGTCCGCAACACCCTCGTCGAACTCAACCTGGCCCTGGTCCGCTTCGCCGCCGCCCGCTTCGGCACCCGCAGCGAACCCATGGAGGACATCGTCCAGGTCGGCACGATCGGCCTCATCAAGGCCATCGACCGCTTCGAACTCGCCCGCGGCGTCGAGTTCCCCACCTTCGCGATGCCGACCATCATCGGCGAGATCAAGCGGTTCTTCCGCGACACGTCCTGGTCCGTGCACGTCCCCCGGCGGCTCCAGGAACTCCGCCTCGACCTGGCCCGGGCCGGCGACGCCCTCGCCCAGCGCCTCGACCGGGCGCCCACCGTCGCCGAACTCGCCGCCGAACTCGGCATCGGCGAGGACGAGGTCGTCGAGGGCATGGCCGCCAGCAACGCCTACACGGCCGCCTCCCTCGACGCCCAGACCGAGGACGACGACCACGGACCGAACGAGTCCGCCCTCGCCGACCGCCTCGGCTACGAGGACCACGGCCTGACCGGCATCGAGTACATCGCCTCCCTCAAGCCGATGATCGCCTCGCTGCCCGAACGCGAACGGCGCATCCTCTCCCTCCGGTTCGTCACCGGACTCACCCAGTCGGAGATCGGCGCCGAGCTCGGCATCTCCCAGATGCACGTCTCCCGGCTGCTCTCCCGCACCCTCGCCCGGCTCCGCCGCGGACTCACCCTGGAGGAATGAAACCCGCCGCCTCTCCGGCGGAAACCCCCTCCGAAAACCCCCGCGAACCGCCAAGATGGCGACGGAAAGGGCCCGTTCACGGTCGGCCGACCCGGACGGGCCCTTCCGCGCGACCACAGCGGAAGCCGGCCGGGGCGTTGTTGACGGCCCGCCCGGACCGGGCGACATTGGGCCCGGGGATTCAGGGGGGAATCTGTCATGGTCTCTGCCTACGCGGACCTGGAAGCACAGATGCGCACACGGCTCGGCGGCCGCGCGTGCCTGTACGTGCCGTCGTGCCGCCTCGGCCTCTACCTCGCCCTGCGCCACTGGTGCGCACCCGGCGGCCGGGTGCTCATGTCACCCGTCAACGACGACGTCATCTTCTTCGTCGTGCTCGCCGCCGGACTCCGGCCCGTCCAGGCCCCGCTCGACCCGCGCGACGGCTCCCTCGACCCGGCGGCCGTCCCCGAGCGCGTCTGGTCCGGGCTCTCCGCCGTCCTCACCACCAACCTGTACGGCAACCCCGACCCGGCACCCGAGCTGCGCGCCCGCTGCGACCGGCTCGGCATCCCGCTCCTGGAGGACGCCGCCCACGCCATCGGCTCCGCCGTCGGCGGCCGGCCCGCCGGCGCCTGGGGCGACGCCTCCGTCTTCAGCCTCTCCAAGCACACCGGCGCCAAGACCGGCGGCTTCCTCACCGTCGCCGACCCCGCCCTCCGCGACGGCCTCGCCGCCGCCCGCGACGCCCTCCTCCACCCCGCCCGGCTCCACCGCGAACTCGCCTACCTGGCCCGCCCGTACGCCGAGTCCGCCGCCCGCGGCATGCGCCTCGCCCGCCCCGCGCACGCCGCCCTCCGCGCCCTCGGCCTGCACGAACGGCCCGGCATCCGGATGCCGCTGCGCCCCGCCGCGCTGGCGGACGCGCTCGCCGCTGCCCCCGCCCTCGACCCCTTCCACTCCTGGGTCCGGGTCGACATGCACGACTACCGGCTCGCGCCCGGCGCCGGCCGGCTCCGCCGCACCCGCCGCCGGCTCGCCGCCCTCGACACCGTCCTCGACGCCCACCGCGCCGGCACCGCCCGTCTCCTCGCCAGCGAGTACTCCGCGCAGGGCCTGCCCGCCGACGGCGCCGTCCCGCCGCTCTTCCGGGTGCCGCTGCTGGTCGAGGACCGGGACGCCGCCGTCGCCGCGCTCGCCCGCCACCGGATCACCGTCGGCTACCTCTACGACCCGCCGCTCGACAGCTACGCCGGGGAGGCCTTCACCGACCCCTCCCCCGCTCCGGCCGCCGCCGCCTGGTTCGCCCGGCACGCGCTGCCCGTCGATCCGCGCCGCGCCGACGCCGTCCTCGCCGCGCTCCGCGCCTGCGGCGCCCGCCCCGCCGTGCCCTCGCCCGCCCTCGGCGGCGCCCGGTGACCGAGACCGTACGGGCCCCGGGAGCCGCCCCGGACGCCCCGGGGGCCCGCGAGGCGAAGGGCGCCGGCGAGGGCCCGCCCGCCGACGGCGGCGACTCCCTCTTCCGCAACGCCTACGCCCTCATGCTCTCCACCGGCGTCTCCGCCGCCCTCGGTCTCGGCTTCTGGCTGGTCGCCGCCCGCTACTACACCGAGGACGCCGTCGGCGAGGGCTCCGCCGCCATCGCCGCCCAGCGGATGCTCGCCTCGATCACCGCCACCACCCTCTCCGGCGCCGTCGTCCGCTACGTCCCCCGGGCCGGCCGCGCCACCGGCCCGCTCGTCGCCCGCCTCTACCTGCTCAGCACGGTCGTGGTGGCCGCCGCCTGCGGGATCTTCCTGCTCACCCTGGACTGGTGGGGACCCTCGTACGCCCCGCTCGGCACCCTCTCCGCCGGGCTCTTCTTCACGGTGACCTCGGTCGGCTGGGCACTGCTCACCCTCCAGGACGGGGTCCTCACCGGGCTGCGGAAGGCGTTCTGGGTGCCGGTCGGCAACGCCGTCTTCTCCGTCGGCAAGCTGGTCCTGCTGGTCGTCCTCGCCGCCGCGCTGCCCGTCCTCGGCGTCTTCGTCTCCTGGGCGGCGGCCATCGCGTTCTCCACCGTCCCGCTGGCCTGGCTGGTCTTCCGCAGGCTCATCCCGCAGCAGGCCCGCGCCGACCGGGACCGCGAACCGCCCACGTACCGCGAGATCGGCCGCTTCGTCGCCGGGGACGCGGTCGGCGCCCTGTTCAGCCTGCTGATGATCAGCCTGCTGCCGGTGATGGTCGCCGTCCGCTTCGACGCAGCCCACAACGCCTTCTTCTACACGGCGTACACCGTCGGCGGCACCATGGAGTTCATGGCCATCAACATGGCCGCCTCGCTCACCGCGCACGCCTCCCACAGCCCCGAGTCCCTCGCCGACGGCGTGCGGGGCGCGCTGCGCCGAATGGTGCTGCTGCTCGTGCCCGTCGTCCTCGTCCTGGTCGTCTTCGCGCCGCTCATCCTCACGCCCTTCGGCCAGGGCTACACCGACAACGGCTCGACCGTGCTGCGGCTGCTGGCCGCCGGGGCGCTCCCCCGGGTCGCGGTCGAGCTGTACATCGGGGTGCTGCGGGTGCAGGGCCGCACCGGGATGCTCGCCGTCGTGCAGGGCGGCATGTGCGTGCTGGTGCTGGGCGGCGCGGCGCTGCTGCTGGGGCCGTACGGCATCAGCGGCGCCGGGATGGCGGTGCTCGGCGGGATGACCGTGATGGCCCTGGTGTGCGTGCCGGGGCTGCGGGCCGTGCTGCGCGGCCGGGCGCCGGAGCGCGCGCCGGAGGCGCCCGCGCCGCAGGGCTCGCCCGCGCCCGGGGACGGCTACGGCACCAGCTGGGCCCGGCAGAGCGCCTATCTGCGGACCACGGCCGCGCAGGACGCGGTGACGCCCGCCTTCGGCATCCCGGTGTACGTGCCCCGGCCGCGCGCGCCCGAGCCCGGGGCCGCGACCGTGCGCCGGGAACCGCCGCCGGCTCCGGCCCGGGACCGGCGCGGGCCGGTCCGGTGGGTGCTGCTCGGGGCGGCGGCGGTGGCGTTCTGGCTGCCGCTGGCCCTCGCCGAGCCGCTGGACGTGGCCCGGCTGTCCGGCACCGGGCTGCTGGCCGCGCTGCCGGGTCCGGCGCTCGCCGCCGCGCTGGTGCTGGTCGCGCTCCAGGGCGCGGCGGTCGGGGCGCGCGTCTTCCGCGCCGGGTTCGCGGGCGCCGTCGTCGCGGCGACGTTCCTCGCGCTGCACACCGCGCCGCCGCTGCTGGGCCTGCTGCCGCCCGCGGCGGCGGGGCCGGGCGCCGAGCTGCTGGGCGCGGGCCCGGCCGGGCGGGTGGCGCCGGTGGTGGCGCAGGCGCTGTGCCTGCTGCTGGCCGGGGCGCTGCTGCGGACGCTCGGCGCCGGCGGGCGGGTCACCGCCGGGGTGGTGTGGGTGCTGGTGTGGGCGGGCTGGGCGGGGCAGCAGTCCGTGGCCGCCGCCCCGCTGCCGCTCGTGCTGGGCCTGGCCGGGGTCACGATGGCGGCGTACGCGATCCGGGGCCTGCGTTCCTGACCGGTGTCACCGTCTCGGCAGCGGCTGCCGGAAGTACGGGTCCTGGCCGGCCTCCCGGTAACCCTGGAGGCCGGGCCCGGAGTTGACGGTGAGGTCGCAGCCGGGTCCGGGCACGGGCCGGTTCCAGTGGACGTACGCCTTCGCCTCCGGGAGCGTCGGCGCGACCTCGGGGATGCGCGCGTACCAGTCGCGCTGCCGCTCGGGGCGGTCCGGGTCGGGGGCGGTGGCGAACTCGGCGAGCATGACCGGCTTCTCGTCGGAGACGTTCTCGCGGAGCCAGTCGTAGGTGGGGCGCTGGCTGGCCTCGAAGTCGCGCCAGGTGTCGGTGCCGTGGCAGCGGTAGTAGTTGTACTGGTCCATGCCGATCCAGTCGACGTACCGGTCGCCGGGGTAGAGGGCCTTCATCTCGTCGGCCATCCCGAGGTAGCCGGAGACGGTCCACACCCAGACGACGTTGTCGGCGCCGAGCTTCCGGAAGCGGTCGTGGAGGTGCCGGTAGGCGGCGACGTACTCCTCGGGGGTGCCGGCGCCCTCCTTGATCCGGGCGTCGACCTCCTGGTCGAAGGAGAGGAAGACCCGCTTGCCGTAGTCCTTGATCCGGCGGATCTGCGGGTCGATGACGTCGGCGTCGTACCGGCCGGAGGCGATGTTCTTCCAGCCGAGCTGGGTCTCGGTCCAGCCGGCGTGGTGGGGTTCCTTCCAGACGGTGGACTCCCAGGCGAGCATCAGCAGCCGGTCGCGGCCGAGTTCGCGTTCGTCGTCGGTGAGGAGCGTCCCGTCGAGGGCGTTGCCCGACATGTCGTGGTACGTGTACACGAGGTCGAGGCGGCGGCCGATCTTGCGCTCGAAGGCGTACACCGGCGCGGTGAGCGAGCCGTCCCGGTCGTAGGGGAGGTACGCCCCCCACCAGGCGCCGCAGGGCGAGACGAGCCGGGAGTCGGCGGCGCAGCGGTCGTCGCCCTCGGCGACGGTGGCCCACACCCCTATCCCGGCGGTCAGGGCGCCGACGGCGGCGAGGGCGACGGCGAGCCGTCCGGCGACGGAACCGCGGGCGTGCCGGCCGGTCACCGGCCCCCACCGGGCCCTCGCTCACGGGACAGGAAGGAGGCCGCGCCGTCGGGTTCGACGGCGCCTCTGGTGGCGGCGGGCAGCGGCAGGCCGGGGAGGAGGGCGGCGACCGTGGTGAGCACGGCGAGCGGGACGAGGAAGGCGGGCACGGAGAAACCTCCGATCAGGAAGAGCACGGTGGCGGTGAGCGCGGCGAGGGAGAGGCTGAGCGGCGCGGCGAGCGCGAAGGACTCCAGCCGGGCGCCCGGCCGCAGTCCGCGCGGCTGCGGGTGGAGCAGGGCGAGGCCGGGGCCGAGGCAGACGAAGAGCAGCACGGGCACCCAGCGGAGCGGGGAGCCGCCGGGCAGCAGGGTCGCGGCGAGGGCGAGCCAGCCGGAGGCGGCGACGGCGGCCCGGGCGCGGTTCGCGGGCGTGTTCACGAGGCACCGCCTGAGGTGGTGGCGGACGGGGTGTAGGCGAGGACGATCCCGTACGGGTGCTCCTCGACGATCCTGAACAGCGGGGACTCCTTGAGCCGGTCGCGGAGCTCGGTGAAGCCGCCGGGCGGCAGCAGGCCCTCGCCGGCGGTGTAGACGTCCTGGGTGCGGGTGAGAACGACGTGGGCGGCGGGGGTGCCGGGCGGGATGCGGTCGGCGAGGTAGCGGGCCGGGTCGGCCAGCATCCGCTCGTTCTCCGGGAGTTCCTGCTCGGCGAAGAACCAGTGCTCGACCTCGTCGTAGCGGTGCAGGGCCTGCGGGAAGGAGCCGGAGGTGGCGAGCAGCAGCCCGCCCTCGGGCAGCCGGTCGATGGCGCGGGTGACGAGCGCGGACTCGGCGGGCGGGGTGTAGTACATGGCGTCCTTGCCGTAGTAGGCGGGCAGGAAGCCGGCGGTGAGGGCGAGCAGGACGGCCGGGAGGGCGACGGCGGCGGCCCTGCGGCGGACGAGGGCGCCGCGGCTGCGGCGGGCGCCGGCGGCGGCGGGCACCAGCGCGGCGGCGGCGAAGAACGCGGCGCCGGGCAGCCCGAAGAGGTAGACCCGGAACAGCATCTCGCCGCCGTAGTCGTTGACGGCGAAGAGCGGTACGGGGGCGGCCGAGGCGAGCAGCAGCGGCAGCGCGCCACGGGTGAGCCGGCGGCGCAGGAGGACGGCGACGCCGGCGCAGACGACGACGGCGAGGGCCATGGCGATGCCGGCCTTGCCGGCCAGCTCGGGGCCGGGTCCGGTGAGCTGTCCGGCGTATCCGGCGCGGGAGTTCTGGGTGAGCCGGCCGAGGGAGTCCTTGAGGGTGCCGAGGGTCTCCAGGAAGAGCGGGCGGCCCATGGTGAGGTCCCAGGCGAGCATGATGAGGCCGGCGACGGCGAGCAGCCCGAGGTTGCGGTAGCGGCGGGTGAGGCAGAGCGCGGCCAGGACCACGCAGAGCATCACCGGGGTGAGCTGGTGGACCGCGTTGACCGCCAGGATCAGCGGGGACAGGATCAGCACGCCGACGGCCCGCTGCCGGGTGGTGGTGGACGGCGGCACGGTGGCCGCCGCCGGGTCGAGCGCCGTCCGGTCGCGCAGCGGTCCGGCGCTGCCGGGCCGGACGAAGTGGCGCAGGACGACGGCGAGCACGGTCAGGTGGAGGACGTAGGCGAGGCCCTGCGGGGCGAGGTAGTCCTGGCCGACCCAGTTGGCGAGCTGGAAGATCCAGACGGCGGTCCAGACGAGCCGCCAGTCCTCGGTGAAGGTGCGGTAGAGCAGCACGAGGACCGGCAGCAGGATCAGGCCGAGGACGATCGGCGCCCAGTTGAGGTAGACGGCGGTGGACTCGACGCCGAAGGCGCGGACGAGGGCGGCGTTGAGGGTGAAGAAGCCGGGCCACTGGTCGTAGGCCGACATGTTCCCGGACAGGGCGGCGTCCGGGCGGAGTTCGCCCGCGCCGAGGAGGGTGTTGACGACCGCGTCGTGCTTGGACGCCCACGGGTAGCGCACCGAGTCGTAGAGGACGGCGGGCGCGGCCTTGAGGGCGACGAGCAGACCGGCGCAGTAGACGAGCGGCCAGACCGGGGCGGTGCCGGCGCGGCGCAGCGCCACCAGGAAGCCGGCGGTGAGGACGACGAGGGAGGCGTAGAAGGCGACGGGCAGCCGGTCGAGGAGCCCGTAGTCGTCCATGGTGCGGAAGTCGACCAGCGGCAGCGACGCGGCCCACAGGCCGAGGCCGGCGACCAGGAGGGCCGGGGTGAGCCAGGCGACGGCGGAGGCGGCGGCGCGGGGGCGCGGCTCGTGCGCCCCGTCCGTCCCGTCCGGCCCTTCCGGCCCGTCCGGCCCGGGGAAGCCCTCCCGGCCGGGGGCGCCGGGCTGGGCCGGCACGCCCCCTTCGCTCACCGGTGCCGGCTCCTGGTGGTGCTGTCGCACGACGCGTTCTCCCCACTGTCCCCTCCGACGAAGCAAGGGAACGTACTGCGGTTCTGTCCGGGTACACAACTCCCGTCTCGGGTACGGGCTTTGTCGATCTTGCCGGGTTCGGGTCCGGTCCGGTCAGCCGGCGAACTCCGGTCCCCTCACCAGGGCTCTCGCCCGGCGGTAGAGCCGCCAGCCGACGGTCGGCAGGGAGTCCGGGTAGGGGGCCGAGCGGGCGCCGGTGCCCTCCATCCACGCCTCGACGTCGGCGGCGGTGTGGTCGCGGCGGACGATGAGCCGGGCGATCCGGAACAGCTCGTCGGTCTCGGAGCTGAGCGCGTGCCGGACGGCGACGGCGGAGGCGTACCCGGCGGCCTTCGCGGCCCGGCGGACGGCGGGGCTGTTGTAGCCGTGCGGGTAGGCGAGGTGGCGGACCTCGTGGCCGAGGACGTCCTCCAGTTCGGCCTTGGAGTCGCGCAGTTCGCTGCGGAGCGCGGCCGGGCGGAGGGTGTCGAGCTGGGGGTGGCTGACGGTGTGGCCGCCGACCTCCATCCCGTACTCCTCCAGGCGCGGCGCCTGCGCCAGCGTCATCATCGGCGCGGGCGGCAGCAGACACGGCCGGCCGGGGGCGAGGGCGCCGGTGGTCAGGTACGCGGTGGCGGGCAGCGACCGGCGGGCCAGCGCCTCGGCGGTGGGGCCGGCGAGGTCGGCGAAGCCGTCGTCGAAGGTGAGGACGACGGGCCGCGGCGGCAGCGGCGTGCCGGCGGCGAGGTGCCCGACGAGCGCGCCGACCGTCAGCGGGGTGCGGCCGCTGCCGGTGACCGCGTCGAGGTGGGAGGCGAACTGCCGCGGGGTGACGGTGAATTCGGCGATCCAGGCGGGCGGGTCGTCCATCACCGGGTGGTAGAGGAGGACGGGGATGCGGGTGTGCACGGGCGCGCCGCTCATCGGGCGCCTCCCCGGGAGAGCCGGGCCCGGAGGTAGCCCACCGGGCCGTACAGCATGCCGCGCCGCTCCAGCCGGGACAGGGACGCGGGCCACGGGTGCCGCGCGGTGCCGTGCTCGCCGGGGGCGTGGCCTGGCTCGTCGCCCGCGCCGCGCTCGGCGGTCATGGTCCGGGCGTGCGCGAGGCCGCGCGGCAGCCGGGCGAGGAGCGCGGGCAGCAGGGCGGGGCGGCGGACCAGGGTGGCGGTGAGGTACGCGGTGAGGCCGGCGCCGTAGCCGTACGCCTGGTTCCGCAGGTCCTGCCAGGTCTCGCGGTGGTGGTGCCAGACGAGGGCGTCGGGCGTGTAGCGGAGCCGGTGCCCGGCGGCGAGGACGGCGACGAAGGCGTACAGGTCGTCGCCGCCCTTCGCGGGGGTCCCGGTGCCGGTGGCGGGGTCGAAGCCGCCGGCGCGGCGGAGCGCGGAGGCCCGGAAGGCCATGTTGGCGCCGGAGCCGAAGCTGCCGGCCGTGAACGGGAACAGCGGCTCGTCGGCGGGCGGCCGGGCCGGATCGTACAGGCGGGGCGCGAAGCCCTTCGCGAAGCCGCCGTGGGACTCCAGGAGGATCTGGGCGGGGGTGGTCAGCCGGGCGGGCAGGATCAGGCCGGTGACGCAGCCGAGGCCGGGGTCGGCGGCGAACGGCGCGGCGAGGGCGCTCAGCCAGCGCGGGTCGGCGATCACGTCGTCGTCGGTGAAGGCCAGGACCTCGCCTCGGGCGGCGGCGACCCCGGCGTTGTGCGCGGCGGCGAGCCCGGGCCGGTCCTCGCGCACGTACCGCACCCGGTCCGCGTACCGCTCGGCGACCAGGTCGCGGGTGGCGGAGGTGCGGGGCGCGTTGTCGACGACGATCAGCTCGTGGTCCGGGTGGTCCTGGGCGAGCAGCGAGTCGAGCGCGCGGGCGAGCGAGGCGGGGCGCTCGCGGGTGGCGACGACGACGGACGCGGGCGCGCGCTCGGGCGGGGGCGCCGGGTCCGGGTCCGCCGCCGCGGCGCGCCGCTCGGCGTCGGTCCGCGGGCCGGCGGTCTCCTTCAGGCGCCGCGCCGCGAGCGCGGCCAACACCTCCGCCGGGTCCTCGCCCGGCTCGTAGGGGCCGAGGACGGTGGCGGCGGGGCGGCCGTCCACGCGGACGAGGGCGTAGACGTCGCCGGGCACCGGCGCCGGGGCGCCCGGCGCCGCGCGGAAGCCCGTGACGGCGCCGGACGCGTCGAGGTCCAGCTCGGTGACGGAGATCGCCGGCCGCTGGCTCGTCTGGTTGGTCTGGTTCATCGGAGTCCCCCGGGTGCGCGCGGCTAGCGGTCGCCGCGCAGGCGGGCGACGGTGTTCAGCGCCCCGCGGGCGCGGGCGGCCAGCTCCGGGCGCTCGCGGACGTAGGCATGGGCCGCGCGGACCGGCTCGCGGCGCAGCCAGTGCAGGACGGTGCGCGGATCGGGCCGGGTGACCGCCCCCTCGTACACGGTGAGGTCCCCGGTCTTCAGGGAGTCCTTGTACGCGGCGGCGCCGCGCCCGAGGTCGAGCAGGCCGATGCCGGCCGCCGCCGCGCCCTCCGCCATCCGGAGGTGGAGGACGAGCCCCGGGGAGTACTTGGCGTACGCGGGGTCGTAGGCCGGGAACCAGCAGGACAGGACGGTCGCCGACCGGAGGCCGAAGTGGGCGGCGACCGGCCGGTCGCCGGCGTACAGCACCGACAGGACGCCGGAGCAGCCGGGCGCGCGCTGCGCGTGCAGGCGGCGGACCAGGGCGCTGATCCACTCCCGCGCGAAGCGGTCGCCGCGGCCGGTGCGGCGGTACTGCGCGGACTTCCAGGCCATCAGGGTGCGCAGGGCGGCCGGGTCGCGCTCGTCGAAGACGAACCGGAGCCCGCCCTCGGCCTCCCGGCCCAGCTTCCGCTCCTTGGCGAGGGTGGTCTTCAGGAACTTCGGCGACTGGACGCGCAGCAGCGCCTCGTACGCCGCGTACCCCTCGCCGACGTCGATGACGGGCGAGGCGAACGACTCGTCGGCGGCGCCCTCGAAGACCGGCTGCCCGGTCTCCAGGTTGTCGTACTCCCAGACGGCGAGGCCGCAGGCGCGGAGCACCGCCCGGGCGTCCGGCCGCAGTCCGGGCCGGAAGACGCCGCCCTGGCTGTCCGAGACGCCGAAGCCGATGGCCGTGCCGCGCCCCAGCGGCCCCTTCTCGTACGGGAAGAAGCCGACGGGTTCGCCGTCCTCCCACCACACGGCGACCCGCGCACGGGGCCGCACGGCGCCGACGGCGAGCGTGAACTCCGGTTCCATGAACGGGTTCGCCGGGGCGCCGGACTTGGCCCTCAGCTCCCGCCACGCCTCGATCTCGCGCTCGCCCAGCTCCCCCGGCCGCACGCTCCGCACCCGCCACGCACTCACCTAGCCGACCCCCCGGTCATCCCCCCTGAGTACCACCAGACAGGACGGTACCGGCCCGAACCCCTCCCCGGCAGGCATACTCGCCCTTTCGATCACGGAGGGGGCTTCGGTGCGCGAGGAACGTGTGGGACGGGGGCGTTCGGCGGACGTGTACGCGCTCGGCGACGACGGACGCTGGGTGCTGCGCCGCTACCGGGACGGCGGCGGCACCGCCCGCGAGGCGCGGCTGATGACCCGCCTGGCCGCCGCCGGCTACCCGGTGCCCCAGGTGCGGGAGACGGCCGGGCCCGACCTGGTGCTGGAGCGGCTGCACGGCCCGTCGCTGCTGGACGCGCTGCTGGCCGGGACGTACACGCCGGAGGCGGCCGGGGCGCTGCTGGCCGGCCTGCTGGACCGGCTGCACGCGCTGCCGGGCCGGGTGGTCCACCTGGACCTGCACCCGGGGAACGTGGTGCTGGCCGGGGAGCGGGGGCCGGTGGTCATCGACTGGCGCACCGCGGAGGAGGGCGCGGACCCGGGGCTCGACCGGGCGATGTCGGCGCTGCTGCTCGCCGAGGTCGCCGTGTCCGCGGCGCCGTACGCCGCCGGCGTCCGGGCGGGCCTCGCCGCGCTGCTCGCGGCCTCGCGCGGCCCGCTGCTCCTCACGGAGGCGGGGGCGCGCCGGGCCGCCGACCCGCACCTGACGGCGGCGGAGCGCGGGGCGCTCGGCGCGGCGGTGGAGCTGGTGCGGGCGGCGGCGGGGTGAGGGGGCTCAGGCGCCCTTGCGGACGATCTCGGTGACGTCCGGGGCGCCGGCGATCGGGGCGCCGAAGGGGGTGACGCGGATGCCGGTGGGCGTGGGGGTGACCTCCAGGACGAGGTTGTCGTTCGGGGAGAGGTCGCGGAGGTCGATCCGGAGGCGGACGGGGCCGTCGCCGGGCATGCGGTGGACGTTCTCCGGGAGGTAGTCGGCGCCGGCGAGGGCCTTCCGGAGGGCGGTCTCGTCGGTGGGGGCGGGGCCGTCGAACGCCGAGCGGACGCGGTCGGCGTGGGCCTTCGCGGCGCACCGGTCGACGTCGTTCAGCGGCAGCTCGTCGTAGGAGGCGGTGGCCTCGGGGCCGGGCGGCGGCGGCATGTCCGAGGGCGGGTCGACGGGGACCGGGGGGCCGGACGGTTCCGGCCCGGCGCCGGGGTCGAGCTCGGCGACGTTGCTGACGGCGGGCAGCGGGGGCAGCTCGATCGCCGTGCCGGGGGCGCAGGTGTTCATAATGCGGAGGGCGATCGCCTGGGCCCGCACGGTCGGGTCGGGGTGCTTCTCCAGGTCCTTGCCGGACAGCATCCGGGGGCTCGCGCTCGCGCCGGCGGGCGTGGCGGCGGGCTTGGCGGCCCGCTGCCCGCCGCCGGAGTCCTGGGCGCCGCAGGCGGTCAGGGTCAGCGTGCCGAGGGCGGTGGCCGTCACGGCGAGGGACGCGAGGAGGCGCTTCGAAGTCATGCCGGAATCATGCGGGCGGCCGGGGACCGCCCACATGAGTACGCCTACTCAACACGCCCTGGGCGCGGCCGGGTTGCGGCCGTGTCAGACGACGCGGACGCCCCGGCGCCAGACCTCCGCGACCAGCGGCACGCCGGGTCGGTAGGCGAGGTGGACGGGGGAGGGCGCGTCCAGGACGGCGAGGTCGGCGCGGGCGCCGGGCGACAGGTGCCCGACGTCGGTGCGGCGGAGGGCCGCCGCGCCGCCGGCGGTGGCGGCCCAGACGGCCTCGTCGGGCGTCATGCCCATGTCCCGGACGGCGAGGGCGATGCAGAACGGGACGGAGGAGGTGAAGGACGAGCCCGGGTTGCAGTCGGTGGAGAGCGCGACCGTGACGCCCGCGTCGAGGAGGCGGCGGGCGTCCGGCCAGGCGGCGCGGGTGGAGAACTCGGCGCCCGGGAGCAGCGTCGCGACCGTGTTCCCGGAGGCGAGCGCGTCGACGTCGGCGTCCGTGAGGTGGGTGCAGTGGTCGGCGCTCGCCGCGTCCAGCTCCACGGCGAGCTGCACGCCGGGGCCGTACGAGAGCTGGTTGGCGTGGATCCGGGCCTGGAGGCCCTTCGCCTGGCCGGCGGTGAGGATCGCGCGGGCCTGGTCGCCGTCGAAGGCGCCCTTCTCGCAGAAGACGTCGATCCAGCGGGCGTAGGGGGCGCAGGCGTCCAGCATCGGGCCGGTGACCAGGTCGACGTAGCCGGCCGGGTCGTCGGCGTGGTCCGGGGAGACGATGTGCGCGCCGAGGTAGGTGACCTCGTCGGTGTGCTCGGCGGCGATGCGCAGCGCGCGGGCCTCGTCCTCGACGGTGAGGCCGTAGCCGGACTTGGTCTCGAAGGTGGTGGTGCCCTGGCGGAGCGCCTCCCGCAGGTAGCGGGCGACGTTCGCGGACAGTTCGGCGTCCGTCGCGGCGCGGGTGGCGGCGACGGTGGTGCGGATGCCGCCCGCCTCGTACGGGCGCCCGGACATGCGGGCGTTGAACTCGGCGGTGCGGTCGCCGGCGAAGACGAGGTGGGAGTGGGAGTCGACGAAGCCGGGGAGGACGGCGCGGCCCCCGGCGTCGACGCGGTGGTCGGCGGCCGGTGCCTGCGCCGCGGGGCCCGCCCAGGCGACGGTCTCGCCGTCGAGGACGAGGGCGGCGTCCTCGACGAGGCCGAGGGGGCCTTCGCCGAGGGCCGGGTCGTTGGTGACCAGGCTGCGGATGTTCGTGATCAGCGTCGTCGTCATGGTGCGCTCCGGTGGGGGGCTGGGGTGCGGGTGGTCCGGGTGCTCAGTCCCTGAGGGCGGCGACGGCGTCCGCCAGCGCGGTCGCCGTGTCCGGTACGGAGACGTGGACGCCGTCGCGGACGACCGTCCGGCCGCCGACCACGACGTGCCGGACGTCGGCGGCGGTGGCCGCGAAGACGGCCGTCTCCGGGGCGAGGCGCGGCACCGGGCCGGCCGTGCGGACGGTGTCGAGGGCGATCGTCGTGAAGTCGGCGAGCGCGCCGGTCTCCAGGGCGCCGGCGTCCGCCCAGCCGAGGGCCGCGTGGCCGTCGGCGGAGGCGGCGCGGAGCAGCGCGGCGGCCGTCCAGTGGCCGCGGACGTGGCTGCGGAGCCGTTCGTTCAGCTCCATGGCGCGCGCCTCCTCCAGGAGGTCGATGACGGCGTGGCTGTCGCTGCCGAGGGAGAGCGGGGAGCCGGCCTTCTGGAGGGCGACGGCGGGGCCGATGCCGTCGGCGAGGTCGCGTTCGGTGGTGGGGCACATGCAGGTGCCGGTGGACGACGAGCCGATCAGCGCGATGTCGGCGTCCGTGAGGTGGGTGTTGTGGACGCCGGTGGTGCGCGGGCCGAGGACGCCGTGGTCGGCGAGGAGCCGGGTGGGGGTGGTGCCGTGGGCGGCGTGGCAGGCCTCGTTCTCGGCGGTCTGCTCGGAGAGGTGGACGTGGAGCGGGGCGCGCCGCTCCTCGGCCCAGCGGACGACGGTGGAGAGCTGGTCGGCGGGGACGGCCCGGACGGAGTGGATCGCCGCCCCGATCCGTACGCCGTCGCCGTCCTTGAGGGCGGCGGCCCGCTCGGCCCACCGCTCGGCGGTGCCGTCGGAGAAGCGGAGCTGGTGGGGTTCGGGGGCGGCGCCGAAGCCGGAGGAGAGGTAGGCGGTGTCGAGGAGGGTGATGCGGAGGCCGGCCTCGCGGGCCGCCGCGATCAGGGCCTCGCCCATGGCGTTGGGGTCGGCGTAGGGGGTGCCGCCGGGGGCGTGGTGGAGGTAGTGGAACTCGCCGACGGCGGTGATGCCGGCGAGCGCCATCTCGGCGTACACGGCGCGGGCGAGCGCGAAGTACGTGTCCGGGGTGAGTCGCTGGGCGACGCCGTACATGACCTCGCGCCAGGTCCAGAAGGTGCCGGAGCCGACCTGGACGGTGCCGCGCAGGGCGCGGTGGAAGGCGTGGCTGTGGGCGTTGGCGAGGCCGGGGACCGTGAAGCCGCGCAGGACGGCCGCGCCGGGCGGCGGGGTGTCGGCCCCGGTGCGGACGGCCGTGATCCGGCCGTCGGTCACGTCGAGGGCGACGCCCGGCTCGGCGTGGGTGCCGAGCCAGGCGTGCTCCAGCCAGTACGTGGTCGTCAGCGGCACGCCAGCTCCTCCAGTACGTCGGCGAGTGCGCGGACCCCGGCGACGCAGTCGTCCTCGGTGGCGGACTCGGCCGGGGAGTGCGAGACGCCGGTGGGGTTCCGTACGAACAGCATGGCGGTCGGGACCGACTCGGACAGGATGCCCGCGTCGTGTCCGGCGCCGGTGCCGAGGACGGGGGTCTTCTCGCCGAGCACGCGGGCCAGCTCGTCGCGCAGGGCGTGCGAGAAGTCCACGACCGGGGTGTACGACTCCTGGACGACGGCGAGGTCGATGCCGTGCCGGTCGGCGTAGGCGCGGGCGGCGGCCTCGACGCCGGCGGTGACGGCGTCCAGGGACTCCTGGTCGGCGGCGCGGGCGTCGAGCCAGCCGCGGACCAGTGACGGGATCGCGTTGACGCCGTTCGGCTCGACCGCGATCTTGCCGAAGGTGGCGACGGCACCGGCGAGTTCGGCCTCGCGGCGGGCGGCGAGGACGGTCTCGGCGTACGTCAGCATGGGGTCGCGGCGGTCCACGAGCCGGGTGGTGCCGGCGTGGTTGGCCTCGCCGGCGAAGTCGTACCGCCAGCGGCCGTGCGGCCAGATCGCGGAGGCGATGCCGACGGCGTCGCCGGACAGGTCGAGGGCGCGGCCCTGTTCGACGTGCAGTTCGACGAAGGCGCCGATCCGGGCCAGCCGCTCGGGGTCCGGGCCGATCGCGGAGGGGTCGTACCCGGCGGCCTCCATGGCCTGCGGGAGGGTGACGCCGTCGGCGTCGCGGAGCGCGTACGCCTGCTCCTTGGTGAGCCGGCCGGCGGTGAGGCGGGAGCCGACGCAGGCGAGGCCGAAGCGGGCGCCCTCCTCGTCGCCGAAGTTGACGATGGCGAGGGGCCGCCGGAACGAGACGCCGCGGGCGCGGAGCTCGTCGAGGGCGGCGAAGGCGGAGACGACGCCGAGGGGGCCGTCGAAGGCGCCGCCGTCGGGGACGGAGTCCAGGTGGGAGCCGGTGACGACGGCGTCGCCCGCGGTGGGGTCGCCGAGCCACGCCCACTGGTTGCCGTTGCGGTCGGTCTCGACGTCCAGGCGGCGGGCCTCGGCCTGCATCCGGAACCAGAGCCGGCAGTCGGCGTCGGCCTCGGTCCAGGCGTAGCGGCGGTAGCCGCCGGTGGCGGCGCTGCGGCCGAGGGGCCGCAGCGACCGCCACATGGCGTGGAAGCTGTCGCTCACGCGGACGCCTCGCCGGCCGCGCCCTCGCGCATGGGGACGCGGACGCCCTTCTCGTCGGCGACCCGCTCGGCGATGTCGTAGCCGGCGTCGACGTGGCGGATGACGCCCATGCCGGGGTCGTTGGTGAGCACGCGGCGGATCTTCTCGCCGGCGAGCTTCGTGCCGTCGGCGACGGAGACCTGGCCGGCGTGGATCGAGCGGCCCATGCCGACGCCGCCGCCGTGGTGGATGGAGACCCAGGAGGCGCCGGAGGCGACGTTGACCATGGCGTTGAGCAGCGGCCAGTCGGCGATGGCGTCGGAGCCGTCGAGCATGGCCTCGGTCTCGCGGTACGGGGAGGCCACCGAGCCGCAGTCGAGGTGGTCGCGGCCGATCGCGAGCGGGGCGGCGAGGGTGCCGTCGGCGACCATGTCGTTGAACAGGGCGCCGGCCTTGTCGCGCTCGCCCTGGCCGAGCCAGCAGATGCGGGCCGGGAGGCCCTGGAAGTGGACGCGCTCGCCGGCCATCTTGATCCAGCGGGCGAGGGACTCGTTCTCCGGGAAGAGGTCGAGGATCGCCTTGTCCGTCTTGTGGATGTCGGACGCCTCGCCGGACAGGGCGGCCCAGCGGAACGGGCCCTTGCCCTCGCAGAACAGCGGCCGGATGTAGGCGGGGACGAAGCCGGGGAAGGCGAACGCGCGGTCGTAGCCGGCCAGCTGGGCCTCGCCGCGGATCGAGTTGCCGTAGTCGAAGACCTCGGCGCCCGCGTCCATGAAGCCGACCATGGCCTCGACGTGCTTCGCCATCGACTCCCGGGCCCGGGTGGTGAAGCCGGCCGGGTCCTTCGCCGCCGCGTCCGCCATGTCCTCGAAGGCGATGCCGACGGGCAGGTACGACAGCGGGTCGTGGGCGCTCGTCTGGTCGGTGACGATGTCGATCGGCGCGCCCATGGCGAGGAGCTGCGGGACCAGCTCGGCGGCGTTGCCGAGGACGCCGATGGAGAGCGGCCTGCGCTGGTCGCGGGCCTCGGTGGCGAGCCGGAGGGCGTGAGCCAGGTCGTCGGCCTTCACGTCCAGGTAGCGGTGCTCGATGCGGCGCTCGATGGCGCGCGGGTCGACGTCGACGCAGATCGCGACGCCGTCGTTCATGGTGACGGCGAGCGGCTGGGCGCCGCCCATGCCGCCGAGGCCGGCGGTGAGGGTGATGGTGCCGGCGAGGGTGCCGCCGAACTTCTTCGCGGCGACGGCGGCGAAGGTCTCGTAGGTGCCCTGGAGGATGCCCTGGGTGCCGATGTAGATCCAGGAGCCGGCCGTCATCTGGCCGTACATGGTGAGGCCGAGCTGCTCCAGGCGCCGGAACTCCTCCCAGTTGGCCCAGTCGCCGACCAGGTTGGAGTTGGCGATGAGGACGCGCGGGGCCCACTCGTGGGTCTGCATGACGCCGACCGGGCGGCCGGACTGGACCAGCATGGTCTCGTCCTGCTTGAGGGTCCTCAGGGTGCGGACCATGGCGTCGAAGGAGCGCCAGTCGCGGGCGGCCTTGCCGGTGCCGCCGTAGACGACGAGCTTGTCGGGGTGCTCGGCGACCTCGGGGTCGAGGTTGTTCTGGAGCATCCGGAGGGCGGCCTCCTGCTGCCATCCCAGGGCGCTCAGTTCCGTACCGCGCGGGGCCCGTACGGGGCGGGGTCCTGACATGGCGATGCCTCCTCGAATGTCGTTCAGATATTCACATCCTGGCGTGCTGAATAGTTGTAGTCAACAGGGCGCGGCCGGCACCTCCGCCGCACCGACGGGATCCGGCCGCCCCGCGACCGCCCCCGCACGCACCCGTGACGCGCCGCGCCCCGCGCGCCAGGATGGACGCCATGGCCTCCCACCGCCGCGACCTCGCCGTCCGCGCCGCCGTCGCCCAAGGACTCCTCACCCCCGCCGCCCCCGTCGTCGCCCTCCTCGACACCGCCGGCATCCGCGCCGCCGCCACCGCCCTGACCAGCGCCTTCGCCGCCGTCACCGACGCCGAGGTGCTGCACGCCTTCGCCGTGAAGGCCGCCCCGCTCGTCCCCGTCCTGCGTCTGCTCGCCGACGCCGGACTCGGCGCCGAGGTCGCCAGCCCCGGCGAACTCGCCCTCGCCCGCGCCGCCGGCCTGCCCCCGTCCCGTACCGTCCTCGACTCGCCCGCCAAGACCCCCGCCGAACTCCGCGAGGCCCTCGCCCTCGGCATCGCCGTCAACGCCGACACTTCCAGGAACTCGCCCGGATCGACGCCCTCGTCGCCGCCGCCCCCACCTCCTCGCCGCTCGGCCTGCGCGTCAACCCGCAGCTCGGCGCCGGCACCATCGGCTCCACCTCCACCGCCACCGCCACCTCCAAGTTCGGCATCGCGCTGCGCGACGAGGGCGCCCGCGAGGCCGTCGTCCAGGCGTACCTCGACCGCCCCTGGCTCACCCGGCTGCACACCCACACCGGCTCCCAGGGCGTCCCGCTCACCCTGATGGCCGAAGGCGTCCGCGCCGCGTACGACCTCGCCGAGGAGATCAACGCCAAGGCCGGCCGCCCGCAGATCGACACCCTCGACATCGGCGGCGGCCTCCCGGTGAACTTCGCCGGCGAGGACGAGACCCCCACCCACGCCGACTACGCCCGGCTCCTCGCCGCCACCGTCCCCGGCCTCCTCGACGGCCGCTACCGGCTCGTCACCGAGTTCGGGCGCTCCCTGCTCGCCAAGCACGGCACGGTCCTCACCCGCGTCGAGTACACCAAGACCTCCGGCGGCCGGCCCATCGCCGTCACCCACGCCGGCGTCCAGCTCGCCACCCGCACCGTCTACGCCCCCGAGGCGTGGCCGCTGCGGATCCTCGCGTACGACGCCGAGGGCCGCCCCCGCACCGGACCCGCCGTCGTCCAGGACGTCGCCGGCCCCGCCTGCTTCTCCGGCGACCTGCTCGCCGCCGGCCGCGCCCTGCCGCTGCTCCACCCCGGCGACGTCGTCGCCGTCCCCGACACCGGCGCGTACGCCTTCGCCCACCACTACGCCTACAACAGCCTCCCCCGCCCCGCCGTCCACGGCTTCACCGTCGCCGCCGACGGCACCGTCGCCTTCGCCCTCGTCCGCCCCGCGCAGACCCCCGACGAGATCGTCGCCGAGGCCGGCGGCGCCCGCGCCGACGCGCTCGTCCGGTAGCGCGGCCCGTACCCGACGGCTTCGATGGAGCCATGACCACCACCACAACCGTCGTCGTGGAGCGCCGGGTCGCCGCCTCGCCCGGCCGCGTCTGGGAGGCCGTCACCGACCTGCCGGACCTGCCCCGGGTGCTGTCCGGCGTCCAGCGGGTCGAGGTCCTCACCGAGGGCGGCTTCGGCGTGGGCACCCGCTGGCGCGAGACCCGGCGGATGCTGGGCCGGGAGGCCACCGAGGAGATGACCGTCACCGCGTGCGAGCCGCCCGACCGGTACGTCACCATCGCCGACTCGCACGGCATGCACTACGTCTCCGAGCTCACCCTCCGCCCCGAGAACCCCCACCGGAGCGGCGGAACCGGCGGGGCGGGCGCGACCGGCGGCCCCGGCGCCTGCGTGCTGCGGATGTCCTTCTCCGCCCGCCCCGCGCACGGCCGCGCCCCCGGCCCCGTCGGCCGGCTCCTCGCCCGCTTCGGCGCGAAGGCCGTCGCCAAGGCGCTCGCGAAGGACCTGGACGACATCGCCCGGGCCGTCGAGTCCCGGTACTGAGCCTTCCCAGCATTCCCCCTCCCGGGCGCCGAAGGGCATGTTCCGATGGAAAATGCCAGAACCGCTCCCCCGAGCCGCGCCGTTCAGTAACGTCACCGTCACTGCCGTTGCCCGCACGCCGTATCGGGAGGGGAACCCGCGTGCCCGGAATCGACGAGTGCCTCCAGGAGGCCATGGCCCTGCCGGGCGCTCGCGGTGCCTCCCTGGTCGACTGGAACAGCGGCCTCGCACTCGGGACCGCCGGCGAGTCACCGGCCGGCGACCACGAGACGACCGCCGCCGAGACCGCCGAACTCGCGCGCGCCGCCGCCGAGTTCGACACCTTCACGCTGGCGGACGAGCCCTTCGGGGAAGCCCCCGGGGACCCCGCCGGCGCACCGCCCGTCGAGGACCTCATCGTCACCACCCGCACCGGCTACCACGTCCTCCGCTTCGTCCGCACCTCCTTCGACTCCAGCGTCTTCCTCCACCTCTGGCTCGACCGCGACACCGGCAACCTCGCCCTCGCCCGCATCCGCCTCGGCGACCTCGCCGAACGGCTGGTCCTCGGATGAGCGTCTCCCCGATGCTCGTCCGGCTCGCGGCCGAGAAGGCCACCGGCGCCCTGCTCCGCGACCACGGCACCCTCTACCTCGTCGACGGCCGCGTCGTGCACGCCGAGAGTCCCGCCGCCCCCGGCATGGACGTCCTCCTCACCACCGCCGGACGCCTCCCCCGCGAGGGCTGGGACGAGGCCGTCGACCGGGCCGGCGCCCACCACGCCGTCGGCCGCTTCCTCGTCGACAGCGGCCGGCTCCACGACGGCGAACTGGAGATCTGCCACCTCGGCGCCGTCTTCGACGCCGCCTTCTTCGCCCTCTCCCCCACCAGCGGCCCCACCCGCTTCCGGTACGGCGTCGGCCACTGGTTCGGCACCGTCCGCCCCGTCTCCGCCGAGGCCGTCGAACGCGAGACCCTGCGCCGCCGCGAACTCCTCGACGCCGTCTGGCCGTACGCCTCCGTCGACACCGCCCCCGTCGTCCCCCGCCCCGCCGCCCCCGGCCAGGGCGTCGGCGCCCGCCGCCGCGCCCTGCTCGCCGCCGCCGACGGCGTCCGCACCCCCGCCGACCTGGCCCGCCACCTCGGCCGCCCCGCCTTCCACACCCTCCTCGACGTCCGCCGGCTCGCCGCCGCCGGACTCGTCGAGACCCCGCTCGCCGCGGCCCCCGACGCCACCCCCGCACCGCCCGCCCGGGAACGCCCGCCGATCCCCCCGGTGGACGACCCCGACATCGCCCTGCTGCGCCGGCTCCGTGACGCCCTGGAGGCACACCTGTGATGAGGCGTGCTCTGCGCCTGCGCGCCGAGAGGAGACAGTTGATGACAGCCGAAGCCGAGGTGCTCGGCGAGCTCAGACGCCTGCGCGCCCGGCTCCCCCAGCTCACCGGCGCGCTCGCCGCCAGCGCCGACGGCCTCGTCCTCGCCCACGACACCGTGGACGGCGCCGCCGAGAGCGTCGCCGCGCTCACCGCCGCCGCGCTCGGCGTCGGCCGGCGCCTCACCGAGTCCACCGGCCAGGGCGGCTTCCGGGAGATGCTCGTCCGCGGCGAGGACGGCTACGTCGCCACGTACGCGGCCGGCGGCTCCGCCGTCCTCACCCTGCTCGCCGAGCCCCGCGTCAACGTGGGCCGGCTCCACCTGGAGGCCCGCCGCTCCTGCGTCCGCATCGGCGAACTCGTCGACAGCGCCCTCCAGACCTGACCCCCTTCCCGCCCCCTCATCCCTCCGGAAAGAGAGAGAACCCACCATGGCCAACACCGAAACCGCCCTCAAGGAAGCCATGGCGATCGACGGCGCGATCGGCGCCGCCCTCGTCGACTACACCAGCGGCATGGCGCTCGGCACCACCGGCGGCGGCAAGGAACTCGACCTGACCGTCGCCGCGGCCGGCAACACGGACGTCGTCCGGGCCAAGCTCCGCACGATGGAGATGCTCGGCCTCGACGAGGAGATCGAGGACATCCTGATCACCCTCGGCAGCCAGTACCACCTCATCCGCCTGCTGAAGGCGCGCGGCACCGAGGGCCTCTTCCTCTACCTGGCCCTGGTGAAGGACCGCGCCAACCTGGCGATGGCCCGCCACCACCTGAAGCGGATCGAGTCCGAGCTGGAGGTGTGACCCGCCGGCCGGCTCCGGGCGGCCTCACTCCTCCGCCTTACTCCACGAAGAGTCCCCGCTCCGCCGCCTTCACGTCGAACTGCTCCAGCCGCGCCTGCGCGTCCGGCAGTTCGTCCGCCATGGCCTCCAGCAGCACCCGGCCGAGGAGCATCGGCGCGCACGCGGTGTCGAAGGCCAGGCCGGTGCCGACGGCGGCCGGGATCAGCAGGTCGGAGTGGGCGGCGACCGGCGCGAACGCCGACTCGGCCACGGTCACCACCGCGAGCCCGGCCGTCCGCGCGTACTCCAGGGCCTCGACGACCTCGCGCGGGTGCCTGGGCAGCGCGAAGCACAGCAGCGCGGTGGCCCCGGCCCGTACGGCCGCGTCGATCCGGTCCGTGAGCATCGAGCCGCCCTCGTCGAGCAGCCGCACGTCCGGGTGCACCTTGGCGGCGAAGTACGCGAAGCCGCGGGCCTGCGAGGAGGCGGCCCGCAGCCCGAGCACCAGCAGCGGGCGGGAGGCGGCGAGCAGCCGGCCGGCGCGCTCCACGGGCGCCGGGTCGGCGAGCAGCCCGGCGAGGTGCCGCAGGTTCTCGATCTCGGCCAGGACGGCCTGCTGGTACGCGTTGTGCTCCTCGCCCTCCGCGGCGGCGGCCGGCCGCTCGGGCGGCGCCACCTCCCGCAGGTGGCGGCGGAGCGCCGGGTAGCCGTCGAAGCCGAGGGCGACCGCGAAGCGGGTCACGGAGGGCTGGCTGACGCCGGCGAGTTCGGCGAGCTCGACGCTGGAGAGGAAGGGCGCGTCGGCGGCCCGCCGGACCATGCAGTGGGCGATCCGCCGCTGGGTGGGCGTGAGCCGGTGCCCCTCGAAGAGCGCCTGGAGCCGCCCGGCCGGGCTGTCGCTCATACCGTCCCCTTCATCCATTCATCCCTGACCTCGTCTGCATAAGGATATGCAGAGGGTGGTGCGGACGGGGCGGGAGAAACGGAACGGAACGGTCATGGTCACGCCATGAACTCCGCTTCGTCCGGGTGTCGTCACAAACGCCGGACGCCGGTGAGCGGGCACGCCCCCGTGGCAACAATAGCCGTGTCGCCGACACGACGACCGGCCGCGAGCCGGTCACGGGGGAAGAGGAAACGACATGAACTCGACGACGTCCAGAGCCCGTTCAGCGCGCCGCGGGCTGCGCACGGCCGTCCTGGGCGCGGCCCTGGCCGCGACCCTGCTGACCGCCACCGCGTGCCGGTCCGGGGACGACGGCAACGCCGCCGCACCACCCACGACCGCCGCACCGACGGCCGCACCGACCACCGCGCCGACCGGGCAGACCCCGGCCGACCCCACCACCGGCCCGGGCACCGACTCCGGCACGGGCACGAGCGGCCCGTCCCCCTCCGCGTCCGCCACCGGCGACAGCGGCGAGACCGGCGGCGGCAACGGCACCGAGCACCCCGACTGCGTGGCCACCCAGCTCACCACCGCCGTCGAGCTCCAGGACGAGGCCGGGGAGACCCCCCGCCGCTTCCTCCTGACCGTCACCAACGGCACCCGCGAACCGTGCGTCCTCAACGAGGCCCCGATCCTGCGCCTCACGGCCGGCAACTCCGCCCCGATCGTCGAGACGCTCGGCGAACCCGCCACCGAGCCGGTCGTCGTCGAGGGCGGCGGCAAGGCGTACGCGGGCCTGTACGTCTTCGGCAACCACGAGGGCGGCGAGGCCGAGTACGACCAGTCCGACCGCTTCACCGCCACCCTGGTGGCCGGCGAGGGCACCGAACTGGCCGGCACGCTGATCTTCGACCTGCCCGACGGCCTCGGCACCGTCTCCGTCGACGACGCGGCCCGCGTCAACGGCTGGGCCGGCACGGAGGGCCTGGCCATGCGCCCGATCACCCAGCTCCAGCCGAGGGCATGACGGACGCGGGGACCGCCGCACCCCCATCGCTGGGGGGCGGGACGACGGCGGTCCCCGCGGGGGACACGGGCCCGGGTCAGGGCCGGTCTCCGCGTCCTCGGCGCCGTCAGAGGTCCGGGAGCCGCTCCGGAGGTTCCTGTGACGCCGACGAGGAACACTCTGCCGGACCGTTGTTAAGCGGGTGCTGCGCGCACATGACACCCACGTACCGTCCACGCGAACGCCGCGCCGGAGGTCCCCGGCGCGGCGTCCGGGGTCCTACTTGGCGCCGCCGCCGGCCAGGAAGGCGAGCAGGTCCTGACGGCTGACCACGCCGGTGGGCTTGCCCTCGACGAGGACGATGGCGGCGTCGGCGTCGCCGAGGACCGACATCAGGTCGGCGACCGGCTCGCCGGAGCCGACCTGCGGCAGCGGCGCCGACATGTGGTCCTCCAGCGGGTCCTCCAGCTTCGCCTTCCGGGTGAAGAGGTGGTCCAGCAGCTCCCGCTCGACGACCGAGCCGATGACCTCGGCGGCCATCACGTCGGGGTGGCCTGCGCCCGGCTTCACGATCGGCATCTGGGAGACGCCGTACTCGCGCAGCACCTCGATGGCCTGGCCGACGGTCTCGTCCGGGTGCATGTGGACGAGGGACGGCATGCCGCCCTCCTTGTGGCGCAGCACGTCGGCGACGGTGGCGGTGGTGGTGTCCTCCAGGAAGCCGTGGCCGGCCATCCACTCGTCGCTGAAGATCTTCGACATGTAGCCGCGGCCCGAGTCCGGGAGGAGGACGACGACGACGTCGTCCGGGCCGAGGTCCTTGGCGACCTCCAGGGCCGCGACGACCGCCATGCCGCAGGAGCCGCCGACCAGGAGGCCCTCCTCCTTGGCGAGGCGGCGGGTCATCTGGAAGGAGTCCTTGTCGGAGACCGCGACGATCCGGTCGGTGACGTTCTGGTCGTAGGCGGTGGGCCAGAAGTCCTCGCCGACGCCCTCGACGAGGTACGGGCGGCCGGAGCCGCCGGAGTAGACGGAGCCCTCCGGGTCGGCGCCGATGACCTTGACCTTGCCGCCGCTGACCTCCTTCAGGTAGTTGCCGGTGCCGGAGATGGTGCCGCCGGTGCCGACGCCCGCCACGAAGTGGGTGATCTTCCCCTCGGTCTGCTCCCACAGCTCGGGACCGGTGGTCTCGTAGTGCGAGCGCGGGTTGTTCGGGTTGGAGTACTGGTCGGGCTTCCAGGCGCCGGGCGTCTCGCGGACCAGGCGGTCGGAGACGTTGTAGTACGAGTCCGGGTGCTCGGGGTCGACGGCGGTGGGGCAGACGACGACCTCGGCACCGTAGGCCCGCAGCACGTTGATCTTGTCGAGCGACACCTTGTCCGGGCAGACGAAGATGCACTTGTAGCCCTTCTGCTGGGCCACGATCGCCAGGCCGACGCCGGTGTTGCCGGACGTGGGCTCGACGATGGTGCCGCCGGGCTTCAGCTCGCCGCTCTGCTCGGCGGCCTCGATCATGCGCAGGGCGATGCGGTCCTTGACCGACCCGCCGGGGTTGAAGTACTCCACCTTGGCGAGGACGGTGGCCTGAAGGCCGGCCGTCACGTTGTTGAGCTTCACCAGCGGGGTGTTGCCGACGAGGCTGATCATCGAGTCGTGGAATTGCACCGTGTTCTCCGGGGTCTCCGTAATGGTGTGGCCAGCGTATGCGTAGTCGGGACGCCTTTCGGGGCAGTTAGACCCTGAACGGCTCGAACGACCTGTACGGCTCGAAGGAGGTGGCGTCCCCGATGTCCAGGGCGAGGGTGGCGCGCCGGATCGCGGCGGGAGCGGCGTACGGCGGCGGGAGCATCGGTCTGCTGGGCGTGGCCGCGGCCGGGCTCGTCCTGGCGGAGGCGCAGCTCGCGAAGCGGACGGTGGGGACGGGGACGGCCCCCCTGCCGCCGGCGGTGGACGGGCTCTACGGCCGGGCGTACGGCACCGAGGACCCGCTGCGGCTGGCCCTTCTGGGTGATTCCACGGCGGCGGGGATGGGCGTGCGCCGCGCCGGCCAGACGCCGGGCGCGCTGCTGGCGTCGGGCCTCGCGGCGGTGGCGGAGCGGCCGGTGGCGCTGCGGAACGTGGCGCTGTCCGGGGCGCGCTCGGACGACCTGGAGCGGCAGGTGTCGCTGCTGCTGGCGCAGCCGCTGGGGCCGCCGGACGTGTGCGTGATCATGATCGGGGCGAACGACGTGACGCACCGGATGCCGGCGACGGAGTCGGTACGGCTCCTGGCGGCGGCGGTGCGGCGGCTGCGGACGGCCGGGGCGGAGGTGGTCGTCGGCACCTGCCCGGATCTCGGCACGATCGAGCCGGTGTACCAGCCGCTGCGCTGGCTGGCCCGGCGGGCGTCGCGGCAGCTGGCGGCGGCGCAGACGATCGTGGTGGTGGAGCAGGGCGGGCGGACGGTGTCGCTGGGGGACCTGCTGGGCCCGGAGTTCGCGGCGAATCCGCGGGAGATGTTCGGGGTGGACCTCTTCCACCCGTCGGCGGAGGGGTACGCGACGGCGGCGATGGCGGTGCTGCCGACGCTGTGCGCGGCGCTCGGCGTGTGGCCGGAACCGGACCGTCCGGAGCCGGGGCGCCGGGAGGACGTGCTGCCGGTGGCGAAGGCGGCGGCGGAGGCGGCGCGGCAGGCGGGTACGGAGGTGACCGGGGCGCGGGCGCCGTGGGCGCTGCTGAAGTACCGGCGCCGGCGGCGGCTGACGGAGGCGGCGGAGGCGGACGGGACGGCGGAGGCGGCGGAGGCCGCGGAGGCCTCCGGGGCGGGACAGGCCGGCGGCTCCGGGGAGCCGCTGCCGCAGGACACCCCCCGCTCCTGAGCAAGCGCTTAGAAAAGAGGTCCGCATCACATGGTGTTCCCGGTGACCCCGTGCGGTACGTACGGGTAACTTCCCAGTGAGTCCGACCGCCCACCAGCCCCTGGAGCCGTGATGCCCGAAGCCGTGATCGTCTCGACCGCCCGTTCCCCCATCGGCCGGGCCTTCAAGGGCTCCCTGAAGGACCTGCGCCCCGACGACCTCACGGCCACGATCATCCAGGCCGCGCTCGCCAAGGTCCCCGAGCTGGACCCGCGCGACATCGACGACCTGATGCTGGGCTGCGGCCTCCCGGGCGGCGAGCAGGGCAACAACCTGGGCCGGATCGTCGCCGTGCAGATGGGCATGGACCACCTGCCCGGCTGCACGATCACCCGTTACTGCTCCTCCTCGCTGCAGACCTCCCGGATGGCGCTGCACGCGATCAAGGCGGGCGAGGGCGACGTCTTCATCTCGGCCGGCGTCGAGATGGTGTCCCGCTTCGTGAAGGGCAACTCGGACTCGCTGCCGGACACGCACAACCCGTTCTTCGCGGAGGCGGAGGCCCGTACCGCCGCGGTCGCCGAGTCCGAGGGCTCGACCTGGCACGACCCGCGCGAGGACGGCCTGGTCCCCGACGCGTACATCGCCATGGGGCAGACGGCGGAGAACCTGGCCCGCTGGAAGGGCGTCACCCGCCAGGACATGGACGAGTTCGGCGTCCGCTCGCAGAACCTCGCCGAGCAGGCCATCAAGAACGGCTTCTGGGAGCGCGAGATCACCCCGGTCACGCTGCCGGACGGCACGGTCGTCTCCAAGGACGACGGCCCGCGCGCGGGCGTCACCCTGGAGGGCGTCTCCGGCCTGAAGCCGGTCTTCCGCCCCGACGGCCTGGTCACGGCCGGCAACTGCTGCCCGCTGAACGACGGCGCCGCCGCGCTCGTCATCATGTCCGACACCAAGGCGCGCGAGCTGGGCCTGACGCCGCTGGCCCGGATCGTCTCCACCGGCGTCTCCGGCCTCTCCCCCGAGATCATGGGCCTCGGCCCGGTCGAGGCGTCGCAGCAGGCCCTGCGGCGGGCCGGCCTGACCACGTCCGACATCGACCTGGTCGAGATCAACGAGGCGTTCGCCGCGCAGGTCATCCCCTCCTACCGGGACCTGGGCTTCGACCTGGACAAGGTCAACGTCAACGGCGGCGCCATCGCCGTCGGCCACCCCTTCGGCATGACCGGCGCCCGCATCACCGGCACCCTGATCAACAGCCTCCAGTTCCACGACAAGCAGTTCGGCCTGGAGACGATGTGCGTCGGCGGCGGCCAGGGCATGGCGATGGTCATCGAGCGGCTGAGCTGACAGGATCCGGGGCGCGCTCTCCACTCGCCGAGCGCGTCAACCTCACCGCGTCCCAGCCGTGACCGAATCTCCCCCAGGATGTGACCTACATCCCGGGGGAGTTCGTTTTCCCAGGTCAGCGCGGATTCGGGACTAAACACCCAGCCGAAATACCTGTCCATTTCGTGACGTAATGCACTGACAGGCCGCCCCACCCCACGACAAGCTGATGTAGGAAGTCGGGGGATCGACTCGAACCGGGAGTACGTCAGTGAGCGCCATGTCTCTTGCCCTGCTGCTGACCACGGCCGCTGCCACGGCCGTGGGCGCCGCTGCCCTGCACCACGTGCGGGGTCTCCGCAAGGAGGTCTCCGCCCTGCGCACCGAGCTGGCCGCGGGCCACGGCGTGACGGTCCCCGCGGCCCGCGCCACCCCCGCCGCCGAGATACGGGCCGCGGTCGCGGAGGCGCTGGCCGAGGAGCGCGAGCGCGAGCTCGCCGAGGCGCGCGCCTTCTGGGCCGCGCAGGAGGCCCGGGACGCGGCCGACGCGCCCTCCGCCCTGCTGGGCGGCGCGGCCGGTGAGGAGACCGGCGGTCTCTTCGTGCCGCGCCAGACGGACTTCGTGGGCCTGGAGGCGATGGCGCTGGAGGCCATGGAGGCCGAGGCCGCCGCGCTGGACGGCGTCCTCGAACCGGTGGACGAGCTCCCGGAGTACCCGGAGTACCCCGAGGACTCCGCCGAGCTGGCCGCCGCCCGCCGCCGGCACCCGTCGCACCCGGACTTCGTGCCGGTGCAGACGCCAGTCGTCACGGACCACGAGCGCACGGTGGCGCGCCTGGAGGAGCTGGCCGACACGGCGACCGCCCTCACGGACGTCCGCCCGGGCCCGCTGGGCACCCTCGACGTGTACGTGTTCGCCGACGGCACCACGCTCTGCATGACCCCGGGGCACCGCGAGACCGCGGAGCGCCTCGCGGAGGCGCTGCGCGCGGGCCGTACGCCGGTCCTGCTGGGCGGCTCGGGCGTCTCGGGCGCGTTCGCGCTGACCTTCTCGTACGGCGACTCCGACGAGGAGAACGTCTACATCCTCGCGGACCGCGTCATCGCGTCCCTGTAGCCGCTCCAGGCCCCGCGGAAGGCCCCCGAGGCTCCCACGAGCCCCCGGGGGCCTCGCTGTGTCTCCCCCGGGCCCGTCACGTCACAGCCCGGAGCGCTCCCGCGCCGCGCGCACCAGTCCGACGGCCTCGTCCAGCTCCCGCTCCCGGGAGCCGGCCGGGGCCGTCCGCAGTGCCTCGGCGAGGTCGGTGCCGGCGACGGCGAGCTGGTCGGCCACGGCGAAGACCCCCGCGTCGGGGATGATCCGCGGCTCGGTTCCGGGCGTCTCGACGCGCTGCGCCCGTACCGCCAGCTCCCGCGCGAGCGCCAGGCCCTCGGCCGCCGCGCCCCGCTGGAGGCGGCTCTGCGGGGCGGCCCGCAGCCGGTCGGCGAAGTTCTCCACGGCCGAGGTCAGTCCACTCACGTCCAGCACGCCCCCGACCCTACCGGGAACGCGGAAGGGCCCGCCCGGCGATGCCGGACGGGCCCTTCCCCCGGGTTTCACGGGGTGCGTCAGTCGTCGCCCTGCAGGATCGACAGCAGACGCAGCATCTCCAGGTAGATCCACACCAGGGTCATGGTGAGACCGAAGGCGGCCAGCCAGGCCTCCTCGCGCGGCGCGCCGTAGGTCACGCCGTCCTCGACCTGCTTGAAGTCGAGGGCCAGGAAGCAGGCGCCCAGGATGATGCCGATGACGCCGAACAGGATGCCGAGGCCGCCGCTGCGGAAGCCGAGGCCGTCGCCGCCGGCGAAGACCGCGAAGAGCAGGTTGGCCACCATGAGCAGCATGAAGCCCATGGCCGCGGCGATCACGAAGCCGGTGAAGCGGCGGTTGACCCGGATCCAGCCCATCTTGTAGGCGATGAGCACACCGGCGAAGACGGCCATCGTGCCGAGGACCGCCTGGATGACCACGCCGTCGGCGATGTAGGTCGAGACGGCGGCGGAGATCACGCCGAGGAAGACGCCCTCGAAGGCCGCGTAGCCCAGGATGAGCGCCGGCGACGGCTTGCGCTTGAAGGACTGCACCAGCGACAGGACCAGGGCGACCAGGGCGGCGCCGATGGCGATGCCGTAGGACTTGCCGAGGTTCGCGGGGTCGACCGGCAGCAGCAGCCAGGACAGCACGGCGGTGAGCACGACCGTGCCGAGCGTCATGGCCGTACGGCTCACGACGTCGTCGATCGTCATCACGTTGCCGCGCGTCTGCTGCGGGGCCCCGGCCTGCACGCCCTCGGGCGCGTAGGGGTTGGTGGCGTACGGGTTGGTCGCACCGTCCGCGTACGGGTTGCCGGTCGCGTACGGGTTCGCTCCGACGGCGGGGCCCCCGGCCTGCGGCTGCTGCGCGTTGAAGCCCGCGTAGCCGTTGTCGCGGCTGAACCCCCGTCGCGAGAAGACCGGGTTGCTGCTCCTCATCTCACTCCTCCATGGACGGCCGCACGCGCGGCCTTGCGTCAAGGGTAATGCGTAGGCAAAAGAAACTCTCTAGTGCTCGGGGAGGATCTTTTGCGACAACTTTCGATCTTGACCGGCCACGGGGGCCCCGGCGGCGGGACGCACCGGCGAAGGAGAAGGGGGGAGGAGAAGGGGAGGGGAGAAGGGGAGGGGAGAAGGGGAGGGGAGAAGGGGCCGTGCACCGGGCCGCAGGCGTCCGCCTGGGGCCCGGGTGGTGCCCGGAACCGGACTTGAACCTGTTCCGACACCCCTTCTGACCTGCGGCGATGCGCTGACCTCTGGGTTTCGATCCGTCTCGCCCCGTCTCAGCCCGCGCGGACCCGCCTGGGAGCACCAGTGCGTTCCCGTGGGAACACGTCTGGGAACTCGCAGGTGAGAGCCCTGCGGATGACACAGAGGGGGGTTGGCGGAATGTCGACGCCTACGCCGAGCGGCGCGCATCGGGCGGCAGCTGGTCGCCCAGGCGGCGGCGCACCTGCTCCCGTACGCGCTCGGGCAGGCCCTCCAGGATGGCGAGGACGGCAGCCGCCTGGGGGTCGAGCGGCTCGTCGGCGTCGGCCGGCTGCTCTTCGGCCGCACGCAGGAGAGTGGGCTCGCCACCCTCCTGGACATCATCCGCCGCGCCCGGCGCCCAGCCGAGGGCGCGCTCGAGGCGACGGTAGGTCGACGCCCGAACACGCACACCTTTTCGAATCTTGGCCAGGGTCTCGTCAGAGATGCCGGCGCGCCCGGCGACGTCGATGTACTGCCACCCCTGTTCGGAGATGTAGCGGTCCACCGTGTCGCCGAGTCTGGCGAGCCCCTCGTCAGCCCCAGCAGTCATGCCGCGGAGCGTACCGCCCCACTCCAATCCACTCCAACGTCATGCCAGCCAAAGTGGCCGATTACCGCTTGGCCGTTCCGCCGGATGGCCGGAACCTCGCCCGGAGGAACGGACTCCAACTTTGGACCCCAGACCTCCAAATACGGGTTGACCCACTCCAAAGTTGGAGTACTTTGGAGTCATGACGCAAACGGTCGACGGCCAGAAGGTCCGCCGCCTGAGGCGTCGGCGCGGCCTGACGGTCGCCGCCGTCGCGGAGGCTGCGGGCTGCTCGAAGTGGATGATCTACAAGATCGAATCCGGCAGGCACCAGCCCGGGCCCGAGGTCTACGTCGGGATGCGCCGGGCGCTGAAGGCGCGAGACCGCGACCTCCAGCCGGCGGGGAGCAAGGCATGACGCTCTCCCCGAACTACGACCTCCAGCAGGCCGCCGACTTCCTCAAGTGCTCCCCGCGCTTCCTGGAGGACAACCTCCGGAGCCTGCCGCACCAGAAGCTGGGGCGGGCCGTCGCGTTCGACGAGCACGACCTGATGGAGATCAAGGACATGTTCCGCGTCCGGCCGGCCTCCACAGCCGCCCCGTCCACCACGGTCCGCAGCCTCTCGCAGATCCGCCCCAAGGGCGCCCGCGTCTCCTGACGTCCGAACGCCGAGGCCGCCCACCGGCCCCGGCATCCCCCGGCACCTCAACCACGAATCGAGGCACCGTGAAGCACCCTACCCACAACCCGCCCGACTCCTCCCGACTTGTCCGCGCTGCGGACGGCTCGCTGTGGCGCACCGCCGGCCAAACCAGCAGCGGTGAGCAGCTGTACGTCCTCGACGGAGTCGACATCGGCACGTGCCCGATGTGGGTCCGCGAGCGGGAGACGCTGCTCGTCGAGCTCACCGGCGGCCCGCTCACCCCCGTGACGGAGACGAGGGGGGCCGCCGCGTGACGTACCCCGCCATCACCGCCGTCGCCGCCCTGGCCTGGGTCCTCGGCGGCCTCGGCCTCCGCGCCCTCCTCACCCGCGGCACGCGCCGGTCGGGCGGTGAGCGCTGATGCTGACCGCCGACCGGGTCGCCGACATCCTCGCTGGCCGCACCACCTACCGCAGCACCGAGCAGCTGGACCGCGACGTCCAGGACCTCCTCGCCGAACGCGCCGAGCTGCTCGCCCGGCTCGGTGTCGAGCAGGGGAAGGACACCGTCGACGGCGGCGAGTCCACCCCCGCCCCGCACACCGCCCGCACCGCCGAGGTCCGGTTCGGCGCCTGGGGGTCCCTCCGACTGATCGGCCCCACGGTCCGTGACCTGGAGCCCGACTACTACGGCCACTTCTACCGGCAGTTGGGCGGCTGGCTCCGGGACGCCCTGTCCGGCGAGCTGCCCCGGGGCACCGAGTACCTGGAGTGGGCCCACCTGCCGGGCCTCGTCATGCCGACCGGCATCAACGTGCAGGTCGCCATCGCCACCACCCGGGACGCCTCGCGGTACATGACCATCGAGTGGCGGCGGGAGCGGCCCCGATGACGTACACCGCGACCTACTTCCTCAACGCGCCGGCCCTCCAGGGCTACGCCGAGATCGTGCCCGTCCTCGTCGTCTACCCGGGCGGCACTCCGGCCGGGGGAAGTCTCTCCCTCCAGATGCCGCCCACCGCCACGGCCGCCCAGGCCGTCGACATCGCGGACACCATCCTCGACGCCGTGGCCCGCTGGCGGGACGACCTGGCGGACCGCGCCGGACGGCCGCGCCGCTCGGCGGTCCCGCTCACCCTGTACCGAGCCGCGCACGACTCCATCCCCCTCGGCCTGTACACCTCCCGAGAAGCCGCTCGGGCCCACTGCGAGGACCTCATGCGCCGTGAGGGCGACGCCGGGACGCTCGTGTGGATCCCCGACGACGACACGCCGGAGGCGACCGAGGACCTCGTCGTCTTCCCCGTCGGGAGCTCGGATGCCCCGGTCACCGGGTACACGGTGACCCCGCTGTCCGCCGCCGCCGCGTACGACCCGGAGGCGGACGAGTGACCACCGACATCGACCACGGCACGCACCGCGGCTACGGCCAGCACCTCCGGCGGGGCATTCGGCCGTGTACGGAGTGCCGGGCCGCCCACAGCGAACGCGAGCGCGAGCGCAAGGCACGCATCCGCGCCGCTGCGGGTGCCACGGCTGCCCAGAAGAAGTGGAACCGCGGCGCGGTCGGGGTGCCGTCGGCGCCGCGGCCGGTGCCGACCGGCCGCGACTGCACCGTCTCCGGCTGCGGCACCCCCGGCACCACGCCGCAGCCGGCCGCGCACATGGTCTGCGTCACCTGGCCCGGCTCGCGGGAGCCCGCACGCTGGTACTGCCCGGGCGGCTGCGAGGCGTACGGCCTGGCCCTGGCCGAGGTGCGCGCGCTCGGGAGTCGTCATGCGTGACGTCCTCGCCCTGGGCGTCCTCGGCCTCCTCCTCGTCGGGGCCGGAACCGTGGCCGTGGCCGTCGTCTGCGCGACGGTCACGGCCGCCCGGGCCGTGCGCGCCCTCGCCGGGCTCCGGCGGCGCCCGCTGCGAACCGGGCCGCGCCCGGCCGCAGCGCTTCTGCCGGGGGTACGGCCGTTCGTGTGGCTCCAGTGCGACGCGGTGCGCTGCGCCCACCTCCAGACGCCGCACTACCCGGCTGGCCCCGGCTACGTGTCGTGCAGCGGCTGCGGCGCCCGTCGCCCCTCTCCGGCGCCGTCGCCGTGACCGGCAGGCACCGGCCGCCGCCGTGCGGCCACGTCGGCGCTCACGGCCTTCTCCGCGCCCGCCTGTACGTCACCGGCTGGTGCTGCGACCGCCACACGCCCGCTGCCGTCGCAGGCCGGCCCGAGCCGCCGCCGGGGCCCGGCTGGCCCCCCGGCGCCTACCTCTTCCAGACCCCCGACTCCCCCGACCCTGCTTCGCACGAGGAGCCCCAGTGAGCCCCGTCCCGACCCCCGCTGACGTCTTCCGGCGCCACCCCCGCCCGCCCGCTCCTGCACGTTCGCCGCTCGCCCCCGAGCCTCACGACCCGGCGACCGACGAGCCGTACCGCGCGCTGTGGGAGCGGGGCATCGTCGCCACCCGCCTCATCCCGCACACCCGCTTCGTCGCCCTGGCCCTCGCGACGCACGCCGAGTGGGCCACCGGCCGCATCCCCGAGGACGCTCAGCCGCGCCTCGGCCGCCTCGTCGACCTCACCGGCCTGGACGCCGGGCTCGTGGTCGTCTCGCTCAACATCCTGGAGTCGCGCGGCTGGATCCGGCGGGACGCGAAGAGCCGCCGCTGGACCGTCGCGACCATCCGCCTCTCCGTGCCCGGGCCGATCATGCGCCGCCTGAAGAAGTCCGGGGCGCAGACCCCCGTCCGTACCTGACCGGCCCGGCCGAGGCCCCGCGCCCCGGCCCGCCTGGACCCGTACCCGCAACACCCCCTGAGAGAGGCACCCCGTGGACGACGAGCAGCGGCAGCGGACCGGCGGCAGCGTGGCGCACGCCTACGGCAACGCGCTCGCCCGCCAGTGGGCCCCCGCCCTGCCCCGCCCGCTCACCGGCGGGTTTCTGACCCTCCTCTACGCCCTTCGTGTCCTCGCGAGCGCTGACGGCCGCCTGCGCTACGAGCGCGACGGCAGGGCGATCACCCTGCCCCAGATCGCGAAGGCGTGCCGCAGCGACCAGAAGGACGTGCGGGACTACCTCGAGGCCGCCGTCGCCGCCGGCGTCGTGGCCATCGTCGACGACGGCCACGGGACGGGGGGACGGCGGGGCCGTGCGGTCATGTACTCCCTGGTCCTCTGTCCCACTCCGGACTGGGAACGCGCCGCCGGCCTCGTATGGATCGCACAGCAGAAGAAGAAGGAGCAGCGCGAGGCCCGGGCCCTCGCCCGCAAGGCCGCCGCAGCCGCCCAGACCTCGGGGGACAGTGCCCCTGCCCCTGTCGACGACACCTCGGGGGACAGTGCCCCCACCCCTGCTGACGACACCTCGGGGGACAGTGCCCCTACCCAGGTCGGGGGACAGTGCCCCGAGGAGGTCGGGGGACAGTGCCCCGACCACCCAGGAAGTACCCAGGTAAAACCCCATGATGTGGCTGAGGTTGTACCTCAACCACAGGACGGACGCGGGCGCGCGAACGAGAAGACGAGCCCCCAGCCGGAGAAGCACCGCCGCTGTGGCGGCGGCTGCGGCCAGCCGGTCATCCGGCCCGACCGCATCCTGTGCTCCGGCTGCGAGCGCAAAGCCCAGAAGGCCACCCACGGGCAGCCTGGGCCCATCCAGGGCGCGTTCATGATCGCCGTGTCGCCCGGCCGCCTCCCCGGCCCCCGGAGCGCCCCACGGCCCGCCCAGACCCCGCAGATGGACCCGTTCGTGCCGCTGCACTTCTGCGACTGCGGCCGCGAGTACCGCGCCGCTACACCTGACCGCTGCCCCATCTGCCTCGACGCCGCTGCTGCCGAGCGCGCCACCGGCTGACCCACCACCCCGACCCACGGAGGGAGAACCCATGTCCAACTCGCCGACGACTACGGTCCCGTGCCTGTCCTGCGGCACGCTGGTCCGCTGGGCCGTCACCGCCGCCAGCCGCCGCCAGGCCGTGAACGCCGACCCCGACCCGGCCGGCAACCTCGGCGCCTACACCGACGGCACCGGCCGCCTGCGCGTCCGCGTCCTCACCACCGAACGCCCCACCCTGGAGCACGCCGAGTGGCGCGCCATGCCGCACGCCGCCACCTGCACCCTTCCGCAGCCCCGCCGTATGCCGCCCAGGACCCGCGAGCGCACCGGCACCCGTCCGGCCCCATGGCGGGGGTGGACCCGATGACCACCGCGCTGGCCCCCCGCGACATCGCCGCCGAGGCCGCCGCCCTGGCCGCCGCCACCGCCCTGGACGTGCTCGGCCGGCAGATCAACGCCGACGAGGCCGCCCGGCTCGGGACCGCCGTCGTGGCCGCACTGACCTCCGGCGGCTGGGCCATCCACGCCGACATGAACCGGCGGCGCCACCCGGACCACCCCGAACTGCGCCCCTGGGATCTCAGCATCCTGGCCGGCCTCGCCCGCGGGCACACGGTGGCCGAGATCGGCACGATGACGGGCGTCCCGTCCGCGACCGTCCGCCACCGTGTGCAGCGGCTGCGGACGCGGATCGGCGCAGCGAACGCCGCCCACGCCGTGGCCATCGCGTACGAACGTGGGTGGATGGCCCACTTGGCCCCCGAGCCGCGCGGCCCCATCCGGCTCTCGCGCCGTCAGCTCCAGACCCTCGCGCTCATGGCCGCCGGCCACACCAACGAGGCCATCGGCCGCCACCTGCGGCTGACCCCGAACTCCGTCGTGACGTACGTCCGACGCCTCTACGCCGTCCTGGACGCCTCCCGCGCCGGCTGCGTCTACCCCGCCACGCGACCGCACGCCGTCGCCCTCGGGTACCAGCACGGCCTCCTCCCGGTCCCGCTCGGTCCCGAAGGAGCCGCTGAACCCGGACCGCAGCACTGCCGCACGTGCTACATGCCCCTCCCCCACCACCACGTGCACTGCCCCCACTTCGGCACCTGAAGGCACCCGGCCGCCCCCGCGGGAATCGGGGGCGGCCGGACGCCCAGCATCCCACCCACCGCCAGGAGCAACCGATGAGCGACCGCCCCAACTCGCCCGGCGACCAGTTCACCGAGGCCGCCATCCGCCGCGGCACCTACCTCGAGGCCGCCGCCGAGGCCGACACCGCCAGCAAGCTGTTCCCCGACACCGACGAGTACGCCGCCGCCATCGGCGCTTTGGAGGGCCTGGCGCAGCGGCTCCGGCGCTTCGCGCAGCACCACACCACCGCCGAGCAGCCCGCCGGCCTCACGTGGGAGGCCCGCGCCGACCACGCCGTCCGCCTCTACGCCCGCACCGCGATCGAGCTGGAGGACGCCCGGGCCGAGACCACCCGGCTCCGCGCCAGGCTCGCCGAACTGGAGCAGCCGGCCACCGCGCCCCAGACCACCACCACGGTCGGGAGCACCGAGCCGGAGGACGCATGGACCCTCTCCGCCCATCACGGAGTCCTGCCTGGCCGCTACCGCACCGAGCGCCAGCAAGTGGCCATCGAACTGGGCCGCGACCTTCTGCGGGACGGCGTCGTCAGCTTCCTGCGCCAGCTGGTGGGGGAACCGCGGACGCGGGCCCTCCTCGCTGCGCACCGCTCCGGTGCTCTGCGTGAAGCCGCCCATCGCGCCGAGCAGCTGGGCCTCCGCTTCAGCGAGCAGGGCGACAACGACCGTAGCTCCGGCGCCTACGCCGTGATGACCGAGCTCCAGAGCATGGCCAAGGAGGACAAGCGATGACCCAGCGCACAGCCAAGATCCCTTCCGCCACGGGCCTGGCTTCCGGCGACCACCGTGCGAGCCTCGACGTGCTCCTCGCCCGCCTCCCCCGGGTCGCCCTCGGCCACGCGAGTCCCCTGACCCCCGACGAGGCCGCCGCCATCACCGCCGCCGTCCAGGCCGAGCGGGCCGCCGCCGACAACGCCGCCCGGCAGCGTGACCGCCTCGGCCACTTCCTCATCGCCGCGTGCCGCGCAGCCGGCGCAGCCACCTACGCCGACGTCCCCGCGGCCGTACGCGCCCTTGCCCGCGAAGTGGCCGCCGCCGAGGAGACCGCCCGCGAGCTGGCGGCCCTCGCGGAAGACTGGTTCGTCTCCAGCGCGCCCGGCGACAAGCGCGAGTGTGGCCGCGTCCTGGCTGGCGTGCTCCAGGCCGCCGCCGACGCCCGTACGGCCCGGCTCTCGCACCTCGAGGGGCAGCCGTGACGACGTGCCTGATCTGTGCCCACGCCGCCGGGCCGGCCCGTACGGCCTGCGCCCAGTGCGAACACCAGCTGCGTGGCTGGCTCGCCGAACTCCCCCGCCAAGTCGTGCTCCTGACCGCGTCCCTGGAGCTCGGCGCCAGACCCGCCCAGGGGTTCGGTGGCACCGGCCGCGCGCACTCACCGCTCCCCGTACGCGCCGACGTGCTCAACCTCCTCGGACCCGCCGCTCCGGGCACCGTGCACGACGACCACGGAGACCAGGGCGGCCCCACGCCGATCCACGCCGTACTGCACGCCTGGGCCGAGCAGCTGGCCGACGACCTCGGCCACCGCCTACGGCCCATCAACCACAGCGCCCCGTACGCCGACTACCTCCGCCGGCACCTCGACCACGTCGTCCGCGCCCCCTGGGCCGCCGAGCTGCACACCGAGCTCTCGGACCTCATCCGGCGCATCCGAGCGGTGACGAGCACCGAACCCCGCCGCCGCTCCCTGGACGCGCCCTGTCCGTCCTGCCAGGCATTCACCCTCGGTCACACGGACTGGCAGACGTACACCGACTGCGAGGCGTGCGGGCTGCTGCTCACCCCGGACGAGTACCGCGCGCACCACGCCGCGGTCATGCCCGCCCTCGCCCGCACCGCCCTCGGCATCGTCCTCGCCAACCACACCGCCACCCGAGAGGCATCATGAACACCGACATCGCCGCCCGTCGCGCGACAGTCGCGCGACTCCACGCCACCGGGCACTCCCTGCGCACCATCGCCGAGCAGATCGGCGCGAGCAAAGACACCGTCGCCCGGGACGTCGAGGCCATCGAGGCCGCCGCCAAGGCAGCAGCCGCCCGGGCCGCCGCCCGCCACGCCCGCCGACGTCTCCACCGGCGCGCCCGCCCTGCCCGTCTCCGCAGGCCACAGCCCCTGCGACACCGTCTCGCCCACGCCACCGCCACGGCCACGCTCGCACGCGACGCGTCGCGCGACACCGAGGCGCGCCCGGCAGCGAGCACGCCCTCAGGTGCGCCGTGTCTCACCGTGCCCGTCACCCCCGGCCTGCTCCGGGACCTCGCCACCCTCACGGGCAACGGGGTCTCCGCCGAGACCGCACTCGCCGCCGCTGTCTGGACGCAGGCCCGCGCCTACCGCCATGCCTGGGACACCGGCGTCTACCCGCGCACCGCCGACCCGCACCTCACCGGCAGCACGTACGCGCCCTACACGCCGCTCCCTCCGCGCCCGACCCAGCAGCGGAACCGGCTGGACATGATCGCTACTTAGCGCAACACTGGTGCCAGCACCACACGTGCGCCCAGACCTCACCACGGCCCCCGCCGCCACCGCGGGGGCCGTCGCCGTTCCAGGGGGTGACCATGGCCACGCTCTACACCGCAGCCGAGGCCGCCGAGGCCGCAACCGCATGGCGGCGCTTCCTCTCCGCAGGCGCCGCCGCCGTCACACCCGCGACCGTCCGCTCCTGGGCAGCCCGCGGCCACCTCGCCCCCGCCGGCCTCGACGAGCGCGGTCGCCCCCTCTACGACCGAAGCGCCATTGCTCAGGCCGAGGTCGCCACCCGCAGCCGCGCCCTACGCCTCGTCGGCATCCCCGAAAGCTCCCCCGCCGCCCGGTAGGCCCCAGCCGAACCGGCCTGCTCCGTACACGACTCGCTCCTCATTACGAGGGACGCGACCCACCACCGGAGACCCCTGTGATTCCCACCTGGACCATTCACCACGGAGACGCCCTCACCACACTCCGCACCCTCCCCACCAACTCCATCGACGCCGTGATCACCGACCCGCCCTACAACAGCGGCGCCGCGACGATCACCATGCGCATCAACGACACGGCACGCGGGAAGTACGTCAACGGCAACGCCCAGCACGACCTCCCCGACTTCCCCGGCGAAAGCCGCGACCAGCGGGGCTACCTTGCCTGGATGACCCTCGTCCTCACCGAATGCCTTCGGATCGCCCGACCCGGTACCCCACTGCTCCTGTTCAGCGACTTCCGGCAGGTCCCCATCAACTCCGACGCCCTCCAGGCCGCCGGCTGGACATGGCGCGGCATCGTCCCGTGGCACAAGCCCACCGCTCGCCCCCAGAAGGGCGGGTTCCGCCGTTCCTGCGAGTACGTCCTCTGGGCCACCAACGGCCCCATCGACGCCGCCCGCAACCCGGTCTATCTCGACGGTCTCGTATCAGGCTCACAGCCGCGAGGCCGCAACCGACTGCACATCACGCAGAAGCCCCTCGACGTCATGCAGGCACTCGTACGCGTCTGCGCCCCAGGCGGCACCGTCCTCGACCCGTTCACCGGATCAGGGTCAACCGGGGCCGCAGCGCTCGCCGAGGGCCGCTCGTTCGTCGGCATCGAACTCTCCCCGGACTACGCCAACATCGCCCGCGCGCGCCTCACCGCAGCCGCATGAGCCCCTAGCCCCCAATTCGGCCTTTCTCGGCGCGGGCACGGCGGCGTGATCACAACCGGGTCACACACTCCACAGGCTGTGCACAGATCCGGCACGCTGGCCCGATGCGCACCAAGACCACGCTCATAGCCACCGCCGCCCTCGCCCTCGCCCTCACCGCCTGCGGCACTGAGGCCACGCCCGACCCTGCCGCCCCCCTCCAGGGCAAGCCCGCCACCACGCCGGCCACCACCCCGGCCACGCTCAGCCCCGACGCCCTCGCGTCCGCCCGCGCCGCCGCCGGCCTCCCGCCCAAGCCCGACGCCGCCACCGCCGCCGCGTTCATCGCCGCGCTCGACGCCATCGACAAGGACATCGTCCACGGCAAGGAAGAGAAGGCCCTCAGCCGCGGAGCCGACACCTGCGCCACCTACAAGCGGTACCCGGGCGACGAGGCCAAGCAGATTGACCAGACCAACAAGCGCTGGTCCAGTCCGACCCACCCGGACGGCCACGGCCTCGCCACCGCAAAGAAGATCCTGGCCGCCGCACACGAGCACCTCTGCCCCAGCTTCTGACCCACCCACAGACCGGCCCGTCCCCGCCTGCCCTCCCAGGCGCGGGCGGGCCGACCCATACCCGGAGGCGACCATGGCCCGGCTGACCTATCCCGACGCGCGCAAGGCCGTAAGGCAGATCGAACGCCGAGACGCCCAGGCAGCCGAGCAGTACAGGGCCGAGCTCAGGTATCACCACTTCCGGCCTCGCGTCGCCCGCAGCATGCCGCATAGCGACTACTACGACGGCACGCGCGTGCTGCCCTCGCTGCCCGGGGCGCCCACCTACCCGTGGCCTCATGCCCAGGCGTAAGGCCCTCCAGGTCTGCCCCACCCCCGGGTGCCCGAACCTCACCCCCCTCGGCCGCTGCCCCGCCTGCCAGACCGAGGCGACTCGAGCGCGACCACGACACAAGGACGCCGGCCGAGGGAAGGACTGGCGCGACGCGAGCGCCGCGTACCTCCGTGACCATCCGTACTGCGAGTGCGAGGAGTGCGCGGCGCTGCCTCCTCTCCAGCGTGACCGAGCGACCGAGGTCGACCACATCGACGGCCTCGGCCCCCTCGGCCCCCGCGGGTTCGACCCGACGAACTGGCAGGCCATGAGCAAGCGCCACCACGCCCGCAAGACCGCCCGCGAGACATGGGGCACGTGACCGACGACCGTCACTCTCTGTCGACCCGACCCAGGGGGGTGACCCCGCCAGGCCGGGGGTGAAACGACGCGGGGGAGGGCGCGACCTGGTCCGTCAGGTCAAAGGGTCCGCCAGTCATCACGCAACGTGACGGCGAGTGCTGCGCAACGCAGCGTGAGGAGTGATCCACATGCCCCGTGGCGGACACGCCGCGTCCGGCCCGGCGCCGGATCCCAACGCGCTGCGGCGCAACCGGAAGAGCGACGCCGCCGGGTGGCGGACACTGCCGGCCGAGGGCCGCCAGGGCTCCGCGCCGTCCTGGCCGCTGACCGAGCCGACCGACCGCGAGTACGACCTGTGGGCGGACCTGTGGGAGACGCCGCAGGCCGTCGCGTGGGAGGAACTCGGCCAGGCCCTGGAGGTCGCGCTCTTCGTCCGGACGCTGGCCGAGGCCGAACGCCCGGATGCTCGGGTCGACATCAAGAAGATGATCCGCGGCTACCTCGACAGTCTCGGCCTGTCGGTCGCCGGGATGCTGCGGCACCGGTGGCGGGTGGCGCCCGGGGCGGAGGCCAGCGAGGGCGCCACTGCACCGGAGGCCCCGGTGCGGCGCCGGCCGTCGGCGCGGGACCGGTTCAAGGTCGTGCTCGGCGATGGCGGCTGAGGCCGCCGCCGAGTACATCGTCGACTTCCCGACCCTCTGGGTTGTCCTGGACTGGATCGAGGAGCACTGCCCGATCCCGGACGGCTTCCGCGCGGGTGAGCGCATGGAGCTGTACCCGTGGCAGGGATGGTGCACGGTCAACCACTACCGCGTCCGCCCGGGCGCGCGCGTGGGCCAGCTGGCGCCCGCCTTCCACTACCGCCGCTCGCAGATCGTCGCCCCGCAGAAGACTGGCAAAGGCCCCTGGTCCGCTGCGATCGTCCTGGCCGAGGCGGCCGGACCCGTCGTCTTCGACGGGTGGGCCCGCGGCGGCGAGCTCTACCGCTGCTCGGATCACGGGTGCGGGTGCGGGTGGTGGTACCGGTACGAGGCTGGAGAGCCGATGGGCACCCCGTGGCCCACACCGCTCATCCAGCTCACGGCCACGTCCGAGGACCAGGTCGCGAACGTCTACCGGCCGCTTCAGTCGATGATCAAGCGAGGTCCGCTCGCTGAGATTATGCGGGTGGGCGAGGAGTTCACCCGGGTCGGCGACGACGGCCGGATCGACACCGTCACCTCGTCGGCGCTGTCCCGGCTCGGCAACCCGATCATCTTCGCCCTCCAAGACGAGACCGGCCTCTACACCGCGGCGAACAAGCTCCGCCGGGTGGCTGAGACGCAGCGCCGCGGTGCCGCCGGCATGGGCGGCAGGAGCATGGAGACCACCAACGCGTGGGACCCGAGCGAGAAGAGCGTCGCGCAGACGACCTCGGAGGCGAAGGTAAAGGACGTCTTCAAGTACCACCCGCAGGCGCCGAAGACCCTGAGCTACGGCAGCAAGCGGGACCGCCGGAAGATCCACACCATCGTCTACGCCGGGTCCGCGCACGTCGACCTGGACGCCATTGAGGCCGAGACTGCCGAGCTCATGGAGGAGGACCCGGCGCAGGCCGAACGGTTCTTCGGCAACCGGCCGGTGGCCGGCTCGGCGTCGTGGCTCGACGGCGCGAAGTGGGCGGCGAAGGCGGCGCCGCGGCGGGTCCGCCCGTTCACGCGGGTGGTGCTCGGTTTCGACGGCTCGGATATGGACGACTGGACCGCGATCCGCGCCGAGACGATGGACGGCTACCAGTTCACCCCGCTGTACGGGCCGGATGACCTGCCGACGATCTGGAACCCCGAGGACCACGGCGGGCAGGTCCCGCGCGCGGAGGTGCGGGCCGCGATGGACCAGCTGATGACCCGGTACGACGTCGTCCGGCTGTACGCGGACCCCCCTTACTGGGAGACCGAGGTTGACGAGTGGGTGGACAAGTACGGCGAGGAGCGGGTGATCCGCTGGTACACCCGGCGCGTGATCCAGATGCACTCGGCGGCCGAGCGGCTGAAGACCGACGTCGTCAAGCGCAACAGCGACGGCGCCGCGTTCACGCACGACGGCTGCGAGATCACCGAGACGCACATCGCCAACACCCGCTCGGCGGCCCGGCCCAGCAACCGGTACGTCCTGAGGAAGGCCAGCCCCACCCAGAAGATCGACGTCACCGTCGCCAGCATCCTCGCCCATGAGGCGCTCGGCGACGTCATCGCCGCCGGCCTGGCCGAGCGGGTCGAGTCCTACTACTACGGCAGCTGAGGAGGTCCTCATGGCCACGGAGGCACAGGCCCTCCAGCTCGTCTCGCTCCTGGAGCAGGAGCTCCAGCGGCGGCGCGCAGGCATCGACGTGACGACCGCGTACTACCGTGGCGACCAGCCGCTCAAGTTCGCGTCGGCCGAGTTCGCGAAGTTCCACGGAGACCGCTACCGAGACTTCTCCGACAACTGGGTCCAGGTCGTCGCGGACTCGCCCGTCGAGCGGCTCACCGTCAACGGGTTCAAGCTCGCCGGCGAGGCGGAGGCCGACAAGGAACTGTGGCGGGTGTGGCAGGTCAACGGCCTGGACGCCGACTCGCAGTTGGGGTTCCTCGGCGCGATCAACTCCGCGCGCAGCTTCGTCCTGGTGTGGGGCGACCCGGACGATGAGGACACCCCCGTCGTCACGTTCGAGGACGCGGCGCAGTGCATCGTGGCCTACGAGCCCGGCTCGCGGCGCCGCCGACGGGCCGCGCTCAAGCGCTGGCAGGACGGCGCGGTCGACTACGCCACCCTCTACCTGCCCAACGAGGTGTGGAAGTTCGAGCGCCCCTACATTTCCCGCTCCGACAAGAGCCCGCAGATGGAAGCGGTCGACGAGGAGCTCAAGACCTGGACGCCCCGCGACATGGGTGAGGCCGAGCCCAACCCGCAGCCGAACCCCATGCGGCGTGTGCCGATGATCGAGCTCCCCAACCGGCCGATGCTGACCGAGGACCCCATCTCGGACGTGCGCGGCGTGATCGCCATGCAGGACGCCATCAACCTGCTGTGGGCACAGCTCTTCACCGCGTCCGACTACGCCAGCTTCCCGCAGCGCGTCGTCCTCGGTGCCGAACGCCCGATGCTCCCGAAGCTGAACAGCCAGGGCGAGATCATCGGCAAGGAACCCGTCGACCTCGACAAGTTCCAGATCGACCGGGTCGCGTGGATCACCGGCAAAGACGCCCGGATCGCCGAGTGGCAGGCCGCCAACCTCGCCGCCTACACCGAGGTCATCGAGATCGCCGTCGGCCACCTCGCCGCGCAGACCCGCACCCCGCAGCACTACCTCGTGGGGAAGATGGCCAACCTGGCCGAGGGCGCGCTCATCGCCGCGGAGACCGGTCTCGTCAAGCGGGTCCAGGAGAAACAGCTCTGGTTCGGGCAGGCCCTGCGCGAGATGGCCCAGCTCATCCTCCTCGCCCGCGGGGAGACCGAGAAGGCGAAGGCGATGGCGGCAGGCAGCGTGCTGTGGGCGGACGCCGAGTCCCGCAGCCACGCGCAGATGGCCGACGCGCTGCTCAAGCTGAAGCAGCTCGGGTTCCCCTTCGAGTGGCTGGCGCTGCGGTACGGGCTCACACCGACCGAGGTCTCCGACGTCCTCGCGATGAAGGAGGCCGAGGTCGCCATGGACCCGGTCACCGAGCTGTCCCGCCAGCTCGTCGGCGCCACCCCGCCGGCCGCCGACGGGCCCGCCGCCGACGCCGAGGAGGCCGACGCCGTCGAGGCTGCGGCATGAGCCCCACCCCCGAGGCCGTCGCCCACCAGCGGGCCCGCGAACGGGTCTCCGAGGCCGCCGCCCGCGCGGTCGCGGAGATGTGGCGGCAGGTCGACCCGCTGTCCGTCCGGGCCTCGTGGCTCGCGCTCCTCTCGCGGGTCCTCGCCGTGGTCTCCGCCGGCCAGCTGGCGACCGCGCGCGCAACCGATCCGTGGCTGTACGCGCTGCTGGAGGCGACCGGCGAGGAGGACAGCGACGGCCAGCTCGTCCCTGAGATGTTCGCCGGGGTCACCGGCGCCGGGCTCCCGCTCGCCGACGCGCTGCTCGCGCCGATGCTGTCCACCCTCGCCGAGCTCAACCGCGATGTGCCCGTGGCCCACGCGATGGCCCGGGGCGCCGCCGTCCTCGACGTCGTCACCCGCACGGCCATCGCGGACGCGGGGCGGGCGGCCGACTCGGTCGGCATGACCGCCCGCCCCGCGGTCACCTCGTACATTCGCGTCGTCGAGGGCGGCGCGTGCTCGCGGTGCATCGTCCTGGCCGGCCGCGAGTACGGCGTGTCCAAAGCTTTCGCTCGGCACCCGCGCTGTCACTGCGGCATGGAGCCGGTGACCCGCCAGCACCGCCCCCAGCCGGTCGACGCCAAGGACGTCTACGACGGCATGTCGGCCGCCGAGAAGAAGCGCACCTTCGGCGAGGCCGCGGTCAAGGCCATCGACGACGGCGCCGACATCGCTCAAGTCGTCAACGCCCGCCGCGGCATGGCCTCGGCAGTGGTCTACGGACAGCGCATCCTCACGACCACCGAGGGCACCACCCGCCGCGGCATCGCCGGACAGCGGCTCGGCGCCACCGCGAAGACCAGCGGGCAGCGGTACGGCGCACAATCCACGGCCCGCGCGCGGGCCCGCCAGCCACGCCTCATGCCCGAGGAGATCTACCGCCAGGCCGACGGCGACCGCGACCACGCGCTCCGCCTCCTGCGCCTGCACGGCTACATCGTCTGACCCCGCCCGCGCGCAATGCGCGGGCCCGCACCCGCAACGGGAGATCCGCATGAACCGCTCCACCCTGCCCCGCCGCCCCCGCGCGCACGCGCCCGGCTGGGCACACCCCTACGAGACTGGCCCCTACTCCCCGCTCCTGTACGCCAGCGGCGGCACCGAGGAGGAGACCGACGAGCAGCCGGACGACGACGGCCAGGGCGACGAGCAGCCGGACGCCTCCACCGACAGCGGCCAGGGCGACGACAGCGACGATGGCGACCCGGCCGGCGCCGAGCAGCTCGGCGAGCCGGGCAAGCGCGCCCTCGACTCGATGAAGTCGAAGTGGCAGACCGAACGGGCCAAGCGCCGCGAGCTGGAGCAGCAGCTTGCCGCCAAGGACGGCGCCGACGAGACCGAGCAGGCCCGCCGCCAGGCCGAAGCCAGCGCGCTCGCGAAGGCCAACGGCCGCATCCTCAAGGCCGAGATCCGCGCGGCGGCCAAGGGCCGCCTCTCCGACCCGGCGGACGCCTTCCGGTTCCTCGACCTCGACCAGTTCGAGGTCGGCGACGACGGCGAGATCGATCCCGACGAGATCGAGGAGGCCATCACCGGCCTCCTCAAGGCCAAGCCCTACCTCGGCGCCGCACCGGCCCGCAGATTCCAGGGCACCGGCGACGGCGGAGCGGCGCGCACGGCGCCCCAGCTGAAGCAGCTCACCAAGCAGGACCTCAAGACCATGACCCCGCAGCAGATCCTCAAGGCCCGCGACGAGGGCCGACTCGCCGATCTGCTCGGGTCCGACTGACCCCTGAGAGGAACCCACCACCATGGCAGTGACCGCGTTCGTTCCCGAGGTCGTAGCAGCCGAGCTGCTCGTGACCCTGGAGAAGTCCCTCGTCTACGCCGCCCCCGGCGTCGTGAACAGGGACTATGAGGGCGACATCGCCCAGTACGGCGACACCGTCCAGATCGTCGGTCTCGCCGACCCGACGATCGGCACCTACACCGCCCACACGGACATCACCGTGGAGGACGTCGACGACTCCGCGCAGACCCTCGTCATCAACCAGTCGAAGTACTTCGCGTTCGAGATGGACGACGTCGAGAAGCGGCAGGCTCGCTCCGGCGGCCGGGTCATCTCCGAGCAGACCCGCAAGGCCGGGTACAAGCTCCGCGACGTCGCCGACCAGTACGTGGCCGGCCTCATGGCCACCGGCGTGGCCGCAGGGAACCTGATCGCCGAGCAGACCCTCGCCACCGCGTCCGCCGCCTACGACCTCCTGGTCGACCTCGGCGTGAAGCTGAACGAGTCCGACGTCCCGCACGAGGGCCGGTGGGTGGTCGTCACCCCGAAGTTCCACGGCCTGCTGCTGAAGGACCCGCGGTTCGTCTCGGCCGGTGACGCGCTCGCCGCGGAGACCCGCGAGAACGGCCTCGTCGGCGCCGCCGCCGGATTCTCCATCCGCATGTCCAACAACGCGCCGAACGGCCCCGGCGCGGGCGCGGGCAAGCTCATCATCGCCGGGTATGCCGGCGCGACGAGCTACGCCGAGCAGATCAACAAGACCGAGAGCGCCCGGATGGAGAAGCGGTTCGCCGACCTCGTCAAGGGCCTGCACCTCTACGGCGCCAAGGTCACCCGCCCCACCGGCCTCGCCGCTGCGGATGTGATCATCTGATGCGTACCGGAGACCAGATCAGGATCATCGGCTCCGGCGGCGCCCCGGCCCTCCTCACCGTGGGCCGGCCGTTCGAGCCGCCGGAGATCCAGGCCAAGCTCGCGTCCGGCGAGTGGCGCCTGGTCACCGAGCAGGAACCCGACACGGAGCCGCGCGCGACCGGCGGGACCACCACCGGCGAGGACTCGGCCGCTGCCGGCGCACAGCCGCCGGGGACAGCTGGCGACGGCATCGGCAAGCCCGCGCAGGCCGCCCCGAAGGCGGAGTGGATCGACCACGTCGTCCGCGCCCGGCTCATGTCCCGCGAGGACGCCGAGAACTACACCAAGGCCGACCTCATCGAGATGTGCAGCTGACGAGGAGGTGACCCGTGGCGCTCGCACCCCTGGCGACCACCGACGACCTCACCGTCCGCGGCCTCGCCATCGAGCCGGCCGAGGAGCCGTTCGTCGCCTCGGCCCTGGACGCCGCCTCGGCCGCCGTCCGGGAGGCGGCCGGGGCCCCGATCTCCCAGACCACCTCCACCGTCCTCGTCGAGGGCGAGCCCGGGCAGCGGCTGCGGCTGCCCGGCCCGCCGCTGCTGGCCGTCGCCGCGGTCGCCATCGACGGCCAGGCGGTGACCGACTGGCTCATCCGGTCCGGCCGCCTGTACCGGGCGGCCGGCTGGACCGGCCCCGGCGACACCGCCGAGGTCGAGGTCACCTACACCCACGGCCTGCCCGAGGTCCCCGCCGACATCGTCGACCTCGTCTGCCGCATGGTGGCCGGCGCGGTCGCCGCGTACCGCTCCAGCGCCGACGGCACGGGCCTGGCCGCCCAGAGCATCACCCAGGAGCGGATCGGCGACTACTCCGTCTCCTATGGGTCCGACGGACGGATCTCCGACATGGACCTCCCGCAGTACTGGCGCGAGCGACTGGAGGCGCGTTTCGGGGGCGGCGCGCAGCTGCTGAGGTCCCGGTGAGCGGGCCCGGCCGGTACTACGACCGGACCCTCCAGGTGTGGCGGACGGCCACCGTCCCGGACGGCGCCGGCGGCGAGGAGACCACCCTCGCCCTCGTCGGCACCGTGCGGGCCAAGGTCGACCAGCCGAGCCCGACCGAACGGCTCATCGCGCAGCAGTCCGGCTCGCGCCATTCCCACAACGTGTACGTGGCGCCGCGCGCGGACGTGCGCCGCGGCGACGAACTGCGCGGCGCCGACGCGCTCGGCCAGGAGCAGCGGTTCCGGGTGCAGTCCGTCGTCCAGCCGTCCCGCCCCATCTACTCGAAGGCTCTCGTCGAGCTCACCCAGTCCGAAGGAGGCTGACCGTGGCCGCTCTCACCCTGACCGCCGTTCCCGTCCTCGGCGGCGTCAACGACCTCGCCGCCGCCGGTGTCGCGGCGGCCAGCGGCGGCGACACCGCCCCGTGCGGCCCCGGCCGCTTCCTGTGGGTCCAGAACAACGACGCCTCGCCCCACACGGTGACCATCGCCACCCCGGGGACCGTGTCCGGCCTCGGCATCGCCGACGCCACCCTCACCGTCGCCGCCGGAAAGGTCGGGCTCCTGCCTCTGCCGCGGCTCTTCGCCAACTCGGCCGGCCGGGCCGCCATCACCTACGACGCGGTGACCTCGGTCAAGGTCGCCGTCCTGGAGCTCGGCACCTGATGGCCCGCCGCCGGACGAGGAATCCCGTCCGCGTGCGGGTCCGCGGTCTGCCCTCCGTGCAGCAGCAGCTCGGGCGCCTGCCCGACGCGATCGAGCAGGCGTGCGCCCGAGCGCTCGCGGAGTCGGCTGACGCCATCGTCGGTGACGTCCGGGCCAACGTCCGCAAGGACACCCGGGCGCTCGCCGAGGGCGCTGGCAGCCGCCTCGCGACGAACCGTCTGCGCGCCGATGTCGGGTGGTGGCTGCCCGAGCACTCCTACGCCAAGTACCCCGAGCTCGGCACCCGCCGGCGGGCGGCGCAGCCGTCGCTCCTGCCTGCCGCCGAGGCCGAGCGCCGCCGCTTCCCGGACCGGGTCGCGGCCGAGATCAACAAGGCGATCCGATGACGGCACCATCCCCGATGTTCCCCGTCCAGGCCGCCGTCTACGCCCGGCTCACCGGCGACGAGCAGCTGTCCGCCCTGATCACCGGCGTCTACGACTACGTCCCCGAGGACGTCGCCTTCCCCTACGTCACGGTCGGCGAGGCCATCGAGACCCCCGACAACACGGTGGCCGGCCTCGGCCGCGAGACCGTCGTCACCCTGCACGTATGGACGCGGGCGCGCGGGCACGCCAAGGGACTGGCCATCGCCGCCCGGATCACCGCGCTCCTCGACCACCAGCCGCTCACCCTCGCCGGGGCCCACCACGTGGCGACCCGGTACGAGTTCGGCCAGACCCTCACCGACCCGGAACCGCCGGGCGACATCCGCCATGTCGTCCTGCGCTACCGCGTCGTCACCGAACAGCCCACCTAGGAGGCCCACATGGCCGGTATCGACGCCTTCGGTACCCAGTTCCTGCGCGGCGACGGAGCCACCCCGACCGAGGTGTTCTCCGCGCTCGCGAACGTCAACAACATCGCCGCCCCGAGCCTGACCCGCAGCGTCATCGACGTGACCGCCCACGACTCCCCGGACGCCTGGATGGAGTCCGTCGGCGGCCTGAAGGACGGCGGCGAGGTGACCATCGACCTGAACTACGACCCGGCGGCTCACGACTCCCTGGTCGCCGACCTGAGCGACGAGAACCCCCGCAACTACCGGATCGTCTTCCCCGACCCCGGCAACACCGCCTGGACCTTCCCCGGGATCCTCACCGCCTTCCAGGCCACCGCCCCCATCGACGACAAGCTCACCGCCAGCCTCACCTACAAGGTCGCCGGCAAGCCCACCCTCGCCTAGAACGGACCACACCCCATGGCACTGCTCAACCGCGCCCAGATCGACCAGGCCGACGACACCGCGCACGAGGACGTCCCCGTACCCGAGTGGGGCGGCGAGGTCCGCGTCGTCGGCATGTCCGGCACCGACCGCAACGCCTACCAGAGCTCGCTGGTCCGTCTCGGCCCGGACGGCAAGCCCCGCGGCGTCGTCCTCGACGACCAGACCGCCAAGCTCCTCGCCCGCTGCCTCGTCGACGAGGACGGCCAGAAGCTCTACAGCCCCAAGGAGATCGCCGTTCTCGGCGCGAAGAACGGCGCCGTCCTGGAGCGGCTCGCCCGCGTCGCCCGGCGCCTGTCCGGCCTCCAGGACGGCGCCGTGGAGGACGCGGCGGGAAACTCCGGAACCGGCCCGAGCGCCGGTTCCACTTCCGCCTAGCGGCGCACCTCGGCATGACCGTGGGCGAGCTCCTCGCCCGCATCTCCTCGGCCGAGCTCACGGAGTGGATGGCCTACGAGCAGGTCGCTGGGATCCTCGGCCCCGAGCGGTTGGACCTCCTCCACTCCATCACCACGGCCACGGTCGCCAACACCGCCCGCACCCGCGGCCGGGCGGCCCGGCCGGCCGACTTCATGCCGAAGTGGGACCAGGGCGCGGCCCGTGAACAGCCGTGGGAGCAGATGCTCGCCACCGTCACGGCCATGAACGCCCACCTGCGAGGCGCCGACCTGCGGAAGGAGAAGCCGTGACGGTTCTCGACGAGCTGCTCGTCCAGGTCGGCATCGACCCGGCCGAGCTGGCGAACGGGGCACAGGAGGCGTCCGCCGAGGTCGACCGGTCGATGGCCGACATCGGGGACTCCGCGGACCAGATGGGCCGCGAGGTCGCGCAGGCCGCCGACCGCGCGGCCGACGCGGTCGCCGACATTGGCACCTCCGCCGACCAGGCCGCGCAGGGCGCCGACCAGGCCGCGCAGGACATCGGCGGCAGCTTCCAGGGCATCGCCGCCGGCGCCGCCGGCGTGGCCGTGGGCGGCGCGTTCGCCGCCGGCCTCAGCCAGGCGATGGACGCCAAGGCCGCCACGACCAAGCTCACGAACCAGCTCGGGCTCACGAAAGAGGAGGCCGACCGCGCGGGCAAGGTCGCCGGCGAGGTGTACTCCGCCGGGTTCTCCGACTCGATGGGCGGCGTCTCCGACGCCATGTCCGGCGTGATCCAGGCCATGGGCGGCCTCGGGAAGGTCGGCGACGAGGAACTCGCCGGCCTCACCAAGTCGGCCATCATGCTGGGCGAGACGTTCGAGATGGACGTCGGCGAGTCGGCAACCGCCGCCGGGCGGCTCATTGACCTCGGCCTCGCCAAGGACGGCAAGCACGCCTTCGACGTCCTGACCCGCGCGGCACAGACCCTGCCGACGTCGATGATTGCCGACATCCCCGCGACCATCAACGAGTACGGCAAGCACTTCCAGCGGCTCGGCCTCAGCGCCGAGACCGCGTTCGGGATGCTCGGCCAGTACGCCGCCGCCGGTGGCCGCGACATCGACCAGGCCGCCGACGTGATCCATGAGTTCGCCCGGATCACCTCGGAGGAAACCGACCGCGCGGCCGAGGGGTTCAAGGCCCTCGGCCTCGACAGCAAGGCCATGCTCAAGGCCATCGGCGAAGGCGGCCCCGCCGCCGAGCAGGCCCTGAGCACCACCCTCACCGCCCTCCGGGGCATCAAGGACCCCGCCAAGCAAGCCGCGCTCGGCGTCCAGCTCTTCGGCGACATGGCGGGCGAGGGCGCCGACGCCGTATGGGCGATGGACCCCGCGACCGCAGCCGCCGCCACCGGAATGGACGAGGCCGCCGGCGCCGCCGAGCGCGCCACCGGCGCCATGGAGGAGTCCCAAACCATGGAGGCGGTCTGGCGGGACCTGTCCACCACCCTCGGCGAGGTCCTCCTCCCCGTCCTGAGTGCGTTCTCCGACTGGGCCGGGGACAACCCCGAGCTGCTCCGCGCGCTCATCGGCGGCCTGCTCGGCCTCGCCGTCGTCGTCGGCGTACTCACCGTCGCCCAGTGGGCGTGGAACACCGCCCTCTTCGCCTGGCCCGGCACGTGGATCATCGCGGGCATCCTCGCCGTGATCGCCGCCATCGTCCTCGTGATCGTCTACTGGGACGAGATCAAAAAGGTCACGCTGGAGACGTGGGACGCGATCACCGGCGGCCTGGGGGACGCCTGGGACTGGACCAAGGAGACGTCGGCCGAGACCTGGGACGCCATCTCCAAGGGCGCGTCCGAGTCCTGGGACTGGACGAAGGAGAAGGCGGCCGAGTTCTGGGGCGACGTCAGCCGCGTGTTCTCCGACGGCTGGAACTGGCTGCGCCGCAACGTGTTCGAGCCCATCGGCCACTTCTTCGTCGTCACCGTCCCCGGCTGGGTCGACTCCGGTCTCACCCACGTCGAGCAGATGTGGAACGACCTGATCAACTGGTTCCGCGGCGTCCCCGGGCAGCTGGCCAGCATCGGCTCGGGCCTGTGGAACTTCATCTCCGCCGGCCTCAAGGCCGCGCTCAACGGCGCCATCTTCCTGGTCAACAAGGGCATCGAGTTCATCAACACGTTGCTGATCGGCGGCGCCAACAAGATCCCCGGGGTGAGCATCGGCTACATCCCCTACATCCCGTACCTCGCCGAGGGCGGCGTCACCACCGGCCCGACGCTGGCGATGATCGGCGAGGGCCGCGAGCAGGAGGCCGTCCTCCCGCTGTCGGTCCTCGACGGGATGCTCCGCAGCGTCGCCCGGCCGGTCGTCCAGGTCGGCAGCAGCGGCCCCCAGGAGGTCCGCGTCGTCCTCGACGTCACCGGCGGACAAGACAGCTTCGTCCGCTTCTTCAAGGACACCGTCCAGACCCGGGCCGCAGGGTCCGTGATCCGCCTCGGAGAGGAGTAACCCCCATGGCGCTCCCGCCGCCGCGCACCGCAGAGATCTACTACGACGGCGCGTGGCACCCCATCAGCGTCCGCGAGGCCGACGCCGTGTCCATCACGCGCGGTCTGTCCGGGGCCGGCACCCGCGCCGAGCCGACCGCGGCCACCATGACCCTCGGCAACCGGGGCGGCGAGCTGTCCGTGTACGACCCGACCTCCCCCGTGTACGGGAAGGTCGGGCGCAACACGCCGCTCCGCTTCACGGTGGCCGGCGGCGGGCCGTCCCTGCTCCTGCCGGCCGAGCAGTTCGCCCGGGTGACCACCCCGGATCACCCGGGGCTCACGGTGACAGGCGACCTCGACGTCCGCGCGGACATCCAGCCCAACGACTGGACGCAGTCGGCGGCGCTCGTCTCCCGCGCCGCCGTCGTCGGCAGCCAGCAGGCGTGGGTGTTCTGCATCGGCCCGTACCGGAGCGACTCCGAGGTCCAGCGGCTGGAGCTCGGCTGGTGGCCGACGGGCGCGGAGGCATCGCTCCGGTACGCAGTCTCCACCGTTCCCGTGCCCGCCCAGGCGGGCCAGCGGCTCGCCGTCCGCGCCGTCCTCGACGTCAACAATGGCGCCGGCAACTGCGTCGTCCGGTTCTACATCGCCCGCCGGATGGGCGACCGCTGGTCTCAGCTCGGCGACCCGGTGGTCCTGGCCGGCACCACCAGCCTCTTCGACGGCACCGCAGGTCTGGAGATCGGCGACTCCGAGATCCCCTACGTGCCCAGCGGCGACTTCTACAGCCTCGGCCGCCTCAACGGCCGTGTCCACGGCGTCCAGGTCTACGACGGGGCCGCGCTGAAGGTCGACGTCCGCCCGAGCGTCCAGGGCACCGCCGGCGCCCCCTCGTTCCAGGACAACGGCAACCGGGTGTGGACGCTGAGCGGGGCTGCAGCTCTGTCCAACGTCCACACCCGCATTGAGGGCGAGGTGCCCGCGTGGCCGCCCGAGCGGCACATCTCCGGCGGCGACTCGGTGGTGAAGGTGACACCGGCCGGGATCCTGCGGCGCCTCGGCACCGGCCGAAAACCGCTGCAGTCCGCCTTGCGGCGGGCGATCCTCGCGGCCGGGCCGATCGAGTGCTGGCCGCTCACCGACGGGCCCGAGGCCGCCGCCGGCGCCCCGCTCATCGGCACCAATGCGCTCCTCGTCCAGGCCAGCGCGAACACCAAGCTCTCATGGGGCAAAGGGCAGATCGCCGAGTGGATCGAGCCGGTGCTCCAGGCCGACACGGGCGGAGCGTCGCGGCTGGACGCGAAGTGTCCCGCCTCGTCGACCGCCGCCAACTCCTGGGCCGTCGACTGGGTACGTACGGGCGCCGGCACCGACCCGGGACCCGAGCTGTACCACTTCGTCGACAGCGGCACGGAGGGCAACCAGTGGGTGTGGACGGTCGAGGTCGACCCGGCGAACGCGCGGGTCCGCGTCGCCCCGAGCAACGCAGGCACCGCCGAGGGCCCGGACTACGTCTACATCCCCGCCGCCGACCTCTTCGACGGGCGCCCGCATCACCTCAGGCTCGCCGTCGAGAACATCGCGGGACTCGCCTACTGGGGCCTGTTCATCGACGGGGTCCAGCGGGGAGCCGACAGCTGGACCGTCCCGACCACACAACTCGCCTACGTCGCCACGATCTTCGTGATGAACCTGCTCGACGGGGCGGCGCCGGTCAGCGTCGGCTACCTGACCTACTGGGGCGCCGACCGGCCCCCGGCGGCAGACATGTACCAGGCCATGCTCGGGCACACCGGGGAGCCGGCCGCAGAACGGATCCTGCGCGTCTCCGCCGAGCAGGGCATCACCGCCAGCTGCGACGGCACCCCGGACGTCTCCGAGCCGCTCGGCGCACAGGAGATGGACGCCTACCTCGACATCCTGGAGACCGCGAGCAATGCGGACCTCGGCCTCCTCCTGGACCGCCGGGACGCTCGCGCGCTGCTCTACCGGACCCGGACCAGCCTCTACACCCAGGCGCCCGCCATCACGCTCGCCTACGACGCCGGCGTGATCAGCGGCCTGCGTCCGGCGGACGCCGACCGCCTCATCCGCAACGAGGTCACCGCGAAACGGGACGGCGGCAGCGAGCATACGGCCGTCCTCCCCGAGGGCCCGCTGTCCGTACAGGACCCGCCGGCCGGTGTGGGCCGCTACGACGAGGGCGTGACCTTGTCGCTCGCGGCCGACGACCAGACCCTGGGACAGGCGTGGTGGCGGCTCCACCTCGGCACGGTCGACGGCCTGCGCTACCCGCGGGTCACCATCGACCTCGCCAACCCGCGCGTCGCCCCGCTCCTCGCCGACATCCTCACGGCCGACGTCGGCGACCTCCTGCGGCTGACCGGCCTGCCCCGCGAGTACGGGCCCGACGACGTCGACCTCCTGATCCGCGGCTACACCGAGGACATCGGCCCCGAGCGCTGGGCAATCACGTTCGTGTGCGACCCCGGCCGCCCGTGGGCCATCGGCGTCGCAGACGACCCCGTATACGGCCGCGCGGACACCGCCGGCTGCCAGCTCGGCGCCACCGTGGCCCCGGCGGACACGTCCCTCGTTCTCGTCACCACGCAGGGACCGCCCTGGATCCGCACCGCCACCCACCCCGGCGAGTTCCCGTTCGACCTGACGATGGGAGGTGAACGCATCCGGGTCACCGCCCTCGCCGCGGGCCTCGCCGACTCCTTCGCGCGCACGGTCGCCAGCGGCTGGGGCACGGCCGACGCCGGCGGCGCCTGGGCACAGGCAGGCGGGACCGCATCCGACTACTCCGTCAGCTCCGGCGCCGGCGTCCACACCCTCACCACCGTGAACGTCAGCCGCCGCACCACCGTGGCCGCGGCCTACCGCGACGTCGCCATGTCGGTCTCGCTCTCCCCGAGCGCGGTCGCGACCGGCGGCAGCATCTTCGGCGGCCTGGTCGCCCGCGTCGTCGACGTCGACAGCCTGTATTACGCGCGGGTGGAGTTCACCCCGGCCGGGACCGTCATCCTCGCGCTGCGCGAGCGCGCGGCCGGTGTCGAGTCCACCCTCGCCACCGTGACCACCCCCTACACCTACACCGCCGGCGCCGCGTTGCGGCTGCGGTTCGAGGTTCGGGGATCCACGCTCCGGGCCCGCGTCTGGCCAGCGGCCGACATCGAGCCCGGCGTCTGGCACGTCACCGCCACCGACACCACCCTCACGGTGGCCGGGTCGGTCGGCTGCCGCAGCATCCTCGCCACCGGCAACACCAACACCGCCCCGACCGTCCGCTACGACGACCTCCTCATGGACACCCCGCAGCGCGCGACCGTCGTCCGCGCCGTCAACGGCGTGGCCAAGAGCCACACGGCGGGCAGCGCCGTACAGCTCTTCCAGCCCATGATCGTCGCCCTCTAGGAGGACCCATGCCCTACGTCCCCTTCTACGCGGGCGAGGTCGTCACCGCCGACAAGCTCGCCACCCGCCTCATCGAAGTGGTCATGGACTGGACCCCCCTGGCGTCGCTGGGCGCGTTCCAGAGCGGGTTCACGGCCAATCCGGCCAAGACCCCGCGGATGCGCATCGAGCGCGTCATGGGCAGCCTCCAGTGGCGCTACGAGGGCCGCATCAACAACACGGGCGCCGTGAACATGGTCAACACGACCGCGACGCTCTTCACCTTCAACTCGCCCTACCGGCCCGGCACCGAGCACGGCGACGAGGTGTACGGCGCGAACTCCGCCCACTACCCCATCCGGCTCGGCCTGCTCACCACGGGCGCCCTCACCGGCAGCGTGCCCATCAACGCCGCCAACCCCACCACGATCTGGCTCGATGACCTCTGCTTCACCAACCCCATCTGACCCGTCTGCACCCGCTGCCCCGCGCCGACTGGCCGGGGCTTTCGCGTACCTGGAGGCCCCTCTCATGGCCACACCCCTGTCCGCGGACCGGCTCGTTGCCGCGCTCCGCGCCGAAGGCGTCACCGTGGTGGAACACCCCGGATGGCGCACCCACAACCGCAACGGCGCCGGCTCCTGGGGCCCCGTCTCCGGCGTGATGATCCACCACACCGTGAGCTCGGGCACCGCGTCGTCCGTCGCCCTGTGCTTCGACGGGTACGAGGGCCTGCCGGGCCCGCTGTGCCACGGCGTGATCGCCAAGGACGGCACCGTGCACCTCGTCGGGAACGGCCGCGCGAACCACGCGGGCGGCGGCGACCCGTCCGTCCTCCAGGCCGTCATCACCGAGACCTACGGCGACCGCCCGCCGGCCCCGCGCGTCCACCAGGGCAGCCCGGGCGCCGTCGACGGTAACTCCCGCTTCTACGGGTTCGAGTGCATCAACCTCGGCAACGGCACCGACCCGTGGCCCGCCGAGCAGCTGCTCGCCATCGAGCGGGTCTCCGCCGCCCTGTGCCGCGCGCACGGCTGGGGCGCCCGGTCCGTCATCGGCCACCTGGAGTGGTCCGACTGGAAGTCCGACCCGAAGGGCTTCGGCATGCCCGCCATGCGCGAGCGCGTCCAGCGGCGCCTCGGCGTCGACCCGGCGCGGCCGGCCGTCCCCAAACCCACCCCGCCGCCGGCTCCGCGCTACGAGCCGTTCCCCGGCACCGCGTTCTTCCGGAAGAGCCCCAACTCGCCGATCGTCACCGCGATGGGCCGCCGCCTCGTCGCCGAGGGATGCGGCCGGTACCGCTCCGGCCCGGGCCCCCGCTGGACGGAGGCCGACCGCCAGTCCTACGCCGCGTGGCAGCGCAAGCTCGGCTACCGCGGCGACGACGCCGACGGCTGGCCCGGTCCCTCGTCCTGGGCCGCGCTCCGCGTCCCCCGCACCTCGAAGTGAAAGGCGCCTCCGTGAACCTGCTCGCCAGCATCCTCCGCACGGTCGTCCCGCTCCTCGCCGGATGGATCCTGACCGTCACCGGCGCCGTCGGCGCCGAGGTCGACTCCACCGCGCTCGCCGGCGGCATCACCGCCGCCGTCACGCTCGTCTACTACGTGGCCCTCCGCGCGGCCGAGGCCGGTGCCGAGCGCATCGGCTGGGAGCCGCTCCGGCTCGTCTCCGGCATCCTCCTCGGCTGGGCCCGCCCGCCCGCGTACGAGAAGCCGACCGCCGCCGCGCCCGCGCTGGAGCGAGACCTCGGCGAGGCACTGCGCCGCGCCGCCGCGCGGGACGCGGGGGGCTCACGATGACGCCCTCCGAGTCCGCGAACGTCGCCCTGGAGCTGGAGAAGCTCCGCGGAACTATGGAGGCCGGGTTCGCCCGGACGGACGGCTCCCTTGCGCTCCTGGTCCAGCGTGGCGACCAGACCGACAAGCGGCTCGACGACCACGACAACCGCCTCGACAGCCTGGAGCGCTCCCGCTGGCCGCTTCCCTCCCTCGCCGTCCTCGTCGCCCTTGCCGGGCTCATCTACCCGCTCATCCAGCAGTAACCGCCGCCCCCCTCCTGCGTCTTGCGCGTGGGCGGGGGGGCGGCTTCGTCGTTTCTAGGCCGCGCCAGGCTCCTGTGTGGGGAGCGCGTCGATCGCGGCGACGACCAAGGCGCGGGCCTCGGCGCCGTACACCGCCATGCTGCGAAGCTCCTCGAACGCCGTCTCGTAGAGGGCGACCTCCGACGGCTGCGTGACGTTCACCTCCGCGGTGAGCAGTTCGACGGAGGCGAGCGTGTCGTCGTACAGGTGGAACACCTCCTGCGGCCACAGGGTCCGGGGCGCTCCCATGGGGATGATGCCGAGGGAGACCGCCGGCAGTGCGCCCGCCGTGAGCAGGTGGCCGAGCTGGGCGGCCATGTCGTCGGCCGTCCCCAGCTGGTGGCGGAGGACGCTCTCCTCGATGACGAAGACGAAGCGGCGGCCGGCCCGGTGGATGATCTGGCTGCGGTCCGCGCGGGCGGCGGCGGCCTCGGCGGAGTCGTCGGGGACGCCGAGCAGCCGGGCGTTGCTGGAGAGCAGGGCGCGGGTGTACCCCTCGGTCTGGAGGAAGCCGGGGACGAGGGTCGGGGAGTAAACCCGGAAGAGGCGGGTGGAGTCGAAGAGACGTTGGTAGCTGGTCTGGATCTGGCGGAGGCCGCCGCGGGCGCGTTTCCTCCACTCCTGGTACATGGTCTCGGCGTCCCGGGAGAGGGCGACGAGGTCGGGCGCCCGGCCGTCGGCGGCGCAGGCCCGGCACCAGGCGACGATGTCGACGGCGGCCGGCGGGGTCTTCGCGTTCTCGATCCGACTGGCCTTGGAGTGGCTCCACCCGCAGGCCGTAGCGAGCTGGACGAGCGTCAGCCCCGCGTCCTGGCGCAGCTCGCGCAGCTGGCGCGCGACACCCTCGCGGGCGGTCTGCGCCGAGGACGACGGGGAGACGGACATGGAGGCTCCTGCTACCGGATCTTGTACTGGTCGTGCGGGATCGCACGGGCCCACAGTGTCTCGACCGCGTCGGCGTACGCGCGAACCAGGTCGGGGTCGGTGCGCAGTTCCATCGGCCGCACCGCCCACCGGCCGTCACCATCGAAGTGGTTGAGGAGCAGCTGCTCGCCGTCGAAGAGCCAGCCGTCCACGACGGGCAGGAGAAGCCCGACCGCCTGGTCCCGGGGGAGCCATCGCACGTCCTCGCCTGCGGACACGTTCACGGCGGTGCCGGCGTGCTCGTACCGGATGTAGTCGCTCACCGGCTCGGAGACGACGCGCACCCGCCGCATGGCGACCCCGCGGGCGGTGGCGGCCCGGACCATCGCGACCCAGGGCGCCCAGTACGGTGAGGCCGGGTCGATGTCGCGCTCGCCGGTCTCGCGCCAGCGCCGGTAGTCGTCGGCCTCGTCGGGGACTGCGTAGATGTCCCGGAGCTCCAGGTGGATGGCCGACCGGCGAGTGCCGGCCAGGAGTTCACCGAACCGCGGCTCGTTCTGCGGCATCGATCGCCTCCTTCAGGATCTGGATCATGTTGGCGGGGATCCGGATGATGGCCTCGCCGACGGGGACTACCTTCTCGTGGCCGGGCGCGTTCTTCTCGATGCACTCGGCGCGGGTCTGCTCGTCGGCGATGTAGCTCTGGGCGATGAGGTCGCCCGTCCTGTCGTCGACCCAGATCGTGGGGCTACCGGTCTGTCCGGACTCCGGGTCCACGCCGATGAACTGTAGGGGCATCGTCGGCCTCCCTCGTAGGGGTGTGCACTGATGTGCACCAACGTGGCGTCGTACGGGCCCACGGTCAAGGGTGCGAACGCGTCATGCCCACAGGCCGGGGGAATCTGTGCACAGCGGTGCACATCGCTGGTGTGCGTGCACAGCAGGCTCCTACCGTCATGCCGTCCCTGCTGAGCGGCGATCGGAGCCACGGCATGATGACGATCAAGGTGTACCGCGTGCTCGCCGACGGCACCCGCGAGCCCGTATCCCATACGCAGGTGGTCAAGCCGCTCGACGCCCCGGTGGGCCGCGGCTTCCCGCCGTGCTCCTGCCCCCGGTGCCGGGCCGGCCGGTGGTGCGACTTTCATGCCGGGCCGTCGTCCACTGCCGCCCCAGTGGGTGAGCACCGGTTTGCGTGCGCCCCGTGCCGGGAGCAGCGCGGCCTCCGCGCCACCGAGCCGGTGCCGTCGTGACGGCGATACTGCAACCTGACTGCCAGCTCGGCGTGCACATCTCGTGCCGGACAGCCGAGGTCCGCGTCCACGGCATCGTCATCGTCAAGGCGCGCCGCTGCGACTGCCCGTGCCACGAGGAGGCGCCCCGCGTCGGCTTCGTCGGGCGGCCCGACCTTCCGCCCATACCCACCGGTCCCCGGTGAGCCAGCGGGGGCTCGAAGCCCTGTACTTGCTGGCCGTCCTCGGGATTCTCGCCGCTATCACCTACGGCATCACCCGCTGACTCCCCGGACCGCCGCCCCTCACTCCATAGGATGGGCGGGCCGCCCGCGAGAGGAAATGATCACAAATGCGCCCCCAGCGATTCATCGACTACGTCCTCGACGTCGTGAAGAACCACCCGACGGTCAGCCGCGTGCAGACGCTTGCCGAGGCCGGCGACAGTAAGCACCCCTTCGGGCTGGCCATCACGACCTCGTCAGGTGAGACCCGCTGGCAGTTCACCGGGCAGCTGCCCGACGGTGCCAAGCACGAGGGATTCGCAGACGAGCCGGTGACTGGGGCACCCGTCCCGCACCTGGGGGACCCGGCGGCGGCCAGCTCGCCTGAGGAGTGGCTGGCGGCTGTGCTCGCACAGGCCGAGTGCCCGGAGATCTCGCGGATCGAGCGGTGGTCCGCTCGCGAGGGTGCGGGGTCCCAGCGCGGCGCCACGCTCAGCTTCTACGACGGCTCGCGCATCTTCGCGCGCCAGCTCTAGACCCTCCCCGGCACCGACCGGGGAGCGCACATCGCACCACCGTCAGCACCACCTACGCACAGGAGGAACTGATCATGCGATTCGACCCCGGGATGCTGGAAGGCTCCTGCCCCGTCTGCGGGGCCGGCGTCGGCGCCGAGCCCGGCCAGCCGACCGCGATGCACCAGCGGGCGGGCACCGGCACCGAGACGTGCCCGGGCAGCGGGCAGCCCGCCCTGTAGCAGCAGACCACCCGGGCCGGAGTGATTCCCCGCGTCCGACCCGGGTCCCACATCGCGGGGTGTGAGACGTGCTCCGGCCGGTCAGCCCCCGGCCGGAGCACACCCCACGAGGTCGGCGAACTCGACGCCCAGCGCCTCCGCGATCAGAAGCAGATCGCCGTAGCGCGGGTCGCTGTCGCCGGCCTCGATGCGTTGCAGGGTTCGACGGTCGATGGCGGACCGTTCAGCGAGCCTCTCCTGGGTGAGGTTCGCGCGGAGGCGGCGCCCGCGGATCCGGGCGCCGACCTCCCGTCTCTTCTGTTTGACCCAGTTCGGGTGTTCTTGACGCACCCGGAAACCGTCGAGCCGTTGAAGATCATTTGTCAGCGTCAGCAGTGTCGCATTTTTTGATCTTCAACGGCATGCGTATGCCCTGACTGGTTACCTGGGACCCCCTCGGGTCACGGGATGCCGTGATCCGGAGACGTCGCCCACCAGTACAGCAGCGCGTAGGTGGACTTCAGGCCGAGCTTCTTCCGGACGCTCGTCAGCTCCCTTCGCACCTCACGCTCGCTGATCTCCAGCTGTACGCCGACGGCGCCCTGGGTGCGTCCCTCGGCCAGGCCCCGGAGGACGGCGCGCTGCTGGCGCGTCGTGACGGCCTGAGACAGGGCGGCGGCTGCGGTCTGCCAGGGCGTGGCCCGGGCCCAGTACAGCTCGTAAACGGCCCGGGCGAAGGAGACACCGGCAATGTCGGTGACGTGCCACCCCGAGTCGGGGTCGGCCGGCTGCGCCGCGATGTTGTCCACGAACAGGTGGTTCCCGGTGAGGACCATCCGCGGCGGAAGGTCGTAGGCAACCCGCACCTCGGCGCCGCCCTCGATGAGCAGGTCGCAGTATTCGCGCGTGGGGCCGTGCTCCAGGGCCGCAGAGGAGTAGAGCGAGCGCACCGCTACGCCTCGCTCCAGGAGCCGGCGCGCCCGGGCGATTCCCTCGCGGTATACCGCCGGGTCCCGGCTCTCGGGGCGGCCCGGCTGCACCGTGAGCAGCTCGCTCGTGGTGTCGCTGAGTGCGGCGCCGATCTCCGCGTTCATGCCCGCCCGGCTCTGGATCAGTTCGCTGGCGGGGCCGCCGTAGCAGCGGGTCGGCGCGTAGTGCTCCGAGAGGGCGGCCAGGGCCGGCATCTGATCCATCTCCCGGAGGGCCCGCTCCAGGGTGGCCCGGTGGGCGCTGAGGAGCCCGTGGACCGCGAGCTGCGGGTCGAGGGCGCGCAGCTGGCCGCCGACGCGAGACACGAGGCCGAGCCGGACGAGGCGCTCAGCCTGCATGGGGTCGACCGGGCGCCCTTCCGCAGCCGCCTGATAGGCCGCCACGTCACCGTCCGTCAGGGTGACTTCGCTCTCTGGGAGCATTTCCGTACCTCACATCTGGTTTCTGTCCGGAATCGGACCTGCCGATATTGCGCCGACTATGCCCCTGGCATACCACCTTCGAGCATGTCAGCCTAGGGGGAAATCGCGAATGCGTACGTGCGTTCGATTTAACACCCCTAGCACAGAGGAGTTGCCGTGCGACAGAAGGTGACCGTAACCATTCTCAGCGTCCTGCTTTCGGCCATGGGGGTCACGCTCGCGGGCACGGCGGCGGCCGACCCCGGATGGGGCCGCCCGGCTCCCGAGCCGACCGTCCTCCCCACCGCCGAGCCGTCCCCGACGGCCGAGCAGCTCGCCGACCCCGGGTGGGGCTGACACCGCTTCGCTGCTCACCGGCCAGCCCCACCTGGCGGGTGAGCGTCACAGGCCCGAGCGCATCGCGCACGGGGGGGATCTGCAAGTCGGCCGCGGCCGAGGTAGGTGGGTAGGAACGTGTCGGACGTCGTCCGTGTGCTGCTGCTCGGGGTGATCGCCCTGGGTACGGCCGTTGTCTTGTGGTGCATGTACCGGTCCCTGCGGGGCCAGATCGACAGCCTGCGCGCCGAGGTAGCGTGCCTGCGGATTGAGCGCGTCCTCGGCACCGCCAAGGGCGCCCCCGCGGTCGACCTTCCGTCGGCGCCCCGGCTCGGTACGAAGCTGATCGCAGCCGGCGCCCTGGTGGGTGCCGCCGCTACGTCCGGTGCCGCCTGGGTTCTTTGGGGGTAGAGCCCCGCGTCGCCGACGCCCTGGCGGTCGAGGCCGTGTTCTACGGCCCGCCGCCGGGGCGTCGCTGCGTCTGCGGCGGCTACGCCGAGGCGACGGCCCGGAGCGTCGTACGGCCGCCGCGGAGCGACGTCTCGATGGTCTCCATGGCGTCGTCGTCAGCCTCGGGCAGGAGGTGTCCGTAGAGGTCCGAGGTCGTCTTGATCGACTCGTGGCCGAGGCGGCGCTGTACGTAGGTGAGCGAGTGACCGGCGCTGATGAGCGCGGACGCGTGACTGTGACGGAGGTCGTGTGGCGTCGGACGCTTGTACGCGGGCAGCAGCTGGTCCTCCTTCGCCTTGCGTACCGCGCGATGCCACCGGTCGGCGAAGGTGCTGTAGTGAAGGCGCTGCCCCTGGTCGCCGCGGAAGTAGAGGTCCTCGTCGTCCAGCTGGTCGACCCGCCTCAGTTCGGCCAGGGCCTCGATGACGGAGGTGCTGAGCCGGATGGTCCGCCGGCCTCGTGCCGACTTGGGCATGCCGATGTAGTAGCCGCCCTCGCCGTCGCGCTTCCAGGCCCGATGTATCCGCAGCCGCACGCGCGCGGGGTCGTCGTCGACGAGCAGGTACGGCGCCAGCGCCGTGAGTTCGGAGTAGCGGACGCCGGTTCCGTACGCCACCTCCACCATGAGCCGGTCCTGGCGCAGGGTGAGCCGGTCCCGGATGGCCGTCACCTCCTGAGGGGTCAGGTACTCGATGTCCTCGTCGGCCGCCGACGTGCCGCCGTCGTCCCGCCTGGGGAGCTTGGTGTGCTCGCAGGGGTTGCGGGCACGGAGCGGAGGCTCGGCCTTGACCGCCTCGGCGAGGATGGAGGACAGCAGCCCGTGGAGGTTCCGGATGGTCTTCGGGGACATCTTCCGGTTCTTGGGGCCGCGGCCCTTGCGGACCCTCGTCTGTTCGAGGGTCCGGACCCAGGCGCGCACGGTGTCGCTGGAGAAGTGTTCGGTGCTGCGGACGTCGCACTCGCCGAAGGTGGGGACGAGGTACATCTCCAGCTCGCGCAGGCACGCCCGACGGTAGTGCTCCTCGATGCCCGTCTTCAGGTTGATGATGTTGGTGGCGTAGACCCTGAACCGGTACTGCTCGTCGGCGTCCGCCCCGGGCTCCTCGGCCGCGATGTATCCGCGGCCCTTGACCCATCCGGCCGGCCACCGCTGCCCGGCCTCGTCGACGGCCTGCTTGAAGATGTGCGCCGCCGCCGCGCCCTCGTCGTCCCCGTCGAACTTCTCCGTGGCCCACTGGGGGTCCCCGGGCCGGCGGTTCGCGTCTCGCCATTTCACCTGGTAGCTGGTGATCTCTCCGTCGCGGTTCTTCCGCGGATGCACGCTCGCCATGGCATGACTGTAGCCGCGCGGTTCCCAAGCGGTTCCCACGCGGGGGCGACTTTCAGGCGGAGCTAGGTTGTTTTCCCAGGTGAGAGGCCCTTACCTGGTTGGTGCCCGGAACCGGACTTGAACCGGTACGGCCCGAAGGCCAGCGAGGTTTAAGCTCGCCGTGTCTGCTATTCCACCATCCGGGCGTTGCCGCGATGCTCCGCGTTGGCACAGGAGCCTATCGGGGCCCTTCCCTCGTTCAGCGGAACGAGCGACCGATGTTGTCTTATTTTATTGACGTCTGAGGGTGCGTCAGCGCAGGTCGGCGGCCTTTTCGCGAACTGTGACCGGGGTCGCAGGCGCAAAGCCGCCACCCCCGGATTGACCAGATCTCGCCGCATGTGTGTCACGTCCGCCGCCGGGGTCGCCGTCATACCAGAGGAGGACCCCCGGGGGGTCCGGTCCGACCCAAGGCGGCCCCCGGAACGGGCACGTGGGCGGACGACCCGGGCGGGAACGTCCGAAACGATGGAGTGGTTCCCGGGACCGCGATTCCGGGGCCGCCGTGATCCATCGTCGTGACAGGAGTCCCCCTCGTGACCACCACCCCCACCGTGCCCCGCACCACCGCGGTGGCCGCCCGCGCCACGGAGCTCACGAAGGTCTACGGAGAGGGCGAGACCCAGGTGGTCGCGCTCGACCGGGTCAGCGTCGACTTCCGGCAGGGCGAGTTCACCGCGATCATGGGCCCCTCCGGCTCCGGCAAGTCGACGCTCATGCACTGCGTCGCCGGCCTCGACTCCTTCTCCTCCGGCTCCGTCCGTATCGGCGACACCGAGCTGTCCACCCTCAAGGACAAGCACCTCACCCAGCTCCGCCGGGACAAGATCGGCTTCATCTTCCAGGCGTTCAACCTGCTGCCGACCCTGACCGCCATGGAGAACATCACGCTCCCCATGGACATCGCCGGCCGCAAGCCCGACCAGGCGTGGGTCCAGCAGGTCATCGACATGCTCGGCCTCTCCGGCCGGCTCAAGCACCGCCCGACCGAGCTCTCCGGCGGCCAGCAGCAGCGCGTCGCCGTCGCCCGCGCCCTCGCCTCCCGGCCCGAGATCGTCTTCGGCGACGAGCCCACCGGAAACCTCGACTCGCGCTCCGGCGCCGAGGTCCTCGGCTTCCTCCGCAACTCGGTCCGCGAGCTCGGCCAGACCGTCGTCATGGTCACCCACGACCCCGTCGCCGCCTCCTACGCCGACCGCGTGATCTTCCTGGCCGACGGCCGGATCGTCGACGAGATGCTGCGGCCCACCGCCGACGGCGTCCTCGACCGCATGAAGGCGTTCGACGCCAAGGGCCGTACGAGCTGACGCCGCGGTCCCCGCCCGGCGCCGCCGCGCGCCGCGGGCCCCGCACCCGACTTCCGCCCCGCCTTCCTCCAGGACCCCATCCATGTTCCGTACCGCCCTGCGCAACGTCCTCGCGCACAAGGCGCGGCTGCTGATGACCGTGCTCGCCGTCATGCTCGGCGTCGCCTTCGTGTCCGGCACCCTCGTCTTCACCGACACCCTCTCCCAGGCGTTCCGCGGCCAGTCCGCGAAGAGCTACGACGACGTGGCCGTCGCCGTCAGCCTGCGGCCCGACCCGGAGGAGGCCGCGAAGAACCCCGGGCTCTCCCAGGCCACCGTCGACAAGGTCGCCCGGCTCGACGGCGTCACCCGCGTCCAGCCGCGCGTCGACGGCTTCGCCGGCGTGCCGGACGCGAAGGGCAAGCTGATCGGCTCCGGCTGGTCCAACAAGGGCACCAACTTCGCCCCCGGCCCCGACGGCGAGGACCCGGCCCTCGCCTTCACCGCCGGACACGGCCCCGCCGCCGCGGACCAGATCGCCCTCGACAAGGAGACCGCCGACAAGGGCGGCTACCAGGTCGGCGAGCGGGTCCGGGTCGCCACCAACGGGCCGGTGAAGGAGTACACCCTCGCCGGCGTCTTCACCACCGAGGACGGCGCCGTCAACGCCGGCGGCAGCCTGGTCGTCTTCGACGGCCCGGTCGCCCAGAAGCTGTACCTGAAGCCGGGCTACTACTCCGACCTGAACGTCTCGGCCGCCCCCGGCGCCGACGACGACAAGCTCCGCGACGAGGTCCTGAAGGTCGTCCCGAAGGCCGCGACGGCGCAGACCGGCGCCCAGCTCGCCGACGAGCAGGCCCGCGAGATCGAGTCGAGCCTCGGCACCCTCAACCAGATGCTGCTCGGCTTCGCCGGCATCGCGCTCTTCGTCGGCGTCTTCCTGATCTCCAACACCTTCACCATGCTGGTCGCCCAGCGCACCAAGGAACTGGCCCTGATGCGCGCCGTCGGCGCCTCCCGCCGGCAGATCACCCGGTCCGTCCTGGCCGAGGCCGGCATCGTCGGCCTGGTCGCCTCCGCCGTCGGCTACGTCCTCGGCATCGGGCTCGCCGCGGGCCTGCGCTCCGCCATGGCCGCGTTCGAGATGAAGGTCCCGGACGGCGAGCTCGTCCTGGGCGCCACCCCGGCCCTCGCCGCCTTCGGCGTCGGCGTCCTCATCACCCTGCTCGCCGCCTGGCTGCCCGGCCGCCGCGCCGCGAAGATCCCGCCGGTCGCCGCGATGAACAGCGTCCACGCGACCCCGAACACCAAGTCGCTCGTCGTGCGGAACGCGATCGGCGCCGCCGTCACCGCCCTCGGCGCCGTCCTCATCGTGCTCGGCGCCGGCCAGGGCGGCGACGAAGGCCGCATGATCATCGCGGGCGGCGCCTTCGCCACCCTCATCGGCGTCATCGTCCTCATCCCGTTCCTGGCCCGGCCCGTGATCGCCCTGATCCGCCCCTTCTTCGTGAAGGCCTTCGGGATCTCCGGCAAGCTCGCCGGCCTCAACGCGGTCCGCAACCCGCGCCGCACCGGCGCCACCGCCTCCGCGCTCGCCATCGGCCTCACCCTGGTCACCGGCCTCACGGTGATCGGCGTCAGCGGCGGCCAGGCCATCGACAAGATGACCGTCGACGGCATCAAGGCCGACTACATGGTGACGATGGCCAGCGGCGACGGCCTGTCGAAGGAAGCCCTCGCGGCCCTGGAGAAGGCCCCCGGCGTCACCGCGGTCTCCCCGCAGCAGGCCGGCGCCCTCGAACTCGACGGGAAGTTCACCGCCGCCTCCGGCGTGACTCCCGGCCAGATCGAGAAGCTCATCCGGTTCGAGGACGTGGAGGGCTCGCTGGCCGGCCTCGGCAAGGGCCAGATCGCCGTGGCCGAGGACACCGCCGCCAAGCGCGGTCTGAAGGTCGGCTCCACCGTCCCGGTCGAGTACCTGGACAAGAAGAAGGGCACGCTGACCGTCACCGCCCTCTACAAGGGCACCGAGACCCTCTCGCCCGTCGTCATGGACGCGAAGCTCCTCGACGCGCACGACCCGCAGAAGTACATCCGCGAGATCTACGTCGCCGTCGAGGGCGGCGCCGGCGACGCCGGCGAGCAGGCGCTGATGAAGGCCATGGGCGACAACCCGGCCATCAGCGTCCTCGACAAGAAGGACATCCGCGACGTCCTCGGCGGCCAGATCAACCTGATGCTCAACATCATGTACGGCCTGCTCGCGATGGCCCTGATCATCGCCGTCCTCGGCGTCGTCAACACCCTCGCGATGTCCGTCTTCGAGCGGCAGCAGGAGATCGGCATGATCCGCGCGATCGGTCTCGACCGCCGCCGGGTGAAGCGCATGGTCCGCCTGGAGGCCGTGGTCATCTCCGTCTTCGGCGCGATCGTCGGCATCGGTCTCGGCACCTTCCTCGCCTGGGCCCTCGGCAAGACCTTCGAGTCGGGCCTGCCGGGCTACAGCCTGGTCATGCCGTGGGACCGCATCGGACTCTTCCTGGTCCTGGCCGCCCTGGTCGGCGTGCTGGCCTCGCTCTGGCCGGCCCGCAGCGCCGCCCGGCTGAACATGCTCACCGCCATCAAGGCCGAGTAGCGCCGGCGGTACGAGAAGGAGGGCCGGTGTCCCCGAGGGGGCACCGGCCCTCGCGCTACTCCGTCCACTCCCGGGAGCGCAGCGGCAGCCCGCTCGTCCCGGCGGCGGGCGTCTTCACCGCCAGGAACTGGTTCACGCCGATCCGGTTGCGCTCGAAGGAGACCGCCGAGGCCGCCATGTAGAGCCGCCAGATCCGGGCCCGGCCGGGCGAGGTGAGCCGCACCGCGCGGTCCCAGTCCCGCTCCAGGTTCGCCACCCAGCGGCGCAGCGTCAGCGCGTAGTGCTCGCGGATCGCCTCGACGTCCCGGACCTCGAAGCCGGCGTCCTCCAGGGTCGTCAGGGTGCGGCCCATGGGGGCGAGTTCGCCGTCGGGGAAGACGTACGCGTCGATGAAGGGGTCGACCCGGTACGCCTCCTCGTCGGGCTCGGGGCGGCGCCCGATCTGGTGGTTGAGGAGCCGCCCGCCGGGCTTCAGAAGGCCGTACAGGATGTCGGCGTACTCGCGGTACCGGACGGCGCCGACGTGCTCGGCCATGCCGATGGAGGAGATCGCGTCGAACGGCCCGTCGGACACGTCCCGGTAGTCCTGGACCCGGATCTCGATCCGGTCGGTCAGCCCCTCCTCGGCGATCCGCTTGCGGGCGAAGGCGGCCTGCTCGCGGGAGAGGGTGATGCCGACGACGCGGGCGCCGTACTCGCGGGCGGCGTGGAGGGCCATCGAGCCCCAGCCGCAGCCCACGTCGAGCAGCCGGTCGCCCTCCTTCAGGGCCAGTTTGCGGGCGATCAGGTCCAGCTTGTCGCGCTGGGCGTCCTCCAGGGTGCCGCCGTCGGTCCAGTAGGCGCACGAGTAGACCATCGACGGGCCGAGGACCAGGGCGTAGAAGTCGTTGCCGACGTCGTAGTGGTGACTGATCGCCTGCCGGTCGCGGCGCTTGCTGTGCCGGCCGCCGCTGCGGGCGCGGACCTCCTCGGCCGGCGGCTTCGGCGGCGGCAGCGGGCCGGCCAGCCGGAGCAGCGCCGCGCCGGCGGCCCGGATCCGCGGGTCGCGGACGGCGGAGAGCAGTCCGCCCGCCGCTTCCCCGTCGCGCTCCCAGATCAGTCCGGAGAGCCGGTCCAGGGCGTCGTAGAGGTCGCCCTCGACGTCGATCTCGCCGGCCACCCAGGCGCGGGCCAGGCCCAGTTCGCCGGGCTTCCAGATCATCCTGCGCAGGGCCCTGCGGTCCTTGATCACGAGAACCGGACCGGCTCCCGCGGGTCCCGCCTCGCTGCCGTCCCAGGCGCGCAGGCGCACCGGGAGGGGACTTCCCAGCAGTTCCCCGGCGAGAGTCGCGAGCCGCGTCGCGGCGTCGGCCATGGTGACACACCTCCGTGGCTTGCCCCGGACTGTCGTCCGCCGTCCTTCCGTCATCAAGGGAACACCGTCGGTGGGGATTTCCCATCCCGCCGCGACGCGAGGACTCGGCAGAACGCGCCGAAAGCACGCCGAAGGGCCGCCCGCACCACGGATGACGGACGGCCCTTCGGTACTGCGGGGTGTTACGACGCCTTGGCCTTCTCCGGGGCCGGGGCCGCGGCGGGGGCCGGGGCGGGCTTGGCGGCCTCGTAGAACTCCTCGCGCGGCGTCTCCATGGCGCCGAGCGACACGACCTCGCGCTTGAGGAACATGCCGAGGGTCCAGTCGGCGAAGACGCGGATCTTGCGGTTGAAGGTCGGCATCGCCATGCCGTGGTAGCCACGGTGCATGTACCAGGCGAGACGGCCCTTGAGCTTGATCTTGAACTTGCCCATGACGATCATGGCGACGCCCTTGTGGAGGCCGAGGCCGGCCACGGCGCCCTTGTTGGCGTGGCTGTACGTGCGCTGCTCGAAACCGCGCATGCCGGACACGACGTTGTCGCCGAGGACCTTGGCCTGGCGCAGGGCGTGCTGGGCGTTCGGCGGGCACCAGGCGCGCTCGGCCGGGACGCCGGCCTTGATGGCGGCGAGGTCCGGGACCTGGGCGTTGTCGCCGGCGGCCCAGACGTAGTCGAGGCCGTTGACCTGGAGCTTCTCGTTGCAGTCCACGTGGCCGCGGGGGCCGAGCGGCAGGCCGAAGCGGGCGAGCGCCGGGTTCGGCTTGACGCCGGCGGTCCACACGATGGTGCTGGAGTCGACCTCGAGGCCGTTCTTGAGCACGACGTGGCCGTCCACGCAGGAGTCCATGGAGGTCTCCAGGTAGATCTCGATGCCGCGGCTCTCCAGGTGCTCCTTGCCGTACTGGCCGAGCTTGGGGCCGACCTCGGGGAGGATCTTGTCGGCGGCGTCGACGAGGATGAAGCGCATGTCCTCGCGGGACACGTTGGTGTAGTACTTGGCCGCGTCGCGGGCCATGTCCTCGACCTCGCCGATGGTCTCGGCGCCGGCGAAGCCACCACCGACGAAGACGAAGGTCAGGGCCTTGCGGCGGACCTCCTCGTCGGTGGTCGAGTCGGCCTTGTCCAGCTGCTCGAGGACGTGGTTGCGCAGCCCGATGGCCTCCTCGATGCCCTTCATGCCGATGCCCTGCTCGGCGAGGCCGGGGATCGGGAAGGTGCGGGAGACGGCACCCATCGAGATGACCAGGTAGTCGAAGGGCAGCTCGTACGCCTCGCCGACGAGCGGCGCGATCGTGGCGACCTTGCGGTCCTGGTCGATGGTGGTGACCCGGCCGGTGAGCACCTCGGCTCCGCGCACGACGCGCCGCAGCGGGACGACGACGTGGCGCGGCGAGATGCTGCCGGCGGCGGCTTCGGGGAGGAAGGGCTGGTACGTCATGTACGACCGCGGGTCGACGACCGTGACGGTCGCCTCGGCGTAACGCATCTTCTTGAGGATGCGCCGCGCGGCGTACAGGCCAACGTACCCGCCGCCTACGATGAGGATCCTGGGACGCTCCGTGGTGCTCATGCCATCGAGTATCCACCCACCCCCGGGGGTCACCTCGTGCGCCCCTTCACAAGCTTCCGCGGGTGCTCTGCTACACTCCGCCGCCCACGTGATCCATGTCATGGTCGTGCAAAGGAACCAGGGTGCGGGGGCGAACGTTGTTCACCCCTACTGAACTGGTCCGGAGAGCCGCCGTTAACGCTGAACCGGCGGGTGCGTTCACACGATGGAAACATCGAGCGAAGTGGCCTCCGCGCCTGCGAAAGGGCCCTGATGACCCCCCGGGGAGGCCGGAAGACCTCCCTTCGGCGCCATCAGGGCCCTTTTCCTTGTGAAGAACTTCACGAAGCTTTCCCGACGGGGTGTCGCCGGGGGCCTCGATAGCTGCCCGCTATGCCACGGATAGGGCGATCCCATCGAGGATGTCGTGCTCGCTGACGACGACCTCGGCGGCTCCGACGCGCTCCACGATCTCCTGGAGGACCAGGGCGCCGGCCACGATGACGTCGACCCGGCCGGGGTGGACGACGGGGATCGCGGCCCGCTCGTCGTGGGTGGAGGCGAGGAGCCGGCGGGTGACCTCGGCGACCTGCGCGGCGGAGATCCGGGAGTGGTGGACCTTCTCGGAGTCGTACTCCGGCAGCCCGAGGGCGATGGCGGCGACGGTGGTGACGGAGCCGGCCAGGCCGACGAGGGTGTCGGCGGTGTCGAGCGGGACGGTCTCGGCGGCGAGGTCGAGGGCGGCGCGCACGTCGGCGCGGATGGCCTCGGCCTCCTCGGCGGTCGGCGGGTCGTGCCGGACGTGCCGCTCGGTGAGGCGGACGCAGCCGATGTCGACGGAGCGGGCGGCCTCGACGTGCCGGTTGCCGACGACGAACTCGGTGGAGCCGCCGCCGATGTCCACGACGAGGCGGCGGTCGTCGCCGCGCAGTTCGCCGGTGGCGCCGGTGAAGGAGAACGCGGCCTCCTGGTCGCCGGTGATGACCTCGGGCTCGACGCCGAGGATCGACACGACCCCGTCGACGAACTCCTGCCGGTTCTCGGCGTCGCGGGAGGCGGAGGTGGCGACGAAGCGGACCCGCTCGGCGCCCAGCTCCTCGATGACGGCGGCGTACGCGCGGCAGGCGGCGAAGGTCCGCTCCAGCGCCTCGGGGGCGAGCCGGCCGGTCTTGTCGACGCCCTGGCCGAGCCGGACGATCGTCATCCGCCGGTCCAGCTCGATCAGCTCGCCGGTCTCCGGGTGCACGTCGGCGACGAGGAGGCGGATGGAGTTGGTGCCGCAGTCGATTCCGGCGACCCGGGTCATTCCGCGGTCTCCTTCTTCTCGGCGCACGGGTTCACGCACGGGCCCTTGGCCCACCACTCGGGGAGCATGGCCAGGGCCTCGTCGCCGAACGGGTTGACGCCCGGGCCGGCGACGAGCGCGTGGCCGACGAGGACGTGCAGGCACTTCACGCGGTCGGGCATGCCGCCGGCGCTGGGGAAGCCCTCCAGGACCTCGATGGCGTCGCGGCGGGCGAGGTAGTCCTCGTGCGCGGCGCGGTAGGCGGCGGCGAGCTCCGGGTCGGTGGCGAGCCGGGCCTGCATCTCCTTCATGACCCCGTTGGCCTCCAGGGTGCCGATGGCCGAGGCCGCCCGGGGGCAGGTGAGGTAGTACGTGGTCGGGAAGGGGGTGCCGTCGGGCAGCCGGGGCGCGGTCTCGACGACGTCCGGGTTGCCGCAGGGGCAGCGGTGCGCGATGGCGCGCAGGCCGCGGGGCGGCCGGCCGAGCTGGGCCTCGAAGGCGGCGACGTCCGCCTCGGTGGGCTCGGTGCGTGCGGTCTGCGGAGGGGGCGTTTCCAAGGTGGGTCCTACAGTCGGGTCGGTCAGCGGCGGTCGGCGTTGTCCACGCCGTCCCAGAGGTTGTCGTACCAGGGGCGGTCGGACGTGCCCTGGTCGGCGCGGGGGCGGTCGGCCGCCCCGGGGTCGTTCACGGTGAAGCCGGTCTCGCCGGGGAGCACGTAGTGGAGGTGTTCGCGGGCGAGGCGGCGGACGTACGCGGGGTCCTGGAGGCGGGCCTTCTCGTCCCGCAGCTCCTCGACCCGGCGGGCGGCCTCGGCGGCCTTGCGCTCCTGGTCGGCGATCTCGCCCTGCTGGGAGACGTAGCTCCGTATCGGGTAGGCGAGGGCGACGACGAGGGAGCAGACGACCAGGGCGAGGAAGGCGGCGCGGCCGGTGAGCCGGGAGCGGCGGGCCTGGCGCCGGGTCTGGGAGCGGTAGACGCGGGCGGCGGTCTGTTCGCCGATCAGCCTGAGCCGGGTCGCGGTCGAGAACCGGTCCCCGTTCTTCACGGCCATGTCCTGCCGCCTCCCCTGTCTCCGGTCTCCCTCACACGTCCGTCCCCGCACACGGTACGGGACCGGGTGCGGGGACGGACGGAACTGCGGTGCCGGGGCAGGTCAGCCCTTGAAGCGCGGGAAGGCGCTGCGGCCGGCGTAGACGGCGGCGTCGTCGAGGATCTCCTCGATGCGCAGCAGCTGGTTGTACTTGGCGACGCGCTCGGAGCGGGCCGGGGCGCCGGTCTTGATCTGGCCGCAGTTGGTGGCGACGGCGAGGTCGGCGATGGTGACGTCCTCGGTCTCGCCGGAGCGGTGGGACATCATGCACTTGAAGCCGTTGCGCTGGGCGAGCTCGACGGCGTCGAGGGTCTCGGTCAGCGAGCCGATCTGGTTGACCTTGACCAGGAGGGCGTTGGCGGACTTCTCCTCGATGCCGCGGGCGAGGCGCTCGGGGTTGGTGACGAAGAGGTCGTCGCCGACGAGCTGGACCTTGTCGCCGAGCTTCTCGGTGATGACCTTCCAGCCGGCCCAGTCGTCCTCGAACAGCGGGTCCTCGATGGAGACGAGCGGGTACGCGGAGACGAGCTCCTCGTAGTACTCCGTCATCTCGGCGGCGGAGCGCTCCTTGCCCTCGAAGAGGTACTTGCCGTCCTTGTAGAACTCGGAGGCGGCGACGTCCAGGGCGAGGGCGACGTCCTTGCCGGGGACGTAGCCGGCCTGCTTGATGGCCTCCAGGATGAGGTCGAGCGCCTCGCGGTTGGAGCCGAGGTTGGGGGCGAAGCCGCCCTCGTCGCCGAGACCGGTGGACAGGCCCTTGGTCTTCAGGACGGACTTGAGGGTGTGGTAGACCTCGGTGCCCCAGCGCAGCGCCTCGGAGAAGGACTCCGCGCCGATCGGGGCGATCATGAACTCCTGGATGTCGACGTTGGAGTCGGCGTGCGACCCACCGTTGAGGATGTTCATCATCGGAACGGGCAGCAGGTGCGCGTTCGGGCCGCCCAGGTAGCGGAAGAGCGGGAGGTCGCTGGCCTCGGAGGCGGCGTGCGCGACGGCGAGCGAGACGCCGAGGATGGCGTTGGCGCCGAGCGACGACTTGTCCGGGGTGGCGTCCAGGTCGAACATGGCCTGGTCGATCAGGCGCTGCTCGGTGGCGTCGTAGCCGACGAGCTCCGGGCCGATCTGCTCGATGACGGCGAGGACGGCCTTCTCGACACCCTTGCCGAGGTAGCGGTTCTGGTCGCCGTCACGGAGCTCCAGAGCCTCGAACGCACCGGTGGAGGCACCGGACGGCACGGCAGCACGGCCGGTGCTGCCGTCGTCGAGGCCGACCTCGACCTCGACCGTGGGGTTGCCTCGGGAGTCCAGGATTTCCCGGGCTACGACGACGTCGATGGACGGCACGAGCATCTCCTTCTGGGATGTGACGCTAGGTGTGACGCAGGGGTCGCAAGGTCTCGTTCGCCTTGCGACAAGAGCCTAACCGGCTCCGGCGCTCCGGCCAGCCGACCGCCCGTCCCCTGGGACGAAAAAGGGCCCAAGAGCACGCATCGGAGGACGAAAGACCCGGGAACTACCGGGCGGTAACGCCGGAACCCCGGTCCGGAGCCACGGGGGAAGGGGGCTCGGGACCGGGGTGGTCACCGCGGGAGGGTCGTCGGGTGCCGGTGAGCCGCCGGACTCACCGCCACCGCGGCTCCTTACTTGAGGTGGAGCTGCTGGCCCGGGTAGATCAGGTCGGCGTTCTCGACGACGTCCTTGTTGAGCTCGAAGAGCTCGGCCCAGCCGCCCTCGACGCCCTGCGCCGCGGCGATCTTGCTGAGGGTGTCGCCGGCGACGACCTTGTACTCGCCGTCGCCCTTCTTGACCTTCTTGCCGGTCGGGGTGGTGACGGTCTTCTTGGCGGCGGCCTGCGGGGCGGCCTGCGCGGTGCGCTTCGGGGCCTGGCGCTGCTCGCTGCGGGTGGCGGACTGCTCCGAGGAGCGCTCGGGGGCGCTCTGGCGCGGGGCGGCCTGCTGGGTGCTCTGCTGCTGGGTGCTCCGCTGCTGCGGAGCGGCCTCGGCGGAGCCGCCGTCGTAGGAGGCGGAGGAGAGGCCGACGCCGCAGCTCGGCCAGGCGCCCTTGCCCTGGCCCGCGAGGACCTTCTCGGCGATGGCGATCTGCTGCGACTTGCTGGCCTGGTCGGCGGTGGCGGCGTAGGCGGTGCCGCCGTACGCGGCCCACGTGGAGGCGGAGAACTGGAGGCCGCCGTAGTAGCCGTTGCCGGTGTTGATGGACCAGTTGCCGCCGGACTCGCACTGGGCGACGCGGTCCCACTCGGAGGCGGTGGCGGCCGAGGCGGTGCCGGCGGCCATCAGCGGGGCGGCGACGGCCGCGCCGGTGACGCCGACGAGGGCGACGACGCGGGTGGCCTTGGAGGGACGACGACGCTTGCCCGTGCCGGAGAACAGCATGGAGTTTCCTCTTCACCGACGCCTGTGAGGTGAGCTGTCGGGTTCGGGCTGGAAGAGTCGCCCGGCCGCGTGTCCTAGCACGCGGCTTCACCCCTAGCCGGTCCTGCGGCCGTCGCTGTCGACGGCCGGGCCCGGCACGAACCTTGGGTCCCCCACTCCTGCCTGCGGCGCTTTCGCGACGACAGTTCCCGGCGGCCGACGGCAGGACTCGGCGTTTCGGTCGACGGGGCCCGCGGTGGCGAGCGGTGTCGACCGTAGACACACAGGTGCTCGAAGTTCAAAGAGGCTCACGACGGACAAAACGCCCTTCCTTGCCCTCCGTCAGACCTCGTTTGCGCAGGTGAGAGCTGACGGAAGCAAAGTTTGCGGACGTGACACGCCAGTTGGGGCGAAGAGACCCATGTCTCACTTTCCCAAAATCGGACATACGCCCCTGAAACGGCCTCACTTCTCCGACGAAGGGACCGTCAGTTCCAGGCTCTGACCAGGGAGGATGAGATCCGGGTCGGTGCCGACCGTCTGGCGGTTGGCGTCGTAGAGGGCATCCCAGCCACCCGGAAGGTCGTTCGCCTGCGCGATCTCCGACAGGGAGTCACCCGGCCGCACGGTGTAGGCGTCAGCCTCGTCCGCGTTGACGGGGGTTGATACGACCTTGTCCGCAGCTGCGGCATGTCGCCCGGATTCCTGACTGGTGTCCGACTTGCCGGTTTCCTCCGGGGCGGCCTCGCCCCGGTGCTTGCCCGTCCCGGGCGCGGCCGACGCCACGTCAGACCCCTCCGTGCCGGGGGCCGCCGGGGTGGTGGGCGCCACGGGGGCGCCCGAGCCGTCCGGGGTGCCGACCGGGGCCTCGGGCGTGCCCGTGGAGGCGTCCGGGGCGCCGGGCGCGGTGGTCGCCGGCAGCGGCGTGACGCCGACCCCGGGGGCCGTGGGCGCGGTGGACGTGTCGGGGGAGGTGGGAGAGGTGGGCTTCGCCGGGGCCGTGGCGGACCCCGACGGCGCCTTCCGCGCCTCCTCCGTCTCCGCGGCCGTCTCCGCGGTCTCCGCCCGCCCCGTGGAGTCGGCCGGCGTGGTGGCCGGGGCGGACGTCTCCGCGGTCTCCCCGGCCGCCGGGCGCTCGGCGGGGGCGGTGGCGGTGTCGGTGCCGGCGGGCGTGCCGCCGGTGCGGTTCGACTCGGGCGCCACGCCGCCCTCTTCCTCCCGCGGGACCACGGGGCCGGGGTGCACGCCGGTCGCCTCGCCGTCGTTCTCCAGGCCGGCGATGGGGGCGCAGGTGGCCCAGGCGGTGCTGCCGGAGGCCAGGGCCCGCTCGGCGACGGTGATCTGCTGGGCGCGGCTGGCGAGGTCGGGGCTGGTGGCGTACGCGAGTCCGCCGTGCCGCTCCCACAGCTCCTGCGTCATCTGGAGCCCGCCGAAGGCCCCGTTGCCGAGGTTGGCGCTCCACTGGCCCCCGGACTCGCAGGCGGCGACGCGGTCCCAGGTGGCCGCGTCGGCGGCGGAGGCGGATCCGGTGGCGAGCAGCGGGAGCGCCAGGGCGGATCCGGTCACTCCGGCGGTGACGACGATCGCGGGAGCCTGGCGGGGTCGACGGTGTCGTCCGTTTCCGGAAAGCATGTCGGGGCCTTTCGCGTGACGGCGGGTCGGCGGTGACGCCTGGGACGGCCGGGGTCGGGCCGAACGTTGGCGCGAACGTAGCCGCATTCGAACGTCCGTCACAAGTCGATGGCCGCGCGATCACGTGAAGATCACATTTCTGATCCTCCGTCACCCGCCGTGCGGGGGTGCGGACGGGGTGCGGATGGGGTGAACTCGACCGGAAGCGTGCGCAATCCGCGCATGATGAGCCCGCCGCGCCACCGCAGTTCGTCCGGATCGGCGCCGAGCCGCAGGTCGGGCAGGCGGGTCAGGAGGGTGGCGAGCGCGGTCTGGCCCTCCAGCCGGGCGAGCGGCGCGCCCAGGCAGTAGTGGATGCCGTGCCCGTACCCGAGGTGCTGGTTGTCGGTGCGGGCGAGGTCGAGGGTGTCCGGGGCGCCGAAGCGGTCCGGGTCGCGGTCGGCCGCCGCGAGGACGACGAGGACGGGGTCGCCGGCCGGGACGGCCTGGCCGCCGAGGGTGAGGTCGGTGGTGGCGTACCGCCAGGTCGCCAGCTCCACCGGCCCGTCGTAGCGGAGCAGTTCCTCGACGCCGGTCTCCAGGAGCCCGGTCTCGCCGGCGGCGAGCGAGGACTGGAGGAGGGCGCGCTGCTCCGGGTTGCGGAGCAGGGCGTAGGTGCCGTTGCCGATGAGGTTGATGGTCGTCTCGAAGCCGGCGAAGAGCAGCACGAAGCACATGGCGACGGCCTCGGCCTCGGTGAGGTGGTCGCCGTGGTCGGAGGCGCGGATCAGCCCGGAGATGAGGTCGTCCGCGCCCTCCTCGCCGAGGGTCTGCCGCTTGCGGTGGATCAGCTCCGCCAGGTATCCGCGGATCTTCTTCACCGACCGCGCGACCCCGCCCCGGGGTCCTCCGCCGTGCCGGATCATCATCCCGGCCCAGTCGCGGAAGTCGTCCTGGTCCTCGGCGGGGACGCCGAGCATGTCGCAGATGGCGTAGATGGGCAGCGGGAAGGCGTACTCGTGGATGAGGTCGGCGCTCCCCCGCTCCGCGAAGGAGTCGATGAGCCGGTCCGCCAGCTCCTGCACGCGCGGCGCGAAGGCGGCGACCCGGCGCGGGGTGAACGCCTTGGACACGAGCCGCCGCAGCCGGGTGTGGTCCGGCGGGTCGATGTTGAGCAGGTGGGTCATCAGGCCGGCGCTGCGCTCGCCCGGGATGCCCGTCTTGCCGGGTTCGGCGTGGTGCACGGGGTTCTTGGAGAGCCGCTGGTCGGCGAGGGCCTGCCGGGCGTCCGCGTACCGGGTGACGAGCCACGCCTCGACGCCGCTGGGGAGGGTGGTGCGGTGCACGGGCGCGTGCTCGCGCAGCCAGGCGTACGCCGGGTAGGGGTCGCTCGCGAACTCCCAGCTGAAGAGGGCGGGGACGGGCCCTTCACCGGTTCCGGAGACCGGGCAGCCGGCCGGGGCGGGGTCCGTGCGGTGCGTTCCCGGCGTACCGGACGCCTCCGGCGTACGGGGTGTACGGGGCTCATGGGGCGTGCCGGGCGTCGGGGCGGGTCCTTCACTCACGCCCCGACCGTACCGTCCGGTCCCCGGCGGCCCCGCGGCCGACCTGACGTCATCACCGCCCGGTGATCACGCCGTGACGGCGCGTGCCCTACATTGCCCGCGTGGACCTCCCCTTGCTGAGAAGCACGTTCGCGGTCGTCGAGAGACGGGCCGAGCACGCCGTCACGTACTTCTACTCGCACCTGTTCTGGCGCAACCCGGGCGTGCGGGAGCTCTTCCCGGAGGACATGGGCCCGCAGCGGGACCGGCTGTTCGCCGCACTCACCTATGTGGTGACCGCGCTGGACGAGCCCGGGCTGGCCGCCTACCTGGGGCGGCTGGGCCGCGACCACCGCAAGTTCCTCGCCACGCCCGCGCTCTACGCGGCGGTCGGCGAGAGCCTGCTGGCCGCCTTCGCGCACGCGGCGGGGTCGGCGTGGACGGTGGAGGCGGAGAAGGCCTGGACGGAGGCGTACGGGCGGGTCGCGGAGCTGATGCTGCGGGGCGCGGAGGAGTCCGCGGCGGCCGGGGATCCCGCGTGGTGGGACGCGGACGTCGTCGGGCACCGGCGGCACGGCGGCGACCTGGCGGTGCTGACCCTCCGCCCGCGCCGCCCGTTCCCCTATCTCCCGGGCCAGTACGCCGGCGTCAGCTCGCTCCGGGTGCCGCGCGTGTGGCGCACGTACTCGCTCGGCAACGCGCCCCGCGCGGACGGCACGCTCGACCTGCACGTGAGCCGGGTCCGGGGCGGGGCGATGAGCACGGCGCTGGTGGACGAGGTCCGGCCGGGCGAGACGCTGCGGCTGAGCGCGGCCGGCGGCGCGGCGGTGGCGGCGACGGCGCCGGGCGGGCTCCGTACCTATATATGCGCGGGTACGGGCTGGGCGCCGGTCAAGGCGCTGCTGGAGGAGGCGGCCGGCGCGGACCCGGCGGCCGAGGGCCGGATCTTCATGGTGGCGCGCTCCCGCGAGTACCTGTACGGGCGGGCGGACCTGGAGCGGCTGGCCGCGCGGCTGCCGGGGCTGCGCGTCACCCTGATCACCGCGGCCCCCCGCCACCACCGGGACCAGGCGACCGAGCGGCTGCTGACGGCGCTGCGGTCCTGCGGGCGCTGGCCGGACCACGACGTGCACCTGGCCGGTCCGCCCGGTTTCCTCGCCGAGGTCACGGAGGTCCTGGAGGAGCTGGGCGCGGATCCGGCCCGCACCCGCCACGACGTCCTGCCGCCGGCCGGCCGGTTCGGTACCCGCCCGGCCTCCCGTGCCGAGTGGCTGCTCCAGCCGCCGGCGGTCCGCTGGCACGACCCGGCGGCCCGGGCCCCCGGCGGGTTCTGACGCCGTCAGCGGCGCGCGAGCCCGCGCCGGGTGAGCTCCGGGGTCTCCGGCTGCCGCGCCTCCACCTCCGCCTTGAGGTCGGCGAGGGTCTGTGCGGCGAGCTCCCGGCGCCAGGCCAGCTCGCCGCGGCGCATGGCCCGGGAGATGGCGCAGGTCGCGCGGTAGTCGACGCCGGCCCGGCCGTCCGGGCCCTGCCGCAGGATCTCCTGGCAGCGGAACGCGTCCTGCGGCCCCTCGATCGCGGTCACCACGTCGAGGACCGTGATGTCACCGGGGGCGCGGGCGAGCCGGAAGCCGCCGCGCGGGCCGGTGGTGGAGGTGAGGATCCCGGCCCGGACGAGGGCCTGGAGCTGCTTGTTGAGGTAGGCCGCGGGCAGGGCGTGGAAGGCGGCGAGCCGGGTCGCCGTGACCGCCGCCCCGTCCTCGGCCCAGGCCAGGTTGAGGCAGCTGTGCAGCGCCCACTCGACGCCCTCGCTCATCTGCATGTTCTGGATACTACCCATCCGGGATCCGGGGCGGCGGGCCGTCCGCCGCGGGCCTCACAGCTCTTCGGCCGCCCGGATCGCGTCCCGGTACGCCCGGGCCGCCGCCCGCAGCGCCGCCTCCGGGTCGACGCCCTCGGCCTCCGCGCGGACCGCCAGGGCCAGCAGTTCGTAGCCGATGCCGGTGCCCTCCGGGAGCGGCACGCCGAGACCGGCCGTGCGGACCCGGCTCGCGAGCTTCGCGGCCAGCGCCAGCCCCGGCTGCCCGACCGGCACCCCGTCGGTCACCGACTCCCGGCCCTTCTCGACGGCCTTCGCGGCCAGCCAGTGGGCGCGCACGTCCTCCGGGGTCTCGGCGGTCTCGTCGCCGAAGATGTGCGGGTGGCGCTGGATCAGCTTCTCCACCAGGGTCCCGGCCACGTCGTCGACGGAGAACGGCTCCTCGGCGTCCTCCTCGGCGATCCGCGCGTGGAAGACGACCTGGAGCAGGACGTCCCCCAGCTCCTCGCGCAGCTCGTGCCGGTCGCCGGCCTCGATCGCCTCGACCAGCTCGTACGCCTCCTCGATGGCGTACTTGGCGAGGCCCCGGTGCGTCTGGAGCGAGGACCAGGGGCAGCGGCGGCGGATGACGTCCATGACCTGGACGAGGTCGAGGAGGCGGGCGCCCGGCAGGTCGTACGAGCCGGGCAGCAGCTCCAGGTCGGGCATGGCGACCCGGCCGGACCCGGCCAGCCGCGCCAGCCCGTCGGTGAGCGCGCCGTCGCCCTCGCCGGAGGGCAGCACCAGGACGGTACGGCCTCCGGCGCAGGCGGCGACCAGCTCCTCCGCGGTGGGGCGGGCGTGCTCGACGGCGACGCCCGCCTCCCGCAGGTAGGGCAGCTGGGGGTGGTGCTCGTCGGGGCAGAGGACCCGGTCGGCGCTCCGCAGCGCCTCCCAGGCGGGCCAGGACAGCAGTCCGGGCGCCACCCGGTGGCTGGCGGTGAGCAGGACGACGCGGCCGGGGTTCTCGGAAGTCACCCTTCGAACCTACCCCGGGCGCGGGGTCAGCCCGGCAGCTGCTCCGCCCCCGCGGCGCCCTGCCCCTGGGTGACCCTGGTCAGCCAGGGGGCGGTGGCGGCGCCGGTGTCGAGCTGGACCTTGGTGTCGTCCCAGGCGCCGTAGCGCGGGTTCACGTCGATGTCGAGGGACTTCGACGCGGCGGCGAACAGCTCCTGGAGCTTCTGCTGGCCCTCGGGGGTCTCGGTGATCCCCTGCTTCTCGATGATCTTCGTCATGAGGACGTTGCGCCGGACGACGTCGTCGATCTGGCCGGGGGCGACGCCCTGCTGCTGGAGGAGGACGGCCTCCAGGCCCTCCTCGCCGCCGTTCTCCCGGACGAACGCCTCGCGGGTCTCCTGGAGTTCGGCGCGGCTGGCGGAGACGCCCTGGTCGGCGGCGACCCGGCCGAGGATGCGGTCGAAGATCATGCCGTTGAGCTTCTGCCGGCCGAGGTCGCCGGTCGCGGCGATCAGCTGGGCGGCCTGCGGGGACGCCGACTGGGCGTCCCGGGCGGCCTTCACCTCGGCCTGGAGGCTCGCGACGTCGATCCGCTCGCCCCCGACGACCGCCGCCGCCCCTGGATGGGCCTCGCCGCCGCACGCGGTGAGCAGCGGGGCCGCGGCGAGGAGCGCGGCGGAGAGGACGAGCGCGGTGCGGCGGGGCGCGGAGCGGGCGTGGCGGCGGTCGCGGCGGTGCAAAGGAGCCTCCCGGGCTGGTCGTGCGTCAGTTGGACGACCTTGCGGTGATCGATGGTAGGGAGTCGCCGGGACCGTAGCCACCACTTCGCGGGGACAACTTCCGCGTCACCGCGTCACCGGGGTCACTTCCGGACGACCGTCTCCCACAACGAGGCACCCGCCGCCCGGGTGTCGGCCCGGGCGTCCTCCTTCTCGCGGCCCGCGTGCGTCTCGGCCACCAGGTAGTGCGGCCGGCGCTTCACCTCGTAGTAGATGCGGCCGACGTACTCGCCGATCAGGCCCACCATGACCATCTGCACGCCGGCCAGCGCGGTCACGGCGACCAGCAGGGTGACGTAGCCGGGCGTGTCGACGCCGTGCGCGAGCGCGTCGGCGACGATCCAGCCGGCGTAGGCGAGGGCGAGCGAGACCAGCAGCAGGCCGAGGTAGACGGCGGCGCGCAGCGGCTTGTTGTTGAAGGAGAGCAGGCCGTCGAGGCCGTAGTTGAGGAGCTTGCCGAAGGTCCACTTGGACCGGCCCTCCTCGCGCACCGCGTTCTCGTAGGCGAAGGTCGTGGTGCGGAACCCGACCCAGGAGAACAGGCCCTTCGAGAAGCGGTTGTATTCGCCGAGCCCGAGGATCGCGTCCACCGTGCGCCGCGACAACAGCCGGAAGTCGCCGACGCCGTCGACGAGTTCCACGTCGACGAGCCGGTTGATCGCCCAGTAGTAGAGGCGGGCGGTGAGGGTGCGGGTGACCCGGTCGCCCTCGCGGGTGCGGCGGGCGACGACCTGGTCGTACCCCTCGGCGTGCAGCGCGACCATCCGGTGCACCAGCTCCGGCGGGTGCTGGAGGTCGGCGTCCATGATGACGACGGCGTCGCCGGCCGCGTGCCGGAGGCCGGCCAGCATGGCGGCCTCCTTGCCGAAGTTGCGGCTGAAGGAGACGAAGCGGACCCGGGCGGGGTCGGCGGCGGCGAGGTCCCGCAGGATCGGGAGGGTCCGGTCGCGGCTTCCGTCGTCCACGTAGACGATCTCGAACTCGCCCTCCAGGGCGTCGAGTTCCTTCGTCACATGGGAGTGGAAGCGGGCGAGGACGTCCTCCTCGTTGAAGCAGGGGACGACGAGAGAGAGCAGCACACCCGACACCCAAAGGCAGACCGGTGACCCGCCCGCCCCCCACGGGTGACGGCGGAGCGACCATTGCGTGAACTGCCCCGCGGCGGCGGTCCGGAGCCCCTCCGGCGCTGCGATATTCGACCCGCCATGCGAACTGCTCTGCGAATCCGTCCCACCGCCGCCACCGCCGGCACCCCCGCGGACCCGGCCGCCCCGCGCCGCGCCACGGCCGCCGCCTGCGCCCTCGCCGGGCTGCTCGCCGCCGCCGCCGTCTGCGCGGGCGACGCCGCCGCCCGGGTCTTCCCCTTCGGCCCGCGCCACCGGTCCGTGAACGACCTGGCGAACCAGTTCCTCCCCTTCCACACCCACCTGTGGGACCTGCTGCACGGCCGCGCCGACGGCGGCCCGCTGCTGAACTGGCAGGCGGGCTGGGGCACCAGCTTCCTCCCCGACTACGGCACCTACCTGTCCAGCCCGCTGGCGCCCCTCGTCGCCCTGGCGCCCCGCGCGGACGTCGAACACGCCCTCTACGCGCTCACCGTCCTCAAGACCGCCCTGGCCGCCGCCGCCACCGCGTTCCTCCTGCGCCGCCTCTCCACCGCCCCCGCCTGGTGGTGGCCGGCCGCCCTCGGCGCCGGCTACGCCCTGTGCGGCTGGTCGCTCACCGAGGCCACCTACAACCCGATGTGGCTGGACGGCCTGATCGCCTTCCCGCTGCTGTGCCTGGTCGCCGAATGGGCCCGCGAGGGCGTCCGCCCGCTGCTGTCCGTGCTCACCGTCGCGGTCTGCTGGACGGCGAACTTCTACACCGCCTACATGGCGACCCTCGGCGCCGCCCTCTTCCTCCTCGCCCGCCTGGCGACGGCCGGCCCGCTCCGCCCGCGCCCGCCGCTGCGCGCCGCGCTGTCCGCGCTCCTCGGCGTCGGCCTCGCCGCGCCCGTGCTCCTCCCCGTCCTGCTGTCGACCCGGCAGGCGCACCCCGGCGTCGTCCGAGACTTCGCGGCGGCGGATCCGGCCGACGTGCTGGCCCGGCTGCTGCCGGGGACGTACGCCTTCTCCAGCCCCGCCGCGTTCGTCGCCGCCCCGGTGCTGCTGCTCGCGGCGACGCTCGCCTTCCGGCGGGACGTGCCGGGCCGGGAGCGGTGGGTGTGGACCGGCCTCGTCCTCGGCGTCCTGCTCTCCCTCCAGTGGGGGCCCACCCACCTGGTGTGGCACCTCTTCGCCACGCCCAACGGCAGCCCGTACCGCCAGACCTTCGTCCTGTGCGGCCTGCTCGTCATCGCCGCCCACACCGGACTCGCGCACGGCCCGCCCGGCCGCCGGGCCCTCGCCGGCGGCGCCGCCGCGGTCCTCGCGCTGACCGCCGGCGCCCTCCCCAGCGCGCTCGCCACCCGGCCCGCGCTGCTCCTCGGCGCCGCCGGGCTCGCCGCCGCGGCGGGCGCCCTCGCGCTCCCCCGCAGCCGCCGGTACGCCGTCGTCGCCGCGCTGCTCGTCACCGGCACCGTCCTCGGCCAGGCCGCCGCGACCACCGCGTACGCCGACCGCGCGCGCCTCGGGCACCTCGACGACTACCCGCCCGTCGGCCCGGAGCAGCAGCGCCGGGCGGCGGCCCTCGCGGCGGCCGGCGGCTGGCCCGCGTACCGCACCGACTCCGGCCGGCCCCAGGTCGCCGGCAACGACCCGCTGCTCCTCGGCGGCCAGGGTGCCGCCTACTACAGCAGCCACACCCCCGCCGTCCTCACCGACCTGCTCACCGCCCTCGGCGGCGGCTGGACCTCGCGCGGCCGGAACCTGCAGAGCCTCGACAACCCGGTGACGGACGCGCTGTTCGCGGTCGGCGCCCGGTGGCGCGACGGCGCGGTCGTCCGGCCGGCGGCCCGGCTGCCGCTGGTGACGGTACGGCCCCCCGGGGCCGCGCCGGTCCTCGGCCCCGACCCGTTCCGCAACCAGGAACTCCTCCTCGGCGCCCCGGTCTACACCCGCCCCGCGGGCACCGGCCCCTGCCCGGTGGGCACGGAGGTGTTCCTGTGGGCCCCGGAGCGCACCGGCGAGGCCCGGCTCGGCGCCGGCGCCCCGGTCCGGCTGCTCGGCGGCGGCCCCCGGCGGCGGGCCGCGATGACGTCGCTGGGCGTCCAGCGCGCCCCCGGCGACCGGCCGGAGGTCCCGGCGGGCAAGGGCCCGGCCGCGCTCGGCTGCCTGGACCACGACCGGCTCGGGGCGGCGGTGACCGCCCTCCGGGACCGGGCCGCCGACGCCGTGGACACCACGGCGGCGGGGCTCACCGCCCGCCTCCCGGCGGGCACGACCGGCACCGTGGTGGTGGCCGCCCCCGCGATCCCCGGCTGGACCTGCGAGGGCGGCGCGCCGGAGCCGTACGCGGGCCTGCTGGCCGTGCGGGTCACCGGAGCGTCCGGCGTGAGCTGCGCCTTCCGCCCTCCGGGACTGCTGCCCGGCCTGGCGGTGGCGGGGGCGTCGCTCCTGGCGCTCGCGGCGGCGGCCGTGCTGCGGAACCGTCAGCCCTGCCGGCCGAGTTGGCGCTGGTGGTCCAGGACGCGGCGCAGTTCCGCCGCAGGCGGGTGGTAGGGGCCGTACAGCCGCTCGGTGTCGAGGAGCAGCCGGTGCAGTTCCGCCCGGCCCTCCTCGTGCCGTCCGGTCGCGAGGAGCAGCAGCCCGGTGCGGCGCCGGACGTCGAAGGCCCGGCCGGGGTCCTGGGCGGGGCCCTGCTCGAAGGCGGGGAGGACGGCGCGGAAGGCGGCCAGCGCGTCGGCGGTCTCGCCGAGCTGTTCCAGGCAGAGCGCGATGTCGTAGCGGAACTGGGCGTTGCCGGGGTCGTCGGCGGCGAGCCGGCGCAGTTCGGGCAGGGCGCGGCGGTACTGCCCGTCGTCGAGGAGGGTGGAGGCGTACTGCTTGCGCAGGATCCGGACGACCGGGGACGCCTCGCCGTGCGCGGCGGCGGCGGCCGGGAGGATCCCGCCGAGCAGGTCGACGGCCTGGGTGAGGGCGCCCTCGCCGAGGAGCCGCTTCACCTCCTCCACGGTGCCGGCGACGTCCGCGCCGCGGGGCGCGGCGGCGGGCACCGGCGGCGGGGCCGGGGCGGGGGCGGCGACGCGGGGGTCGGTGACGGCGGGGCGGGCGGCCGGGACGGGGGGCGGGGCCGGGGCCTGGGCGGCGGCCGGGCGGGGGGCGGCGGGCCAGGGGGCGTGCGGGCGGAGGAAGGGGCGGGTGGGGTCGAGGGGGCCGGAGGGGGTGCCGCGCGCGGGGAGCAGCGGCAGCAGCGTCTCGTACACCTCGTGGGCGCCGGAGGGGCGGGCGGCGGGGTCCTTGGCGAGGAGGCGCAGGACGAGGGCCTCCAGGGCGGCGGGGACCTCGGGGCGGACCTGGCGGAGCGGGAGGGGCGGCTCGTACAGGTGGCGGTGGAGGACGCCGAGGGCGGTGGAGCCGGCGAACGGCACGTTCCCGGAGAGGAGTTCGTGGAGCAGGACGCCGAGGGCGTAGAGGTCGGTCTGCGGGCCGACGGCGCCGCCCATGGCCTGTTCGGGCGCCATGTAGGCGGGGCTGCCGATGGGTTCGCCGGTGTGGGTGAGGCGGGTGGTGTCGGAGTCGAGGACGGAGGCGACGCCGAGGTCGAGGACGGTGACGGTGCCGTCGGGGCGGACCATCACGTTCCGCGGTTTGAGGTCGCGGTGGACGATCGGCACGGCGTGGACGGCGGCGAGGACCGCGCAGAGCTGGGCGGCGACGCAGACGGCCCACTCCCAGGGGTAGGGGTCGTGCTCGGCGAGGTGGTCGGCGAGGTCGGCGCCGTCGACGTACTGCATGACGAGGTACAGGTCGTCGGCGTCGCTGCCGGCGTCGTGGACGGTGACGAGGCCGGGGTGGTCGACGTGGGCGGTGACCCGGCACTCGCGGACGAAGCGGCGGCGCAGTTCCTCGGCGGCGGTGGCGGGGCCGGTGAGGGCGGCGGGGCTGAGGAGCTTGACGGCGACCCGGCGGTCGAGCCGGGTGTCGTACGCGGTCCACACCTGGCCCATGCCGCCCTGGCCGATGACGGTGGCGAGCTCGTACCGTCCGCCGACGACCCGGCCGTTCACTTCTCCCCTTCCTTGCGGAGGAGGTCGCTGAGCTCGTCCAGTTCGGCGCGGACCTGGTCGATGCGGGGGGTGGGCGGGGGCGTCGGGAGGGTCGCGGGGGGCGTGGCGGCGTACGGGTTGGGCGCGGTGGGCGGGGTCTGCGGGGTCTGCGGCGCGTAGGGGCCGGGGGCGGTGACGGCGGTCGCCGGGTTCACCGGCAGGGGGTGCGCGGGCGCCGGGGCCACGGGCGGGTAGCCGTACGCGGGCGCGTGCGGGAGCGGGTGGGGTCCGGGTGCGGCGGGCGCGCGGTGGTGCCGGATGTCGGCGGCCAGGTAGTGGGCGGTGACGGCGGCGCCCATGGCGAGGATCAGGCCGGCGCCGAGGTCGCTCAGCCAGGAGTCCGCGTACTTCTCCTGGAGGAGCACGAAGCAGCCGGCGGTGGCGGCCAGCTGGGTCCAGAAGAGGACCCAGTCGAGGGCGCGGCGGCGCATGATGGCGAGGCGGAGCATCGCCACCCAGGCGAGCAGTCCGAGGGAGAGCACGACGCCGGCCGCCATGAGGACGCGGACGGCGACGGTGCCGGCGGACGGGCCGCCGGGTCTCGGCGCGGGAGCGGCGGGCATCTGTCCGTACATGCGAGTTCCCCCCAGGGACGGCTGATCTCGCTACGAGAGTAGCCCCGCCGCTACCCGGGCTGAACGCTTCCGTCCGCGAGGCCGTCGTAGAGGCCCTGGAGGAGTTGTTCGCCGAGCCGGGCGGTGAGCCGCAGGGCCTCCTCGAAGTCGGCGAGGGCGCGGTAGCGCTCGCCGTGTCCGCGCTGGTCGGCGAGGGGGAGCCGGGGCAGCTGGAGGCGGCGGACGTCGAGCCGGGTGGCGGTGGAGGCGAAGCTGCTGGCCTGCCGGTTGTTGGCGGTGCCGCGGAGGAATCCGGCGAGGAACCAGGGGTCGAGGGCGTCGGGGTCGGGGCGGAGCAGCTGGAGGCCGCGGCCGAGGGCGGCGCCGGCGGTGGCGGCGTCGACGACGCGGGCGGCGGGGCCGGCGCCGAGGACGGGGACGACCACGTCGCCCTCGCGGACGAGGACGGGTTCCTCGGCCTGGCCGTCGGCGGCCTCGGGGAGGGTGCCGGAGGGGGCGGCGCCGGTGAGCACGTCGTGTTCGGTGAGGACGGGCACCTCGCGGCCGGCGGGGGCGGTGCCCTGGCCGCCGGTGCGGAGCTGGAGGGCGCCGGTGCGGGCGAGTTCGCCGACGGTGGTGAGCGGGCGGGGCGCGGGGCGGGCGGGCGCGGGGGCCGGGGCGAGGGTGCGGGTGCGGACGAGGGTTTCGTCCAGGCGGTCGCGGACGGCGGCGAGTTCGGTGGCGGACCCGCCCGCGTCGGGGGCGGTGAGGTAGCGGGCGGGGGCGAGGTCGACCTCGTCGTCGAGGAGGTCGATGACGGGGACGGCGCGGGCGAGGGTGTCGTCGGCGGCGCGGCCGGCCCAGGCGTCGAGGACCGCGTTCTGCAGGGCGGTCCAGGGCAGTTTGTCGCGGCCGGCGTCGGGGACGAGTCCGGCGGTGTCGACGAAGAGGGTCTCGCCCGGGGGGCGGCGGTCGGCGGCGGGGCGGACGAGGACCCAGAGGTGGAGCGGGATGCCGTACGGGGGCGCGGCGCCGGCCGGGAGGGCGATGACGGCCCGAAGGGCGCCCCGGCGCAGGAGGTCGGCGCGGATGCGGCGGCCGGAGCGGCGGGAGGCAACGGCGGGGGGCATGAGGAGGACGGCGGTGCCGCCGTCGCGGAGCCGGGCCAGGGCGTGCTGGACCCAGGCGAGCTCGGACTCGGTGCGGGCGGGGAAGCCGTACTCCCAGCGGGGGTCGTAGGCGAGTTCGTCGTGGCCCCAGGCGCGTTCGTTGAACGGCGGGTGGGTGAGGACGGTGTCGGCGCGCAGGTCGGGGAAGGCGTCGGCGCGGAGGGTGTCGCCGGCGGCGGAGCGGATGTCGGCGTCGCCGTGGAGGGCGAGGCGGAGGGCGGAGAGGGCGGCCAGCTCGGGGTCGGCGTCCTGGACGGCGAGGGTGGCGGGGTGGGCGGCGGCCCGGAGCAGGCCGCCGGTGCCGGAGGCCGGGTCGAGGAGGACGCCGGCGGGCGGGTCGCCGGCGCTCGCGGTCGCGGCGGCGGCGAGGGCGGCCATCAGTTCGGCGAGCGGCGGCGGGGTGAGCGTGTACTGGCGGGGGTTGGCGTCCAGGTGGCGGCCGAGGAGGAACTCGAAGGCCTGCCGGGGGCCGCCGAGTTCGGCGGCGAGTTCGAGGGCGGCGCGGAAGAGGGGGGCGGCGGGGGCCAGGTCGTCCGCGAGGGGGGTGCGGACGGCGCGGGGGATGCCGAAGCGGACGGTCAGGACCTCTTCGAGGGCGCCGGGCAGGGCCTCGGTGAAGCGGGGGTCGGGGAGGGCGGCGAGGGCGGCGACGCCGGGGGGCCGCTCGCGCAGGAGGAGCAGGACGCAGCCGGTGTGGACGAGGCCGGTGAGGGTGCCGGCGGGGTGGCCGGCGAGCTGCTGCCAGACGCGCTCGCGGAGCGGGACCTCGGCGAGCTTGCCCTGGTCGCGGAGCCAGCGCTCGACCTCGGCGAGGGAGAAGGAGGGGCTGGTCTCGGTGCCGCCCACGGGCTTGGGGAAGTCGGCGTGGCGGCGGCGCCAGTTGCTGACGGCGGCCCTGCCGACGCCCGCGAGGCGGGCGATGCCGGCGGCGGTGACCTCTGTAGCGCTGTCCTCGGGCACCTGCGCCCTCCGTCCTCCCGCTCGTACGACCCGAACCGGTCGATCCATTCGTGAACGACGAGCATACCGACCCGACCCCTTCACAGCGTGTTCCGAGTGGAACCTTGTGAACCTGGTTGACTCGGTTCACAGACTCTGTTGTGATTACGTCATCGAAACACGGAGCCCCCAAGAATTACTCGACACCTGAAAGGTGTTCACAGCCATGTCGAAGTCTCAGACGCAGCGCAGCTGGTTCGCCCGCCACAAGGTCCTCACCGCCGCCGGCGCGGTCGTGGTCGTCGTCGCCGTCGGCGCGGCGATGGGCGGGGGCGGCGACGAGGGGGGCGCCGAGGCGAAGCCCTCGGCGTCGGCGTCCTCGGCCGGGAAGGCGACGGAGGGCGGGGCGCCCGCGTCGAAGGCGCCGGAGAAGAAGGCCGCCGCGATCGACGGCGACGGCGACTTCGAGGTCGGCGCCGACGTGAAGCCGGGCCTGTACCGCTCGACGGGCAACAAGGACGCGATGTGCTACTGGGAGCGCGCGAAGGACGCCAGCGGCGAGGTCGACTCGATCCTCGCGAACGACAACGTGACGGGCACGGCCTACGTCGAGATCAAGAAGAGCGACAAGTTCTTCAAGTCGACGGACTGCTCGGCCTGGGAGGCCGTGGACCCGAAGGCCACCGGCACCCCGGCGGCCACGCTCAAGGGCGACGGCGGCATGTTCAAGGTCGGCGTCGACGTGGCGCCCGGCACCTACAAGTCCACGGGCAACAAGGACGCCGCGTGCTACTGGGAGCGCTCGAAGGACGCCGGCCACGGCACGGACGCGATCCTCGCGAACGACAACGTGACGGGGACGGCGATCGTCAAGATCACCGCCACCGACGGGTACTTCAAGTCGGTCGGCTGCGGCGACTGGACCAAGGCGTCCTGACGCCGCGCGCCGCCCGGGAGGGCCGCGGGCGGCCCGGGGTCAGCCGGCGGCGACCGCGTGCCGCACCCACACGTTGGGCTCGACGTAGACCGCGTATCCGCGCGCGGCCTCGCAGTGGACGGGGACCAGTGCGCCCGGCACCTCCACGGGCCCGTCCGTGTCGAACGGCAGCCCGGTCCACTTCCGCCACTGCTCGACGGAGCCGGAGACCGTCATGGACGCGGGCGCGACCGCCTCGATCCGGCCGCCCGCGCGGACGTGGGCGCGCAGCCACGGGTCCTCCGGCAGCCCGTCGGACTCCCGGGTCCGGAAGGCGTACGTGTGGATGGAGGCGGCGGCGTCCAGGTGCTTGCCGTTGGGCCGGACCGGGGCGACCAGCTCGGCGTAGCCCAGCCGGCGCACGTTCTCCCGCATGGCGGCGAGCATCCGGTGCGAGATCCCGCGCCCCAGGGAGCCGGTGTCGACGGTGACGTCGATCGCGCTGACCGTGTCCGGGACGCGCCCGTGCCGCAGGTCGGAGAAGGCCCACAGCAGCACCTCGTCCCAGCCCCGGTCGGGCAGCGTCCGCCGCCCGTCCTCGTCCAGCCGGAACGGCACGCTGAGGGCGCGGGCGACGACGGCCCCGTCCGCGTCGGTGGCCACGAGCACGTACTCGGGGAAGTCGCGGACGATCCGCCCCACCGAGGCCCACCCGACCGGGTCGTACAGGATGAACTCCGGCCAGAGGTCCTTCATGGACCAGAGCGGCCCTTCGAGGTCCGGCCGCTCGGCGAGCGTGGTGATCGTCAGTTCCTGGTCCATGTCCCGCAGGCTAGGGGTCGCCTGACGGAACGCCAACCGATTATCGGAACGGCCGGTTCAGCCGCCGCACTGCCGGGCCATCGCCGCCTTGTCCGGGGCGGTCACCGGCAGTGCGTACTTCTCCGCCACCTGCGCGAAGCGGACCGCGTAGGCGCAGCGGACGCCCTTGGCGGGCGGCAGCCAGGCGGCCGGGCCGGAGTCGCCCTTGGCGGAGTTGGCGCGGCCCTGCACCGGCAGCAGGTTCAGCGGGTCGTTGGCGAGCCGCTGGCGCTTCGCGCCGGACCAGCGGGAGGCGCCCATCTGCCAGGCGTAGGAGAGCGGGACGACGTGGTCGATCTGGACCTCGGCCGCCTTCTGCTTGCGCCAGTCGATGGTGGTGCCGGTGTACGGGTCGTCCAGCGTCATCGCCACCACCACGCAGTCCGAGCCGTCCCGGAAGCGGAGGTCCCGGCCGTCGCGGCGCAGCAGGTCGTTGCGGGTGTCGCAGCCGTTCCGGGCGAACGGCACGCCGTCGGCCTTGTCGAGCCAGGCGTGCCCGAACGCGTCCCGCGCGTAGCCGGTGCGCGGCCCGCGGCCCTTGGTCGCGAGCCCGTCGATGAGGGTGCGGGCGCGGGCCCGTTCGTCCTCCGCCGTCACCGGCGCGAGGCCCGGCCGCGTACCGTCCGGGTTGCGGAAGGGGCTGGTGACCCGGCCCGCGGGCGCGGCGCCGCCGGACGCCTCCCCGGCGCCGTCGCCGGGCAGGGAGCATCCGGAGAGCAGCACGAGGCCGGCCAGGACGGCGGCGGGAGCCGTGGCGGTGGCGGTGACGGCGGGGGCGGTGGCGCGGGGCGGCTTTCGGCGTATCAGCACCCGGGAATCCTAGGCGTGAAACCGCCGATAGCGATCATTTCATCAGATCTTGCCGATCCCGAGCGTGTTCTCGGAGGGCAGCAGTCCCGAGCCGAGGGCGGCGAGCCAGGGGCCGCCGAGGAGTTCCGCGAGCCGGGCGGTGGCGTCGGGGCCGAGCGCGTCCCAGGGCGCGGCGGCGAGCTCGTCGGTACGCCGCTCGACCTCGGCCCGCAGCTCCCGGCCGGCCGGGGTGGCGGCGCCGTCGGCGTCCACCAGCCCCCGGGCGGCGAGCCGTTCGCGGGCCGCCGCCCACTCCTCCGGACTCCAGCCCCGGCTCGCGAAGACGCCCTCGGGCGCGGCGCCGACGGCGGCGAACGACACCAGCGCCTCGACCGGGTCGAGTCCGGCGGCGAGCAGCGCGGCGACGTGCCCGTCGCCCCGGTGCTCGCGCAGCAGGGTCGCGGCCTGCCAGAGCACGAGGTGCGGCGCGGCGGCCCACTCCAGTTCGGCGTGGGCGGCGGCGAGCGGCCGGCCGGCGGTGCCGGCGGCCTCGGCGGCGCGGCGCGCCAGCGCGGCGGCCTCGTCGAGCCCCGTCACGTCGAACAGGCCCCGGAAGGTGCGGTCCACGCCCCGCAGCCGCGCGGCGAGCACCGCGCCGGGCGCGACGGTCCCCCAGGCGGCGGGCACGTACCGGGCGACCATGGCCGGGCTGAAGCTGTAGAAGGCGGAGGCGACCCGGGCGGGGCCGACGGGGCCCAGCGGCGCGGCCCGCCAGGCGAAGTAGGAGGGCCAGCGCTCGGCGGTGTCGTACCCGAGCGCGGCGGCCTCCTCGAAGGACTCGGGGGCGTAGTAGTGCAGGGCGTGCAGCGGTTCGAGCAGGTGCCACATCTGGCGTACGCGGGCGGTGTCCATGGGGCCCTCCGGGACGGCGGTGCGCGGGTCTGGCCACGAGCGATCTAGCCACTGACAAGACTGCGCCCGCCGAGGCGAACTTGTCAATGACTAGATACGGGCTAGGCTGCGCCCATGACACCTCCGAGCACCCGGCGCGCCACCTACCACCACGGCGACCTGCGCCAGGCCGTCCTGGCGGCGGCCCTGGACGTGATCGCGGCGGACGGCCCCGGCGCCCTCAGCCTCCGCGACCTCGCCCGCCGCGCCGGCGTCTCCCACGCGGCCCCCGCCCACCACTTCGGCGACCGGACCGGCCTGCTCACCGCCATCGCCGCGCAGGGCTTCGGCCTGCTCGCCGACGCGCTGGCCGGCGGCACCTCGCTCGCCGACCGGGGCCGCCGCTACGTCCGCTTCGCGGCGGACCACCCCGCCCACTTCCAGGTCATGTTCGCCCCCGCGCTGCTGCGCGCCGACGACCCCGGGCTGACCGCCGCGCGCGACCGGGCCGGCGCCGAACTCCGCGCGGGCGTCACCGGCCTGCCCGGTGACGCCCGTACCACCGGCATCGCCGCCTGGTCCCTCGCCCACGGCTTCGCCACCCTGTACCTCACGCACAACGTGGACGACGCCGTGGGCGCCCTGCCCCCGGAGGAGTACTTCACCGCCCTGACCGGCTTCCTCACCGACGACCGCGGGACCGGAACCGGAACCGGAACCGGGACCGGAACCGGGACCGGGACCGGGACCGGGACCGGCGGCGGCGCGGACCGGCTCAGTCCAGGATCGTCGTGAGGAACTCCCCGGTCCACGCCAGCAGTTCCCGCCCGACCAGCGGCTTCCCGCCGATCGGACGGGTCGCCGGACGCGGCACCAGGATCTGGTGGACGGCCGGCTTGATCACGGACTTCGGGTGGAGGCGCTTGAGCCGCAGCTCCTGCGACTCCCGCAGCTCCACCGGCGCGAACCGGATGTTCGGGCCCTGGAGGACGATCTCGGAGACCCCGCAGGACCGCGCCAGCATCCGCAGCCCCGCCACCAGCAGCAGGTTCTCCACCGGCTCCGGCAGCTTGCCGTAGCGGTCGGTCAGCTCCTCCCGCACGGCCCTGATGTCCTCCTCCGAGTTCGCCGAGGCGATCGCCCGGTACGCCTGGAGGCGCAGCCGCTCGCCGGGTGCGTAGTCGTGCGGGACGTGCGCGTCGACCGGCAGCTCGATCTTCACCTCCAGCGGCGGCTCCTCCTCGGCGCCGCCCTCCAGCGAGGCCCGGTAGTCCGCCACCGCCTCGCCGACCATCCGCACGTACAGGTCGAAACCGACGCCCGCGATGTGACCGGACTGCTCGCCGCCGAGCAGGTTGCCCGCGCCGCGGATCTCCAGGTCCTTCATCGCCACGTACATGCCCGCGCCCATCTCGGTGTGCTGGGCGATGGTCGCCAGCCGCTCGTGCGCGGTCTCGGTGAGCGGCTTCTCCGGCGGGTAGAGGAAGTACGCGTAGCCGCGCTCGCGTCCGCGGCCGACCCGGCCGCGCAGCTGGTGCAGCTGCGACAGGCCGAAGTTGTCGCCGCGCTCCACGATCAGCGTGTTCGCGTTGGAGATGTCGATGCCGGACTCGACGATCGTCGTCGACACCAGCACGTCGAACTTCTTCTCCCAGAAGTCGACCACGACCTGCTCCAGGGCGCCCTCGCTCATCTGGCCGTGGGCCGTCGCGATCCGCGCCTCCGGCACGATCTCGCGCAGCCGCGCCGCCGCCCGGTCGATCGAGTCGACCCGGTTGTGGATGTAGAACACCTGGCCCTCGCGGAGGAGTTCGCGGCGGATCGCGGCGCCGATCTGCTTCTCCTCGTACGGGCCGACGAAGGTGAGGACCGGGTGCCGCTCCTCCGGCGGGGTGGTGATCGTGGACATCTCGCGGATGCCGGTGACCGCCATCTCCAGCGTGCGGGGGATCGGCGTCGCGGACATGGTGAGGACGTCGACGTTGGCCCGGAGCTTCTTCAGCTGCTCCTTGTGCTCGACGCCGAACCGCTGCTCCTCGTCGACGATGACCAGGCCCAGGTCCTTGAACTTCGTCTCGGACGAGAAGAGGCGGTGGGTGCCGATGACGACGTCGACCGAGCCGTCCTTCAGGCCCTCCAGGGTCGCCTTCGCCTCCGTGTCCGTCTGGAAGCGGGAGAGCGCGCGGACGTTGACCGGGAACTGCGCGTACCGCTCGGAGAAGGTGCCGAAGTGCTGCTGGACGAGCAGCGTGGTCGGCACGAGCACCGCGACCTGCTTGCCGTCCTGCACCGCCTTGAACGCGGCCCGGACCGCGATCTCCGTCTTGCCGTAGCCGACGTCGCCGCAGATCAGCCGGTCCATCGGGACCGTCTTCTCCATGTCCTCCTTGACCTCGGCGATCGTGGAGAGCTGGTCGGGCGTCTCCGCGTACGGGAAGGCGTCCTCCAGCTCCCGCTGCCACGGGGTGTCGGGGCCGAAGGCGTGCCCGGGGGCCGCCATCCGCGCCGAGTACAGCTTGATCAGGTCGGCGGCGATCTCCTTGACCGCCTTCTTCGCCCGCTGCTTGGTCTTCGTCCAGTCGGCGCCGCCGAGCCGGTGCAGGGTGGGCGCCTCGCCGCCGACGTACTTGGTGACCTGCTCCAGCTGGTCCGTCGGGATGTACAGCCGGTCGCCCGGCTGGCCGCGCTTGGCGGGGGCGTACTCGACCAGCAGGTACTCGCGGGTCGCGCCCTGCACCGTGCGCTGCACCATCTCCAGGTAGCGGCCCACGCCGTGCTGCTCGTGCACGATGAAGTCGCCGGCCTCCAGGGTCAGCGGGTCGATCGTCTTGCGGCGCTTCGCCGGCATCCGCTGCCCGTCCTTGCCGGCCGCCTTCTGGCCGGACAGGTCGGTCTCGGTCAGCACGGCGAGCCTCAGCGCCGGGTCGACGAAGCCGAAGTCGATGGAACCGCAGGCCACGTGCACCACGGACGGGTCGACGTCCCGCAGGTCGGCCGCGAGCCGGGCCGCGATGCCCTCGCCGCCCAGCACCTCGACGGTGCGGGCGGCCGGCCCGTGCGCCTCCGTCACGTACACCGTCCGCCAGCCGTCGGCCAGCCAGCCCTTGGTGTCCGCGAGCGCGCGGGCGGTGTCGCCGCGGTACGTCTCCGGGGCGCGCATGCCCAGCACGAGGGTGTCGCCGTCGGCCTCGGCGTCCGCCGCGAACGGCGACACCGACCACCACGGCATCCCGAGTTCCCGCGCCCGGTCCCGTACGTCCGCGATCCCCCACAGCGACGCCGCGCCGACGTCGATCGGCGCCTCGCCGCCGCCGGCCGTCGCCGCCCACGACGCCTGCAGGAACTCCTGGCTGGTGGCGACGAGGTCCGCGGCCCGGGTCCGGACCCGCTCCGGGTCGCAGACCACGGCCATCGACCCGGCCGGCAGCACGTCGAGCAGCAGCTCCATGTCGTCCACGAGGACCGGCGCCAGCGACTCCATGCCCTCGACCGCGATGCCCTCGGCGATCTTGTTCAGCATCTCGCCGAGCTCGGGGTGCTCCTCGGCGAGCGCCGCGGCCCTCCCCCGCACCTCCTCGGTGAGCAGCAGCTCGCGGCAGGGCGGCGCCCACAGGCCGTGCGCGGCGACCTCCAGGGAGCGCTGGTCGGCGACCTTGAAGTAACGGATCTCCTCGACGTCGTCGCCCCAGAACTCGATCCGGAGGGGGTGCTCCTCCGTCGGCGGGAAGACGTCCAGGATGCCGCCGCGGACGGCGAACTCGCCGCGCTTCTCGACGAGCTCCACGCGCGCGTACGCGGCGGCGGCCAGGCCCTCGACGACCTCGTTCAGATCCGCCGTCTGCCCGGTCCGCAGCGCCACCGGCTCCAGGTCGCCGAGCCCCTTGACCTGCGGCTGGAGCACGGACCGGATCGGCGCGACGACGACGGAGACGGGGCCGGCGGCCGGGTCGTCCGGGCTCGGGTGCGCGAGCCGCCGCAGCACGGCGAGCCGGCGGCCGACGGTGTCCGAGCGGGGCGAGAGCCGTTCGTGCGGCAGGGTCTCCCAGGACGGGTACTCCACGACGGTGTCCGGGTCGAGCAGGGACCGCAGCGCCGCCGCCAGGTCCTCGGCCTCCCGGCCGGTCGCCGTCACCGCGAGCACCGGCCGCCCCGAGTCCCGGGCCAGCGCGGCCACGGCGAACGGGCGGGCGGCGGCCGGCCCGACCAGGTCCACGTACGGCCGGTTCCCGTCGGCGGCGGCCGCCACCGCCTCCGCGAGGGCCGCGTCCCTGACGACGAGATCGAGCAGACCGTGCAGGCTCATGGATTTCCATCCCGGTACGTACGAGAGCGAACGAACAAGCTGACACCACCGGCCACGCGCACCGCGCGGCCCACGCGAACGGCCCGACACGTCGTACGGGCCGGGGCCTCCACCCTACGACGCCGGACCGACACCGGCGCGGGGGATCGCGCTCACCCCCCGGGGTGAGCGCGTCACTCCGGGGGGTGAGGGAGGTGGCGGCCGAACGGGCGACGCCGATATCCTTAGTCCGGCACTTAGTCCACCTAGCTGTGAGAGGCCGCGATGGAAGCAGCCCGGCAGTACAACGTCCACGAGGCGAAGACCCACTTCTCCAAGATCCTGGAGGCGGTCGCCACGGGCGAGGAGGTGATCATCAGCAAGGCCGGGGAGCCGGTCGCGAAGGTGATCCCCCTCCGGGGGAAGGTCCGGCGCACCGCGCGGGGCTCCCTCACGGAGCCCGTCGTCCTGCACGACGACTTCGACGACCTCACCGACGACCCCGGCTTCGCCGAGGCGTTCGGGCTCGGCGGCACGGAGGAAGACTCCGAGTGAAGCTGCTCGTCGACACCCACGTCGTCCTCTGGTGGCTGCTGGACTCCCCGCAGCTGACCGACGAGATCAAAGATCTCCTCGACACCGAGGAACACGCCTACCTCAGCGCGGTCACCCCGTGGGAGATCGCCATCAAACAGTCCCTGGGCAAGCTCGAAGGCCCGGCCGACCTCCCGGAGCGGGCGGCCGACTCCCAGCTCCGGGGCCTGCCCGTCACCGGACAGCACGGCATCGCCGCCGCCCGGCTGCCCCACCACCACCGCGACCCCTTCGACCGCATACTCGTCGCCCAGGCGCGCGCCGAAGGGCTGACGCTCGTCACCCGGGACAAGAACATCCCGCTCTACGACGTGCCGGTGCTCTCCGTCTGAGCAGCCGTACGGCCCCGGTGCGCAATCCCGCGCCGGGGCCGTACGCGTACCACCACTCCCGTCAGTCCGCCGCGATCGCGTTCAGGACGTTCATGCGGCCCGCGCGGAACGCCGGGACCAGCGCCGCGAACAGGCCGACGAAGGCCGAGCCGACGAAGACCGTGACGATCGTCGGCCACGGGATCTCCAGGACCCCGAAGCCCTCCAGCGCGAGCAGCTGCTGGGCCGCCGTGCCCCAGCCCATGCCCAGGCCGAGACCGAGCAGCGCGCCGAACAGGGCGATCACCACGGACTCCAGGCGGATCATCCGCCGCAGCTGCCGGCGGGAGAGGCCGATCGCCCGCAGCAGGCCGATCTCGCGGGTGCGCTCGACCACCGACAGCGCCAGGGTGTTCACGACGCCCAGGATCGCGACGACGATCGCCAGCGCCAGCAGCCCGTACACGATGTTCAGGAGCTGGCCGACCTGCTTCTGCAGGTCCTCCTTGTAGTCGGCCTGGTTGGACACCTTGTACTGGGGGTACGCGGCGAGCTCCTTCTTCAGCGCCTCGTACGCCGCGTCCTCCTGCCCGTCCTGCGCGCTCGCCAGCAGCAGCACGGGGGCCGGCAGCCGGTCGGCCGGGAGGTGCGCCCGGGCGGTGGTGACGTTCGTGTACATGGCGCCGTTGTCGACGTTGCCGCCGTCCACCGTGATCGCCGCGACCTTCAGCCGCGCCGTCGAGCCGTGCGCGAAGGCGACCGCGAGGGTGTCGCCGACCTTCACGCCGTGCGCGGTCGCGTAGTCGCTGCCGACGGACATCATGCCCGGCCGGTACGCCGCCGCCAGGTCACCGGAGGCCACCTCGCGCTTGAGGTCGCGCGGGTACTCCGGCTCGGTCGCGGCCAGCCACTCGGTGGACACCTTGCCCTTCGGGTCGGTGATCCGCACGTCGTTGGGCCGGTACTCGGTGACGTGGTCCAGGCCCGCGACCTTCTCCACCGCGGCCTGCGCCTGCGGCACGATCGGCGCGCCCACCGGGCTCTGCACGATGTAGTCGGCGCCGACGGACCGGTCCAGCTCCTCGGTGGCGGAGGCCACCATGGACGAGCCGACGACGGAGAGGCAGGCGACCAGCGCCAGGCCGATCATCAGGGCCGCGCCGGTCGCGCCGGTCCGGCGCGGGTTGCGGAGCGCGTTCCGCTCGGCCATCCGGCCGACGGGCCCGAAGACCCGCAGGACGAGCGCGCCGAGGACCCGGACGACGCCGCCCGCCAGGACCGGGCCGACGACCACGAAGCCGAGCAGCGACAGCACGATGCCGGCGCCGAGCCACAGGGATCCCGTACCGGCCTTCTCGGCCTGGGCCGCCGCCCACAGCGCGCCGCCGCCGACGAGCGTCAGCAGCAGCCCGACGGCGCCGCGGAGGCGTCCGGCCCGCCCGTCGGCGGGGGTGCCGGCGTCGCGGAGGGCGGCCATCGGGGAGATCTTCCCGGCCCGGCGGGCCGGGACGTACGCGGACAGGACGGTGACGAGGACGCCGAGGGCGAGGCCGACGACCGGGGTGGTCCAGGCGACGGTGAGGTCGCGGGTGGACAGCTCCATGCCCATCGTCGACATGAGTTCCATCAGGCCGACGGCGAGGCCGACACCGGCGGCGACGCCGGCGACCGAGCCGATCACGCCGAGCATGACCGCCTCGACCAGCACCGACCGGTTGATCTGCGTGCGGCTGGAGCCGATGGCCCGCAGCAGGCCGATCTCGCGGGTGCGCTGGGCGACCAGCATGGAGAAGGTGTTGACGATGAGGAAGATGCCGACGAGGAAGGCGATGCCGGCGAAGCCGAGCATGGCGTACTTCATGACGTCGAGGAAGCCGGCGACGTCCTCCCGGCCCGCGTCGGACGCCTCGGCGGCGGTCTGGAGGGTGTAGCCGTCACCGAGGACGGCGGCGACGTCCGCCTTCAGCGCCTCGTCGGCGACGCCCGGCTTCCCGTCCACCACCACCTGCGTGAACAGGCCCTCCTTGCCGAGGAGCTGCCGCTGCGCGGTGGCGGTGTCGAAGTAGACGACGGTGGCGCCCGGGTTGGTCACCTTGAACTCGACGATGCCGGAGATCTTCGCCGTGAAGTCGCCGGTGGCGGTGATGGTCCGCAGGGTGGCGCCGAGCGCCAGGCCGTGCTTGTCGGCGGTGCCCCGGTCCACGACGACGTCGGTCGGCCCGCGCGGCTCGTGGCCCTCGGCGAGCTGGACCGAACGGAGCTCGTACGGGCTCCAGTTGACGGCGATCGTCGGGGCGCCGCTGGTCGGGCCGACGTTCTTGTCGCGGGCGTCGACGACGGTGACGCCCGGCGAGGTGACGGAGCCCTGCGCGTCGGCGACGCCGTCCGCCTTCCGCACCTCGGCGACGACCGAGGCCGGCAGGGAGTCGGGGCGGCCGGTGCCGGGGGTCTCGTCCGCCGGGTCGGCGTCCTTCGGGGAGACCGTCACGTCGGAGGCGGTGACGGCGAAGAGCTTGTCGAAGGTCGTGTTCATCGTGTCGGTGAAGACCAGCGTGCCGGACACGAACGCGACCGAGAGGAGCACGGCGACGGCGGAGAGCGCCATCCGGCCCTTGTGCGCGAGGAGGTTTCTGAGCGAGGCGCGGAAGACGGTCACGACGTCCGCCCGCGCGCGTCGAAGTCCTTCATCCGGTCGAGGACGGCGTCGGCCGTCGGCCGCTCCATCTCGTCCACGATCCGCCCGTCCGCCAGGTACAGCACCCGGTCCGCGTAGGAGGCGGCGACCGGGTCGTGGGTGACCATGACGATCGTCTGGCCCAGCTCGTCCACCGACTGCCGCAGGAAGCCCAGGACTTCCGCGCCGGCCCGCGAGTCGAGGTTGCCGGTCGGCTCGTCGCCGAAGATGATGTCCGGCCGGGCGGCGAGCGCCCGCGCGACCGCCACCCGCTGCTGCTGGCCGCCGGACAGCTCGGACGGGCGGTGCCTCAGCCGCCCGGCGAGCCCCACCGTCTCCACCACCCGGTCCAGCCACGCCCGGTCGGGGCGGCGGCCGGCGATGTCCATCGGCAGCGTGATGTTCTCCAGGGCGCTCAGCGTCGGCAGCAGGTTGAACGCCTGGAAGATGAAGCCGATCCGGTCCCGGCGCAGCTGGGTGAGCTTCTTGTCCTTGAGGCCGGTGATCTCGGTCTCGTCGAGGAAGATCTGCCCGCCGGTGACGGTGTCGAGTCCGGCGAGGCAGTGCATCAGGGTCGACTTGCCGGACCCCGAGGGACCCATGATCGCGGTGAACCGGCCGCGGGCGATGTCGACGTCGACGTGGTCCAGCGCCAGGACCCGGGTCTCCCCCGAGCCGTACGCCTTGACGACCTGGCGCGCCCGCGCGGCGACGGCCGTACTCCGTCCGGTTTCCCCGTGCCTGGGAGTGGTCACAGCCGTGGTCACGATGTCTCCTAGCGACACATAGAGGTGCGAGTGGCTTGTAAGACCAAGCTAAGAACGGGCCGGACCGGTTCTCGTCCTCCGCCGGGACGACCGTCCCCTGGGTCGCATGAGGGAGGTTCCCCTAGGGGTTCCTCGGCCCCGGGTCGGAGTGAGACCCTGTCCGCGCGCATTTAGGTGTACGAAGAAAGGAAGCGTCGCGTGGTGACGGACGGGAGAACGGCCCCGATACCGACCGGCCGGAAGCAGCCGCCCCCGGACCGGCGCCGCGGCGCCGTCGTCGCCGCCCTCATGCTCTGCATGGCGCTCGCCGCCCTCGACGGCACCATCGTCGCCACCGCCGTCCCCCAGATCGTCGGCGACCTCGGCGGACTCTCCGTCTTCTCCTGGCTCTTCTCCGGCTACCTCCTCGCCGTCACCGTCACCCTCCCCGTCTACGGCAAGCTCAGCGACACCTTCGGCCGCAAACCCGTCCTCGTCGCCGGCACGATCGTCTTCCTCATCGGCTCGCTCCTGTGCGCCGCCGCCTGGAACATGGCCGCCCTCATCGCCTTCCGCGTCGTCCAGGGCCTCGGCGGCGGCGCCCTCCAGGGCACCGTCCAGACCATCGCCGCCGACCTGTACCCGCTGAAGGAGCGCCCCCGCATCCAGGCGCGGCTCTCCACCGTGTGGGCCACCTCCGCCGTCGCCGGCCCGGCCGCCGGCGGCCTGCTCGCCGGGTACGCCGACTGGCGCTGGATCTTCCTCGTCAACCTGCCGGTCGGCGGCCTCGCCCTCTGGCTGATCCTCCGCCACCTCACGGAACCCGCCCGGGCCCCCCGTACCACCCCGGTCCGCGTCGACTGGCCCGGCGCCCTCGGCGTCTTCACCACCGGCGCGCTGCTGCTGACCGCGCTCGTGCAGGGCGGCGTCGCCTGGCCCTGGCTGTCGGCGCCCTCACTGGGGTTGTTCGGCGGCGCGGCGCTGGCCGCCGCCGCCACCGTCGCCGTGGAACGCCGGGCGGCCGAGCCGATCATCCCCGGCTGGGTGTGGCGGCGCCGCACGATCGCCGCCGTCAACGTGGCGCTGGGCGCCCTCGGCCTGCTGATGGTCGCCCCGACCGTCTTCCTGCCGACGTACGCCCAGTCGGTCCTCGGCCTCGGCTCCGTCGCCGCCGGCTTCGTCCTGTCCGCGTGGACGCTGAGCTGGCCGATCACCGCCGCGTTCTCCAGCCGCGTCTACACCCGCATCGGCTTCCGCCTGACCGCCGTCCTCGGCATCTCCGGCGCCCTCGCCTGCCTGCTCGCCTTCCCGTTCCTGCCGTACCCCGGCGAGGCGTGGCAGCCGGCGCTGCTGATGCTGGTGCTCGGCGGCTGCCTCGGCTTCTTCCAGCTCCCGCTGATGGTCGGCGTGCAGTCCACCGTCCCGTACGAGGAACGCGGCACCACGACGGCCTCCGTGCTCTTCTGCCGCCAGGTCGGCCAGAGCCTGGGCGCGGCGGCCTTCGGCGCGGTCGCGAACGGCGTCCTCGCCGCGCGCCTCGGCGACGGCACCGACCTCGACTCCCTGACCAGCTCCTTCGGCGGCGCCTCCGGCACCACGGACACGGTCCGCCGCGCGGTCGACGCCGCCGTCGACCACGTCTACCTCGGCGCGGCGGGCGCAGCGGCCCTCGCCCTCCTGGCCCTCCTCGTCCTGGCCCCGCGCCGCTTCCCGGTCCTGAAGGAGGCGACGGAAGACGTCACGCCGTGAGGGCGGGGACGAAGCCGTCCGGCAGCCGCGGCGGGGTGCCCCGCGTCCACACCACCCGCAGCGCCGAGGCGGCGATCCGCCACCCGTCCGCCGTCCGGACCAGGTCGTTGTCGACGTGCCCGGCGGAGACGAACAGACCCCCCGACCCGTCCGCGAGGACGTGCGTGCTCAACTGGGCGCCGCGCGCGGTCGCCCGGTCGCCGTCGACCTCGACGACGAGGTCGGTGCCCATGTGCACGGTCCGGTCGAACAGCGCCATGGCCTGCCGGACATGGGCCAGGAGGGCGTCCCGTCCGTGCACCGTGCCGATGGGCATCTCGGCGGTGACGTCCTCGGTGTGGAACGCGTCGGCCCACGCCTCGTCGAAGACGCCCGCGTCAAGGGACCGCAGGTAGCGGCCCATCAGGTCGGTGATCTCGGCACGGTCGGTCAGGGCCCGCAGCTGTCGCCGCATCTCTTCGGTGTCCATGCGGAAACCCTCGTCCCTCAAGCTTGCTTGAGGTCAAGCGCCTCGCGCGGAGGAAGCGGGGCCCTGCCCGTCCGGCTCGGACAGGCAGGGCTCCCCTACGTACAAGCGGCGGCTGTACTACTCCGCCGAGGCGAGCCCGAGGAACCCGGCCCACGCGTCGTGCGAGACGCGCAGGGCCGGCCGGGCCACGTCCTTGGAGTCACGGACGTGCACGGCGCCCGCGCCTGCGGCGACCTCGACGCAGTCGCCGCCCTCGGTCCCGCTGTAGCTGCTCTTGAACCATGCGAACGCGACCTCGACGCACTGGCCGCCGTCGCCACCGCTGTAGCTGCTCTTGAACCAGGCGAGAGACTCCGTGCTGTTCATAGCTCTCCTAGCAACTTCTCGACAAACTCCAGCGACTCTCGCGGGCTGAGAGCCTGCGACCGGATGATCCCATAGAGGGCCGCAGCGAGAACGGCCTGCTCCGGGTCGGTCTCCAGGGAGCTGTTGCCCTGGACTTCGGCGTAGACGAACCTCTTGCCGTCCTTGCGGGTGACGACGGTGAACGGCCCTTCCAGGCCCGCGTGGTCCACGCAGTCAAGTGGCATGACCTGGAGTTCGACGTTCCTCCGCTGCCCGATGAGGAGAAGGTGCTCCAGCTGCCCGCGCAGCACCCCTCCGCCACCGACCTTCCGTCGAAGCACCGATTCGCACATGACGAAGCTGAGGAAGGGCGCGGGGTGCCGATCGAAGATGTCCTGCCGGGCGAGGCGGGCGGTCACACGCTGCTCGATCATCTCCACGTCGACCGGCGGGCGGCGATTGCCGACCAGCGCCCGCATGTACTCCTCGGTCTGCAGCAGACCGTTGACCACCAGGGTGTCGTACGCCAGGAGCTCGGCGGCCTGCTTCTCCAGTTGCGCCATCCCCTGGAAGAACACCGGGTACTGCGCTCGCTCCAGCTGCTCCTTCCAGACCTTCAGCAGCCCGCCCGCGTCCAGCACCTCGTCCGACTTGTCGACCGCGCGCGGCGGCGGAATCCTCCGCCCCTGCTCGAACGAAGCGATCGTCGACGCCGAGTAGCCCAGCCGCTTGCCCAGTTCCTCCCGCTCCATCTTCGCCCGCACCCTCAACGTCTTGAGGCTCTGCCCGAACGCCGCCACCACGCCCTGAGCGGACTTGTCGGCCGTTGCCAGTTCTTCCGTCATCGCGCCCTGCCCCTCGTACCGGCACCGACACCCCACGTACAACCGCATCGCGTCAGTGCGTCACCACTGGTCACGCTACGCCACCAAGGGGAGCGTGGAGGGCATGACGAGCAACATCGACAGCCCCACCGGCACCGCCCAAATCACCTCCCCCTCCCCTTACTTGGGCGCCCGCACCTTCGCCATGCGGTTCACGTCCACTCCCCGGGGCGCGCGGCTCGCGCGGCGGCTGGTGGCCGTCCGGCTGGACGAGTGGGGCGTGCCGTACGGGACCGAGGCGCACGACGGCGTCGTCCTGGTCGCGGCCGAGCTGGCGACGAACGCGGTGCGGCACGGGCACGTGCCGGGGCGGGACTTCCATCTCTCGCTCCGCGTCACGGAGGCGCCCCGGCCGGTCGCGCGGGTCGAGGTGAGCGACACCCGTGCCGAGCGCGTACCCCTCCGCCCGGAGGAGGCCGCACTCGGCGACGGCGGGCGCGGGTTGCTGCTCGTCGCCGGGCTCGCCCAGCGGTGGGGGTGGCATCCCCGGCCGGGCGCGCCGGGGAAGACGGTGTGGGCGGAGTGCGCGCTCGCCTGAAGGCGGGGCGGAATAGCCTCGTGCGGCGCCGGGTTGGACCCGGTCATGCGACCCGCCCCGGACAGCCCCGACGCCCTCCACCCCCTGCTGGCCGGCCGGTTCAGCCCCTCCCGCTTCGACCCGGCGGCCCCCGTCGGCGACCGGGCGCTGGGGCTGCTCCTGGAGGCCGCGCGCTGGGCGCCGTCCGCCGGGAACTCCCAGCCGTGGGGCTTTTTCACGGCCCGGCCCGGCGAGCCCGGCCATGCCCGGCTCCTCCCCCACCTGGCGCCTAGCTCGGCCCGCTGGGCGGCGGACGCCGGGCTGCTGGTCGTCGCGCTCACCCGCCGGCACACCGGCGACCCGGACGTCGCGTACTCGGAGTTCGCGGACTACGACCTCGGGCAGGCGATCGCCCACATGACCGTGCAGGCCCAGGCGCTGGGCCTCGCCGCGCACCAGTTCCGGGCGTTCGACCTGGACGGGCTCACCGCGGAGCTGGCGCCGGCGCCCGGGTGGGCGATCGTGTCCATGATCGCCCTGGGCAGGGCGGCCGGGGTCGCGCCGGCGCCTCGCGAACGCCGCCCGGTGGCCGACCTGTTGGCGGCGCCCTGGGCGGCGGAGTAGCGGAGGGGAGCCGGGCGGGTCAGAACTGTTCGGCCCCGGTCCCCAGGGTCAGGGAGGTCCGGCGGGGCGACGTGAACGGGGCCCGCCAGTCGCCCGTACCGGCGTAGAAGCTGTCGCCGGTGTCGCCGGAGGCGAGGAAGTCCTGCCGCCCGTCGCCGTTCGCGTCGCCGATGGCGGTGAACTGGCGGAACGCCCCCCAGCCGCCGCCGATCCGCACGCGCTGCGCGAACGTGCCGTCGCCCTTGCCGAGGTACAGCCACAGCACGCCCGCCCGGTCCCGGGCGACCAGGTCGCCGGCCCCGGCGCCGCCGAGGTTCCCGGTGGCGGTGAGGTCGTTGTAGATCCCCCAGCCGCCGCCGATCCGCTTGCGGGCCGTGAACGGCGCCGACGCGTTGCCGGTGCCGGCGTACAGCCACAGCACGCCCGCCCGGTCGGTGGCGACGAGGTCCGCCCGGCCGTCGCCGGTCAGGTCGGAGCCGCCGGTGATCCGGTCGTACGTGTTCCACCCGCCGCCGACCCGGACGCGCGGGAGGAGCGGATACCGCAGGTCGCCCGCGCCCTGGTGCAGCCAGAGCACGCCGCCCCGGTCCCGGGTGACGACGTCGGCGAGCCGCGAGCCGGCGACGTCGCCGACCGACTCCAGGCGGTCGTACGCCGCCCAGTCGAAGCCGCGGCCGAACTCCGCGTAGTCGAAGGCGAAGGGTGCCCTGGTGTCCGGGTCGAGGACGAGGTCCAGGGCCTCTACCCGCCCGCCGGCCCGGGTCAGCAGCTCGGGCGAGCCGTTGCCGTCGAAGTCGTGCAGCCCGACCGTGCGGCGGACGGTGAACGTCCCGTAGGCGCTGACCGGCTCGCCGAGCCCGTTGAAATGCCTCGCCTCGAACTTCCAGCTGTACCGGCCGGCTTCGGCGGGTCGGCCCGGCGTGTTGAAGTCCTGGCCGTTCCACGTGAAGCCGATCCCGTCCGGCCCCATCGGCACCAGATCACTGATCACGGCCGGCTCGTCTCCGCGGGGGCCGTCCATGCGGGTGATCGTGACGCGCGCGTATCCGACCCGTCCGGCCAGCTTCCACCGGAGCAGTTCCGACTTCGTCCGGCTGAGGTCGATCGTGGCCGGCACCTCGGCGCCCCCGTACACGAGGACGGACGGCTCACCCGTGCTCGCGACGAGCTCCGCGACGGGCAGCCCGGCCGCGTCCAGGGTGATCCGGTACAGCCCCTCGCCGTGCTCGACCGAGCCGCCGCGCGCCATCAGGGACCCGCCCGGCCCCGGCACGAGCCAGCCCATCGTGTCGAGGACCCGCACGGGCGTCCCGCTGCCGTCCGCGCGCTCCGCCATCAGCGGCCCGCCGGCGCCGCCCGTCTGGGGCCGGGTCGTCCCGCCGTGCACCAGCCACCCGCCGAGCAGGGCGTACGGGTAGTAGGCCGCGACCTCGGTCGTCCGGACCGGCCCTGTCCCGCCGGTCCCCCGGGCGGCGACGGCCACACGGGACGGTGCCGTCTCGTCCGGCCAGGCGACGTGCGACTCCGAGACGGAGACGGGCGCGCTGTTGTGGTGATTGGCCCGGGGGAAGTCGTCGGTGACCGCCGCCGAGGCGACGTCGAGGACGCTCCGGGTGTACCGGGGAGCGCTGTCCGGCCCGGCCACGACGACCAGGGCGGCCGTGGCCGCGGTGGTCTCGGTGACCCGGAACCCCCTGGTGTCGGCGGGAAGCCCCGCCACCGGGCGCTGCTGCGGGCCGTCCGGGCCCGGGGTGATCAGCCGCCCCTCCACGGTCCCGTCCGCCTTCGCCAGGTGGGTGAGGAGGGTCCCGCCCACGGCCCCCTGGTAGACGTACCGCTCGCCGTCCTCTGCCAGCGCGTCGAGGTCCACGGCGTACGGCTGCGCCCCCGAGGCCAGGTCACGGACGGTGAACACCCGCGCCTCCCGCAGCGAGGTCGGGTGGTTCCCCGTCACGAGGACGTCGGAGGCGCCGACGACGTACCGGTCGCCTGTCGGCGCGTCGTGCACCACCTGGGAGACGCCGGTCGCGTAGGAGGTCCAGCTCACCGTGTACCGGAACCGTGTGAAGAAGCCCTTCTCCCCTCCCCCGAGGAGTTCCGCGTACCCCGTCGGGTACGGCACCGCCGTCCCCTGCCCGTCCTGGGCCGCGAGCGGCGCGGACGGCGCCGCGAACGCCGGGGCGGTGACGCCGGCGGCGGCCAGGGCGACGGTGAGAGCGGCGGCGGCGATTCTGCCGCCGCGCGGACGTGCGTGGATCATGTGTGCGGGTTCCCCTCCCTGATGAAGATCGAGAGAGTACCGCCTCCGGCCTGTCAGGAACGGCGCGGGCTCCGGGGCGAGACGCAGAACGGGTGGCCCGCCGGGTCCAGCAGGACGCGCCAGCGGCCGGGGGCGGGCTGGGCCGGCGGGAGAGTGGCGCCGAGGGCGGTCAGGGCGGTCACCGCCGCGTCGACGTCGTCGACCTCGAAGTCGAGGTGCAGCTGGGCCGGGACCTCGCCGTCCGGCCAGGTCGGCGGGCGGTGGCCGGCGGACCGCTGGAAGCCGAGGACCAGACCGTGCTCCCCGACCAGCCCGGCGAAGTCGGCCCCGGAGCGCTCGTGCAGCGGCAGGCCGGTCGCCTCCGCGTAGAACGCGGCGAGGGCGAGCGGGTCGGGGCAGTCCAGGTTCACGGCCGTCAGTCGCATCTCCATGGCGGGAGCCTAGGAGCCGGTGGCCTTGTCCTCCGGGGCGGGGTTCTCCGGTCCGGCGTTCTCCGTGTCTTCCGCGCCCTCCACGCCCTCCGCGTCCTCCATCGCGCCCTTCGCGCCCTTCGCGTCCGCCGCGCCCTCGGGAGCCGTCCCGCCGCGCTCGTCCCCGCCCGGCGCCTCGTCCCGCTCCTCGTCGCGGGCCGCCGGGGACGTCACCCGGCCCGTCAGGGCCGCCAGCGACGTGCGGATGTGTTCCATGTGCGCGTGGATCTCCTCGCGCGCCTCGTCGTGCTCGCGCAGCACCCGTTCCGTCGCGCGCTCGGTCCGCTCGGCCTTCATCCTGGCCTCCGCCAGGATCTCCGCCGCCCGCGCCTCGGCGTCCTCCTGCCCGTGCCGCGCCTCCTCCTCGGTACGGGCCAGGGCGCGGCGGGCCTCCTCCAGGCGGGCCTCCGCCGCCGCGACCAGTTCGGCGTGGCGGGCGTCCAGCTCCGCAGCCGCGGTCTCGGCGGCCCGCTCGGCCTCGGCGCGGGCCGTGCGGTGCTCCTCGGCCTGACGGGCCAGCAGTTCCGCCGCGCGGTGCGTGGTCTCCTCGTACGCCTCCGCCGCCGCCGTCCTGGCGCCCTCGGCGTCCCGGCGGGCGATGGTCTCCAGCTCCCCGGCGCGCTCCCGGGCGGCCTCCAGGGTGGCGCGGGCCTGCGCCTCGGCCGCGGACCGCACGCCCTCCGCGTAGGCGTCGGCCGCCTCCCGGGCCTCGCGGGCCGCCGCGTCCGCCGCCTCCGCGAGCGCCTGCGCCTCCGCCTCGGCGGCCCGGACCAGTCGCTCGTCCTCCTGCTCCGCGAGCTTCAGGATCTGCTGGGCGGCCTCGCCCAGCTCCTCGTACCGCTGCGGCTTCAGCGCGGCGACGGCCTCCCGCAGCCGCGCCAGCTCCGCGTCCATCTCCTTGGCGAGGACGGTGAGCCGCGCGGCCCGCTCCCACGCCTCGTCGCGCTCCCGCGACAGCACGGCGAGGTAGCGGTCGACCTGCTCCGGGCGGTACCCCCGGCCCCGTCCGACGGCGAAACTCATCCTGGCGCCCCTTCCCTCCGGTCCCCTCCAGGATGCTCCATAAGAACGGACAAAAGGCGCCCGACGTGATCACACATCGAGCGCCCTTCGTCACATTCCGCTCTGACGCGGCATCAGCGGGCCGTCACAGCAGACCGTCCCACATCTGCTCCAGCAGCACCGACCACCAGTTCTCCGGCGACGACAGCGCCGCCGGATCCAGCATCGCGAGCTGCGCCTGGAAGTCGACCGTCCAGCGCCCCGCCTGCTCCGGCGTCAGCCCGAACCGCAGCCGCCACATCCGGCCCAGCAGCGCCATGCACCGCGCGAACTCCGGCAGCCCCGTGTTCACGAACTGCGGCGGCACCGACGCCCCGCCCGGACCCGCCTCCACCGGCACCGCCACGATGTGCGCGGTCCCGTACTGGACGCAGATCGCCCGGCCGAAGTCCGAACCGAGCACCAGGTACGAACTCGCGTCCGGCGCCGCCGCCACCTGCCGCTGCGCCGCCAGCTCGGCCAGCGTCGGCACCACCGGCATCGCCGGCTGCGCCCAGAAGAACGGCCCGAAGTCCGCCGGCAGCCCCGCCCACATGAGCGTCACCGCCACCAGCTCCGGCACCCCCTGCCGGGACACCGCCCGCTGGTCGAACCGCAGGATCCCCGGCCCGAACGCGCCCGCCAGCTCCTGCGCCACGCCCTCCGGCGGCACCGGCGCCGCCGGCTGCACCTGCGGCAGCGGAGCCCGTACCGGAGCCGGACGCGCCGGACCGTCCGCCACCTGGTGCAGCTCGCCCTGGTGCGTCAGCAACTGGCGCATGCCCTGCTGCCGGCCCGCGTGATCCCGGCCGTACGGGGCGATGCTGGTGATCCGCGCCTGCGGCCACGTCTCGCGGATCATCCGCGCGCAGTAACCGCCCGGCAGCTCACACGACTCCAGCTCCGTGTGCAGCTCCAGCACCTGCTGCGGCGGCACGCCCAGACCCCGCAGCTCGTGCAGGATCTGCCACTCCGGATGCGGCGTACCCGGCGCCGAACGCCGGATGATCTGCTGCTCCGAACCGTCCGGCGCCCGGTACCGCAGCACCGCCTGATAGCCCGGACCCACCGTCGGCACCCCGGCCGGCGGCTGCTGCGGATACCCGTACGCCGGAGCCGGCGCGGGAACCGGGCCGGGAATCGGTCCCGGCGGCTGCGGCGCCGCCGGAGCGGGCCCCGGCGGAGGCGGCGGCGCGCCCGCACCCGACGGACCCGGCTGCGCCAGCATCGTCGGCGCGTGCTCGATCCCGTGCGCCGGCGTCCCCGGAGCGCCCGGAGCGCCCGGCGGCGGAGGGGGCGGCGGAGGCGTCGCCCCGCCGCCCGGACCTGCCGGACCCGGATGCGCCAGCATCGTCGCCGCGTGGTGCACCGGCTGCGGAGGCGTCACCGGACCGGGCGGCGCCGGCGGCGGAGGCGTCCCCGGCCCCGGCTGCCCCGGAACGGGCGGCGGCGTCTGCGCCACCAGCTGCGTCGGGATGTACGCGGGCGCCGGCCCGGGCGCGGAACCGCCCGACGTCGCACCCGGCAGCCCCGGCGGAGGCGGCGGGGCCACCGGGGGTGCCGCCGCCTTCTTCGGCGGCAGCGCCGCCTTGCTCGTCGCCGCGTCCGCGATGTCCCCCGCCCCCGGCGCGACCGGCGGAGCCGCCGGCGGAGGCGGCACCGCGCCCGGCACGGCCGGCGGCGGCATCGCCCCCGGCGCCGACGGCGGCGGCGTCGCACCCGGCGGCGCGGGCGCCGCCGGGTCCAGCCGCGGCGCCACGGCCGTCTTCGGCAGCGCGCTCCCGCCGTGCATCAGCGCCGTCGGCGCGTCCGCGCCCACCACCGGCTCCGGCGCGTCCTCGTCGTCGGCACCCGACAGCGGCGGCGCGAACACCGTCGCCGGCAGCGGCACCCCCTCCACACCGCCCGACGACGCGTTGGCGTCCACCCACGGACTCGCCGGCGCCGACGCCGGAACCCCGTCCATGGCCGTCGGCTCGTACTCCGCGTCCGACTCCTCCGACGAGGAAGAAGAAGACGAGGAAGAAGAAGACGAAGCCGAAGAGGACACCGGCGTCACCGGCGCCGGCGACTCCGCCACCACCGCACGCCCCTCCGACGCGCCCGACTCCGCCGACGACACCGAACCCGCGACACCACCCGTGTCCGCGTCCACGTCGGACTCCGCCTCGACCCGCTCCTCCTGCGACGCGTTCGGCCGCTGCGGCAGACCGATCTTGTCCGCCGCGTCCTGCAACCACTCCGGCGGACTCAACAGGAACGACGTCTGGTTCAGATCGATCCGCGCCGGCGGCGCCACCGGAGCGGCCTCCGCCTCCCCCGCGGCCCCGTACTCCTCCTCGTACCGCCGGATCACCTCACCCACCGGCAGCCCCGGCCACAACGTGCCCTCGCCCGAATCCCGCGCGATCACCAGCCGCTGCCGGCCCGCGTCCGCCGTCGGACCCCCCTCACGGGCCTCCGCCCACACCACGAAACCCAGCGCGAACTCCCGCACCCGCACCTCCTGGTGCTGATACGGCGGCAGATCGCCGTTGATCCACTCCTCGGCGCGCTCCTGCGCCTGCGCGAACGTCACCACAGCCGGTCAGCCTCCCACCGGGACCACGGGCACGGCACGCGCGAAGCCACCGTCCACCATCAGATTCGCGACCGTCTCCAGCTCCGGCGGATTGCCCGCCAGCCGCATCAGAAACGCGTCGAAGTCCTCACCACAGGGCAGCAGCAACCGCTCCACCCGCTCCCCCACCGACCAGCGCGCCGCCTCCTCGCCGGAATCCCGCACGTCGTCGTACGCGCAGAACCACACCGAACCGACCGCCGACCCCCGCACCTTCACCGCCACCAGACCACCCTGGACGAACGCCACCCCCAGGTAGTCCTTCGTCAGGTGGTCCCGCAGACACTTGTTGACGTACACCAGGTCATTGACCCCCGCCTCCTCACGCACCGTGAAGAACGGCTGGTCCACCAGCAGCCCCAGCTCCGCGTCGAGCGCCGCCCCCACCGGAGCACACCCGCCCGCCGCCTTCAGGAACGAGCGGTACGCCCCCGGCAGCCGATAGCCCAGGTCCTCCTCGACCCCCTGCAACTGCGGCTCCGACACCGCCACCCGGCCCTTCGGCAACCCGAAGTGCGCCGGACGCGTCTCCTGCAACGGCCGCGTCCCCCGCTTCGCGTGATCCACCGCCGCCGTCGCCACACCCCCGTGATGCCGCAGCAACGCCTTCACCTCGACCGGCACCAGCTCCAGCCGCCGCGACCCCGCCACGTGATGCCACGTCCACCCGTGCGGCGTCGCCACCGCCGGAATCGTGTCCCACAACTCGTGACCCGTCGCCGCCATCGCCGCGTTCGCCGACACGTAGTCCGTCAGCCGCAGCTCGTCGACACCGAAACCCTCCGGAGGCTCCGCGATCTCCGCCGCCGCACGCGCATACGGCGAGAAATCCGGAAAACCCCGCTCATCCACCCGCACCCCACGCGGATACCGCGAGGCACGCACCGGATCCGGGAAACGCACGACCTGCCCGGCATAGGCCGCGTTCGGTGGCACGGACTGCCCGAGCCGACCTGTCGTCATGGCGGTAGCCCCCTGCATGGCATCACTGGCTGCTGCTTGCACCTGCTGCCGGACGCCACCACACGCGGCCACGCCCGACCGATCCCGCACAGCCTATGCGCTGCCACAAGACCACGAACCGGCCCGCACCCCCGCCACCCCGCACCCCCCACCCACCGTCACCAACCGTCACGAAGCCATGACAGGCCGACCACGGCTCCGCCACACCCACCACCCGAAAACCCCACCCAGCTTCCCCATATGGCACCCCATTTGGCAGGCTGTGCACCGCAACTCGGGGGATTGCAGGAGGGGAAGACCAGCACCATGCACACCAGCACGACACCCACGCAGGGTGACCCACGCCTCAACTGGAGCAGCGACACCGACCACGGTCGCGCCCCCACGCTGCTCCACCGCCGCGACGGCATCCTCCCCGCCGTCGGCGCCGCGCTCTCCGTCCGCGGCGAAACCCTCACCTGCACCGCCGGCCGCGGAGACACCCCACCCGTCCTCCACCCCCTCGTGCAGGACTTCCTCGACACCCTCACCAGCGGCCAGCGCGAACGCTTCACCGGACGCTGCCCCGAAGCCATCCTGCTCTCCCGGCACCTCACCACCACCGAGAACAACCGCTCCAAACGCGCCCAGCGCAAACCCCTCACCCCCGGCGAAGCCCGCCGCAGCCTCAAACACGCCAAGATCACCGCACGCCGCATCCGCGAGGACGGCGACCCCCTCCACGGCAGCTACGCCGCACCCTGCCGCTCCTGCACCGCCCTCCTCGACCACTTCGGCGTCCGCACCGTCACCCCCACCGAGAACGGCTGACCCGGCCCATGCCCGACACCACCCGCTTCCCCGTCAACGTCGACGCCGCCCTCCGCGACGCCGGCTGGCAGCCCGGACGCTGGGACATCAAACTCGCCGAGGAATGGGCCGACACCCTCCGCGCCCACGTCTCCCCCGCCGGACACCGCCACAGCGTCTTCCCCGCCGCCGTCGAAGCCTGGGCCGAATTCGGCGGCCTCCACCTCACCGCCCCCGGCCACGGACGCCAGATAGCGCCCGCCACCGTCCGCTTCGACCCCCTCGCCGGCCTCCACCTCGCCCGCACCCTCGCCGACCTCGGCCGCGCCCTCGGCACCGAACTCGCCCCCCTCGGCGAAGAAGGCGACCACCAGGCCGTCCTCGCCATGGACACCGAAGGACGCGTCTACAGCCTCGACCACGCCGGCGACTGGTACCTCGGCCGCGACATCGACACCGCCCTCGCCACCCTCGTCACCGGCACCCAGCCCACCCGCCTCACCGCCGCCTGACCCGCTGCCGGGCCGCCCGCACCCACCCCCCGACCGCCCGAGCTCACCCCCCGACCGGAATCACCGCCGACACCTTGAACCCCCCGGCATCCGTCGGACCCGACACGAACACCCCGCCCAGCCGCACCACCCGCTCCTTCATCCCCACCAGACCGTTCCCCCCGCTCGGCAGCCCCGCGTCCGCCGCCCCCGCGTCCGACGGACCGTTCTCCACCTGCACCGCCACCTCCGAACCCCGGTGCGCCAACCGCACCACCACCTCCGCGCCCGGCGCGTGCTTGTGCACGTTCGTCAACGCCTCCTGCACCACCCGGTACGCCGTCCGCTCCACCTCCGACGGATACGCCCCCGACTCCCCCACCTCCCCCAGCACCACCAGCTCCACCACGGCCCCCGCCAGCCGCGACTCCTCGCACAACCCCTCCACCGCGTCCAGACCCGGCCCCGCCGCCGCCTCCGCCGCGGCCGCCGCGGCCCGCCCCACCGCCGCCAGCGGCACCGCCACCGGAGCACCCGACCCCACCGCCGGCTCCTCCTCCCGCAGCACCCCCAGCATCTCCCGCAACTCCGTCAACGCCTGGCGCCCCATGTCACCCACCAGCGCCGCGTTCCGCACCGCCTTCTCCGGATCCTTCAGCGCCACCGCCTGCAACGCCGCCGCGTGCACCACCATCAACGACACCCGGTGCGCCACCACGTCGTGCATCTCCCGCGCGATCCGACGCCGCTCCTCCTGCCGCGCCCACTGCGCCCGCTGCTCCGCCCGGTCCGCCAGCAGCGACAACTCCTGCTCCAGCGAATCCGCCCGCTCCCGCAGGCTCTCCATCAACCGCCGCCGCGCCCCTATGTACAGGCCGAACAGCACCGGCGGCGCGTTCAGCCCCAGCGTCATGAACAACGCCATCACCGGCACGTACCAGGCGCTCGGATCGAAGTCGTCGGCCTGCGCGGCGATGTCCCGCCGCATCTCCACCGCCGTCACCACGAACACGGCGACCGTCGCCATCCCCGCCAGCACCGCCGTGTACCGCCGCGGCACCTCCGACGCCGCCAGCGTGTACAACCCGACGATCCCCATCAGGTAGCCCATCTCGGCCGGCGCCACCGCGATCGACACCAGCACCACCGGGATCGGCAACCGCCGCCGCACCAGCAGCACCGCCCCCACCAGGAACCCGAACAGCGCCCCCAGCGCCTCCGGCACCCCCGCCTTCCCCGCGAACGACACCCCCTCGACGGCACACTCCACCGCCGACACCAGCGCCAGCGCCCCGTCGAGCACGGCACTCCGCCGCCGCTCCCACCACCACACCCGGCCGCCCGACGCGTCCCGATCTGCCCCCGTTACGGTCATGCCCCCACCCTACGGCCGCCCACCCCGCCCTTCCGAGGAGCGTCAACCTCTCGCATGCCAGTCCCTCGAACTACTGAATCGCTGACGTTTTCGACGTGGACGTCCGCATTCCGGACGACGCTCGCCCCATGACCGCAGAAATGAACAGGTACGCGGACTTCGAGAACCTGCGCGCGCAGGCGGTGACCCTCCGCCGCGAGGGGCTCAGCCGACGGCAGATCCGCGACCGGCTCCACGTCCACAACAACGACATCCTCAACCGCCTCCTGGAAGGCGAACCCCCACCGGAGTGGACCAAGCGCCCCAACGCCAAGGACGACCTCCGCGCCCGCGCCCGCGAACTCCGCCTCCAGGGCATGACCTACGACCAGATCCAGGTCGAGCTGGGCTGCTCCAAGAGCTCGATCTCCCTGTGGGTCCGCGACCTGCCGAAACCGGAACGGCGGGCCCCTTCGGAACAGGCACGGCTGGCTGCCCGCAAGCGCTGGGAGCACGAGCTGGTCCTGCGCGACGGCGTACGCCAGAGGACCAAGGCCGAGGCCGAGCAGATGATCGGAACCATGTCCGAACGGGAGCTCCTGCTCGCGGGCGTCGCCCTCTACTGGGCGGAGGGCGCCAAGGACAAGAGCTACAGCCGCAGGGAAAGCGTGCTGTTCGTCAACAGCGACCCCGGCGTCATCCGGTTCTACCTGGCCTGGCTCCGCCTCCTCGGCGTCGACGCCGCACGCCTCAGCTATCGCGTCATGATCCACGTCACAGCCGACGTGGAGGGCGCCAAGCTCTACTGGGCGGAGCTCGCAGGAGTCGATCCAGCCGTCTTCCAGAAGACCACGCTGAAGAAGCACAACCCCAAGACGGTCCGCAAGAACACCGGCGAGAACTACCGAGGGTGCCTGGTCATCCGGGTCGCACAAGGAGCCGAGTTGTACCGACGCGTCGAAGGGTGGTGGCGAGGCATGGTGGACTCCTCGACGGCAGCCACGGCTGCCGATCACTCCGGTAAGGTCTGAGGCAGATCCGCCGTGGGGTAACGGTAGCCCGCGGGCCTTTGAAGCCCTGTAGTGCTGGTTCGAATCCAGCCGGCGGAGCCACAGCGCACCTGTCCTCAGTTCGGGCCCTGACCTCCCAGGTCAGGGCCCTTCTTCGTGGCCACCCCCCGACCCCCCGGTATCCTTCGTGCGTCCACCACCCAAAGCCGAAGGGCATATCCGTGAGCGCCACACGCCCGGCCGCCGTCGTCGTCCTCGCAGCGGGTGAGGGCACCCGCATGAAGTCCAAGACCCCCAAGGTGCTGCACGAGATCGCCGGGCGTTCGCTCGTCGGGCACGTCGTGTCCGCCGCGCGCGAGCTGGAGCCCGAGCACCTCGTGGTGGTCGTGGGGCACGCGCGGGAGCAGGTGCGCGGGCACCTGGAGGAGGTGTACCCGGGGACCCGTACCGCCGTGCAGGAGGAGCAGAACGGCACCGGGCACGCGGTGCGGATGGCCCTGGAGGAGCTGGGGGCCGCGCCGGAGGGGACCGTCGTGGTCGTCTGCGGTGACACCCCGCTGCTGTCCGGCGCGACGCTGCGGGCGCTGGCCGGGACGCACGCCGCGGACGGGAACGCCGTCACCGTCCTGACCGCCGAGGTGCCGGACGCGACCGGGTACGGCCGGATCGTGCGGGACACGGCCTCGGGGGCCGTGACGGCGATCGTGGAGCACAAGGACGCCTCGCCGGGGCAGCTGGAGATCCGGGAGATCAACTCGGGCGTCTTCGCGTTCGACGGCGTGCTGCTCGCGGAGGCGATCAAGCAGCTGCGGACGGACAACAGCCAGGGCGAGGAGTACCTCACCGACGTGCTGTCGATCCTGCGCGAGGCGGGTCACCGGGTCGGCGCCTCGGTGGCGGCCGATCACCGGGAGATCCTGGGGATCAACAACCGGGTGCAGCTGGCGGAGGCCCGCGCGCTGATGAACCGGCGGCTGCTGGAGGCGGCGATGACGGCCGGCGTGACGGTGGTCGACCCGGCGTCGGTGGTCGTGGACGTGACGGTGACGTTCGAGGCGGACGCGGTGATCCACCCGGGTACGCAGCTGCTGGGCGCGACGCACGTGGCGGAGGACGCCGAGGTGGGGCCGAACACGCGGCTGAAGGACACCACGGTGGGCCGGGGCGCGCGGGTGGACAACACGGTGGCGGACTCGGCGGTGATCGGCGAGGGCGCTTCGGTGGGTCCGTACGCGTATCTGCGTCCGGGGACGCGGCTGGGTGCGAAGGCGAAGGCCGGTACGTACGTCGAGATGAAGAACGCGACGATCGGCGAGGGCACGAAGGTCCCGCACCTGTCGTACGTGGGTGACGCGACGATCGGCGAGTACTCGAACATCGGTGCGGCGAGCGTGTTCGTCAACTACGACGGCGTGGCGAAGCACCACACCACGATCGGGTCCCACTGCCGGACCGGTTCGGACAACATGTTTGTGGCTCCCATCACGATCGGGGACGGTGCCTACACCGCCGCCGGGTCCGTGATCACGAAGGACGTGCCGGCGGGTGCGCTGGCCGTGGCCCGTGGCCAGCAGCGGAATATCGAGGGCTGGGTGGCCCGGAAGCGTCCCGGCAGCGCCGCCGCGAACGCGGCCGAGGCGGCCTCGGAGGGGTCGGCCGGCGAAAGCTGACCGGAAACAGGTGCGTCGAACTCGGCGTACCGTGATACGTGCACACAAATTCGGCTGGTTCGCACACGCGCACGGGAGCGCGGGGTCTTGCGGCCAGAGAACAGTCTGAGGAGACAGTGCTGTGACCGGGATCAAGACGACCGGCGAGAAGAAGCTGATGCTCTTCTCCGGCCGCGCCCACCCCGAGCTGGCCGAGGAGGTCGCACACCAGCTGGGTGTCGGTCTCGTTCCCACCAAGGCGTTCGACTTCGCCAACGGTGAGATCTACGTCCGCTTCCAGGAGTCGGCGCGTGGCGCGGACTGCTTCCTGATCCAGAGCCACACGGCTCCGATCAACAAGTGGATCATGGAGCAGCTGATCATGATCGATGCTCTGAAGCGGGCCTCGGCCCGGAGCATCACCGTGATCGTGCCGTCGTACGGCTATGCCCGTCAGGACAAGAAGCACCGCGGCCGTGAGCCGATCTCGGCGCGCCTGGTGGCGGACCTGATGAAGACGGCGGGTGCGGACCGGATCCTGACGGTGGACCTGCACACGGACCAGATCCAGGGCTTCTTCGACGGTCCGGTGGACCACCTGTCGGCGCTGCCGGTGCTGGCGGACTACGTGGGCGGCAAGGTCGACCGTTCGAAGCTGACGATCGTCTCCCCGGACGCGGGCCGGGTGCGGGTCGCGGACCGCTGGTGCGACCGGCTGGACGCGCCGCTGGCGATCGTGCACAAGCGGCGTGACAAGGACGTCGCGAACCAGGTGACGGTGCACGAGGTCGTCGGTGACGTGAAGGGCCGTGTGTGCGTCCTGGTGGACGACATGGTCGACACGGGCGGCACGATCTGCGCGGCGGCCGAGGCGCTGTTCGCGCACGGTGCCGAGGACGTGATCGTGACGGCGACGCACGGCATCCTGTCGGGTCCGGCGGCGGACCGGCTGAAGAACTCGAAGGTGAGCGAGTTCGTGTTCACGGACACGCTGCCGGTGCCGGGTTCGCTGGAGCTGGACAAGATCACGGTGCTGTCGATCGCGCCGACGATCGCGCGTGCGGTGCGCGAGGTGTTCGAGGACGGTTCGGTGACGAGCCTGTTCGAGGAGCACTGAGCCTCGGAGTCCGTGCCGGAGGGCCGTCTTCCCCGTTCGGGGGAGGCGGCCCTCCGCCGTCGCGGGGGTGGTGATCCATTTGGGGGGTGCGGGGCGGCCGGGTAGACTGCCCTGGTTGCTCGGCGAGGGAGGCCGGTGCCCGTTCTCGGGTCGGCGCTCCGTTATCGACGCGCTCTTCGTAGCAGGCCATCGCCAGTCGGCGGCCGGGTGACAGTTCCGTTCGTCACCACCACTACGAGGAGTGCACATGTCCGAGGTGAAGCTCGCCGCCGCCGTCCGCACCGAGTTCGGCAAGGGCGCCGCCCGCAAGATCCGCCGTTCCGGCAACGTCCCCGCGGTCGTCTACGGCCACGGCTCGGAGCCGATCCACATCACGCTGCCGACGCACCAGACCACGCTGGCGCTGCGTACCCCGAACGTCCTGCTGTCCCTGGACATCGAGGGCAAGGGTTCCGAGCTGGCCATCCCGAAGGCCGCCCAGCGCGACCCGCTGAAGGGTGACCTGGAGCACGTCGACCTCCTCCTCGTGAAGCGCGGCGAGAAGGTCACCGTCGAGGTTCCGGTCGTCGCCGAGGGCGAGCTGGCCGCCGGCGGCAACCTGCTGGAGCACGTCCTCAACACCCTCTCCGTCGAGGCCGAGGCGACCCACCTGCCCGAGGCCGTGACGGTCTCCGTCGAGGGCCTGGAGGCCGGTGCGTCCGTGACCGCCGCCGACATCACCCTGCCGAAGGGCGTCACCCTGGTGACCGAGGCCGACGCCGTGGTCCTCCAGGTCCTGGCCGCCCAGGCCGAGGAGCCGGCCGCGGACGCCGAGGGCGACGAGGCCGCCGAGGCCTGAGCCGTAGGCTCTGTCCGACGGTGACGGGGTGACGGGCCGCACGGCCCGTCACCCCGTTTCTTTTTTGTGTGGTGAGGGACGGATGAGGAGTCTGCGATGACCGACGACGCGAACGCGCCCTGGCTGATCGTCGGCCTCGGCAACCCGGGGCCGGAGTACGCGGGCAACCGGCACAACATCGGCTTCATGGTGGTGGACCTGCTGGCGGAGCGGATCGGCGGGAAGTTCAAGCGCGCGCAGAAGGCGCAGGCGCAGGTGGTGGAGGGCCGGCTGGGTCCGGTGGGTCCGGCGAACCGGCGGGTGGTGCTGGCGAAGCCGATGTCGTACATGAACCTGTCGGGCGGTCCGGTGACGGCGCTGCGGGACTTCTACAAGGTGCCGACGGCGCACGTGGTGGCGGTGCACGACGAGCTGGACATCGACTACGCGACGCTGCGGCTGAAGCTGGGCGGCGGGGACAACGGGCACAACGGTCTGAAGTCGATGACGAAGGCGATGGGTCCGGACTATCACCGGGTGCGGTGCGGGATCGGGCGTCCGCCGGGCCGGATGCAGGTGGCGGACTTCGTGCTGAAGGACTTCTCGTCGACGGAGCGCAAGGAGCTGGACTGGTTCGTGGACCGGTCGGCGGACGCGGTGGAGTGCCTGGTGACGGAGGGGCTGGAGCGGGCGCAGTCGGCGTACAACTCCTGACCGTCGTCTTTCGGCCGTACGACTGTACGATCGCGGGTCATGACGCCCGTCCGGAACGCCGCCATGCTGCTCGTCGCCGTCCTGCTCGTCGTGGCGGGGGTGTGGGCGTCGTGGGGGTCGGCGCAGCACGTGCTGCTGGCGAAGGGGCGTGAGCACGGGACGCTGTCGGTGACGGGGTGTACGGACGAGCGGTGTTCGGGGGCGTTCGCGCCGGAGGATCCGCGGTCGCCGCGGCGGACGCTGGCGGTGGAGCGGTCGGTGGCGGCGGGTCCGGGGTCGGTGATCCCGGTGGTGGTGAAGCCGGGGACGGACGAGGGGGTGCGGTCCGGCTGGGGCGGGGGGCTGCACGCGTGGCTGCCGCTGGGCGGGGCGCTGGTGCTGGCGGCGCCGCTGGTGGCCGGGGGGCTGCGGGGGCGGCGGGTGGCGTGGTCGCTGGCGGGTGCGGGGGCGGGGTTGTGGGTGGCGGCGTTCGTGGCGCTGTGACCTACCGGGAGGTAAGAGCGGATTCGGCCGGTTCCGGGCGCGATCGTTATGCACCTCTGGGTTAAGCGTGGCTTAAAGCGACGGATAGGCTGCCTCCGCCACCTCCCACGGCATCCCTCATCCCACAGATGGACGACTGCACATGCGACGTTCCCTCATACCCGCCGCCACGCTCGTCGCGGCCATGGCGGGCTCTCTCGCTCTCGCGCCGACGGCTTCGGCGAGCGGCGGCGAGTACGAGCTGAAGCTGCACCAGCCGACGCCGATCACGGCGGCCGGCTTCCAGCAGGGCGACTGCCCGGACACGATCCCCGCCGACAAGGACGGGTGGCACTTCGTGATCCCCGGCGGCGGCGTGAACTTCGTCAAGCTGACGGTCACGTTCGACAACGGCGCCCCGATCGAGATCACCTCCTTCGGCCCGCCGAAGGACGACCACGCGTACGTGGCGTCGGACGCCGGTGCCGAGCTGACCTCCGCCGTCGCCGTGGTCGACGGCGAGGTGAAGCAGGGCTTCTTCAACCTCTCGCACACGTGCGCGGCGGACCAGGTCGACAGCCCGGCGGGCGGCGCGACGGGCGAGACGTCCACCGGCGAGACCTCCACGGGCGAGACGTCCACCGGTGAGACCACGACCGGTGAGACGACGACCGGTGAGACCACCACGGGCGAGACGACCACCGGTGAGACCACGACCGGTGAGACGACCACCGGTGAGACCACCACGGGCGAGACCACGACCGGTGAGACGACGACCGGTGAGGCCACCGCGACCGGCGGCTCGACCGGCGGCTCGGCCACCGGCGAGAGCACCGGTGAGACCACCGCCACCGGCGGTGCCGCGACCGGCGAGTCCACCGCCACGGGCGGCTCGGCCACCGGCGAGAGCACCGGCGGGACCACGGGTGGGACCACGGGTGAGGCCACCTCCACCGGCAGTTCCACGGGCGGCGAGACCGGCACCCAGGGCGGCTCCGAGGAGGGCAACCTCGCGGAGACCGGTTCCAGCGCTCCCGTCGGCGTGATCGCCGGCGTCGCCGCCGCGCTCGCGGCCGCCGGTGCGTTCCTGGTCGTGCGCCGCCGCAAGGCCGCGCAGGGCTGACGTACCCCCGCATACGCGCAGTGCCCCCACGGGTTTCCCGTGGGGGCACTGCGCGTATGTGGCGCCGGCCGGGGTCAGCCGGTGTTGCGGAGGCCCGCGGCCACGCCGTTGACGGTGAGGAGCAGGGCCCGGGCGAGCAGCGGGTCCGGGTCCTCTCCGGCCGCGACGGCGGCCCGCTGGCGGGCCAGGAGGGCGACCTGGAGGTAGGAGATCGGGTCCAGGTAGGCGTCGCGGATGGCGAAGGTCTGCTGGAGGACCGGGTTGGAGTCGAGCAGCTTCTCGCCGCCGGTGACCTTGAGGACCTCCTCGACGGTGAGCGCGTGCTCGGCCTCGATGGTGTCGAAGACGTGCTTGAGCTCGTCGGGGACGAGGGTGTCGACGTAGTGGCGGGCGATCCGCAGGTCGGTCTTCGCGAGCGTCATCTCCACGTTGGAGAGGAAGTTGCGGAAGAAGTGCCACTGCTCGTGCATCTCGCCGAGGACGGCGTCGAGGCCGGCCTCGCGCAGGGCCTTGAGGCCGGAGCCGACGCCGAACCAGCCGGGGACGATCTGGCGGGACTGGGTCCAGCCGAAGACCCACGGGATGGCGCGCAGGCCGTCGAGCGAGACGCCGGAGCCGGGGCGGCGGGAGGGCCGCGACCCCAGGTGCAGGTCGGCGAGCTGGTCGACCGGCGTGGAGGCGAGGAAGTACGTCGGGAGGTCGGGGTCCTCGACGAAGGCGCGGTAGGCGGCGTGGGCGGCTTCGGAGACGACGTCCATCGCCGCGTCCCAGCGGGCCAGGGCCTCGTCGGACTGGCGGGGGGCGGTGTGCAGGGCGGACGCCTGGAGGGTGGCGGCGACGGTCAGTTCCAGGTTCTCGCGGGCCAGCGAAGGGATGAGGTACTTGTCGGAGATGACCTCGCCCTGCTCGGTGACCTTGATCTCGCCCTCCAGGGTGCCCCAGGGCTGGGCGAGGATGGCGTCGTGCGAGGGGCCGCCGCCGCGGCCGACGGTGCCGCCGCGGCCGTGGAAGAGGCGGAGGCGGACGCCGTAGCGGTGGGCGACGTCGCGCAGGCGCCGCTGGGCGCGGTGGATCTCCCACTGGCTGGTGGTGATGCCGCCGAACTTGGAGGAGTCGGAGTAGCCGAGCATGACCTCCTGGACGTCGCCGCGCAGCGAGACGAGGCGCCGGTAGGAGGGGTCGGCCAGCATGTCGTTGAGGATGACGTCGGCGGCGCGGAGCTCCTCGGTGGTCTCCAGGAGCGGCACGATGCCGATCTTGGCCCAGCCGGCGTGGAGGTCGATGAGGCCGGCCTCGCGGGCGAGGACGGTGGCGGCGAAGACGTCGTCGGCGCCCTGGCACATCGAGATGATGTAGGACTCGATGACCTCGGGGCCGAAGCGCTCGAAGGCTTCCTTGATGGTGTGGAAGACGCCGAGGGTCTTCTGTCCGGCGGCGTCGAGCGGCGCCGGGGTGGGGGCGAGCGGGCGGCGGGAGCGGAGTTCCTTGGCGAGGAGCTTCTGCCGGTAGTCGCGGGGCATGTCGGCGTACCGCCAGGACTCCTCTCCGAGGCGGTCGAAGAGCTGGCCGAGGGCGTGGTGGTGGGCGTCGGCGTGCTCGCGGACGTCCATGGTGGCGAGCTGGAGGCCGAACGCCGACAGGGTGCGGATGGTGCGGTCCATGCGGCCGTCGGCGAAGAGGCCGCCGCGGTGCTCGCGCAGGGAGGTCTGGATGAGGGTGAGGTCGCGGATGAGCTCGGCGGTGCCGAGGTAGTCGCGGCCTTCCTGGTGGGGGGTGCCGGAGGCGAGGCGTTCGCGGGTGTTGAGGAGCTTCTGGCGGACGCAGGTGGCCTTGAGGCGGTACGGCTCCTCGGCGTTGAGGCGCTTGTAGCGGGGGCTGATCTCCGGGAGGAGGTCCAGGTCGCGCTGGAGGGAGTCCAGGAGTTCCTGGGTGGCTCCGGTGTAGCGGATGGAGTTGGAGAGCAGGCCGCGGAGGAAGTCGATGAGCTCCAGGGCGTCGGTGATGCCGTGCTCGTGCTGGAGGATCAGGACGTCCCAGGTGACCTGGGGGGTGACGTTGGGGTTGCCGTCGCGGTCGCCGCCGATCCAGGTGCCGAAGGTGAGCGGGCGGGTGCCGGCGGGCAGCTCGTAGCCGACGCGCTCCAGCTCGGCGGCGAGGTCCTCCAGGACGTCGCCGACGGCGCCGGCGTGCAGCTCGTCGAGGTAGTAGATGGCGTTGCGGGCCTCGTCGGCGGGCTCCGGGCGGACGACGCGGAGTTCGTCGGTCTGCCAGATGAGGTCGATGTTCTCGGCGAGGCGGAGGTCGTGGCGGCGCCGGTCGGAGTCGATGACCGGGGTCTCCAGGAGGGCGCCGATGCGGCGGAGCTTGTTGAGGACGGAGCGGCGGGCGGCCTCGGTGGGGTGCGCGGTGAAGACGGGGCGCACGTTGAGGTTCTTGACCGTCTCGCGGACGTGGGCGGGGTCGCCGTCCTTGAGCATGTCGGCGGTGCGGGCGAGGAGGCCGCCCTCGGCGGCGCGCTTCTCCCGGAGCTCGCGGCCGCGGTGGACCTGCTCGGTGACGTTGGCGAGGTGGAAGTAGGTGGAGAAGGCGCGGACGAGCTTCGCGGCCGTCTCCAGTTCGACGCCGCGCAGCAGCTCGGCGGCGGCGTCGCCGTCCTCTCGGGTGAGGCGGCGGACCTTCTCGACGAGGTCGAGGAGTTCGGGGCCCTCCTGGCGCACGAGGGTCTCGCCGAGCAGGTCGCCCAGTCGGCGGATGTCGGCACGCAGCTCGGCGTTGGTGGTGGGAGTCTGGTCGGCACTGCTCACAGGTGCGGCTCCTTGCAGTGTTCAAGCACGTCTGGAGGGTTCTGGAGGCTTGCGGACCGCGCTGTCCGACGGTCCCAGGATAGGTGTCCATTCCCTGGACAGGGCCGAGGGTCCCGGTTGTGCCCTCTTGCCGCGTGCCGTGGCGCTGCCATACTTACGACGCCGTAGGTTACGGCTCCGTAGCCTCGGCTCGATCTTTCCTCACCCACCCCACCCTCATCCCCCAGGGACACGTATGACCATCAGCCCCGAGGTGACCTCGGCGTCCGAGGCGACCGATCCGGTCCAGGCCCTCCCCTCCGCCACGCTCGGCGGGGACAGCAAGCGGTCCATCGAGCAGATCACGCTGCTCCTGTTCATCACGGTGCCGTTCGCGGCGCTGGTGGCGGCGGTGCCGCTGGCCTGGGGCTGGGGGGTGAGCTGGCTGGACCTGGGGCTGATGACGGCGATGTACTTCATCGGTTGCCACGGGATCACGATCGGTTTCCACCGGTACTTCACGCACGGATCGTTCAAGGCGAAGCGTCCGCTGCGGATCGCGCTGGCGATCATGGGGTCGCTGGCGGTGGAGGGGCCGCTGGTGCGGTGGGTGGCGGATCACCGCAAGCACCACAAGTTCTCCGACGCGGAGGGCGACCCGCATTCGCCGTGGCGGTTCGGGGAGACGGTCCCGGCGCTGATGAAGGGCCTGTGGTGGGCGCACATCGGCTGGATGTTCGACGAGGAGCAGACGCCGCAGCACAAGTACGCGCCGGATCTGATCAAGGACCCGGCGATCCGCCGGATCTCGCGCCAGTTCGTGCTGTGGACGCTCGTGTCGCTGGCGATCCCGCCGGTGGTGGGCGGTCTGGTGACGTGGTCGTGGTGGGGCGCGTTCACGGCGTTCTTCTGGGGCTCGCTGGTGCGGGTGGCGCTGCTGCACCACGTGACGTGGTCGATCAACTCGATCTGCCACGCGGTGGGCAAGCGCCCGTTCAAGTCGCGGGACCGCTCGGGGAACGTGTGGTGGCTGGCGGTGCTGTCGTGCGGCGAGTCGTGGCACAACCTGCACCACGCGGACCCGACGTCGGCCCGGCACGGCGTGCTGAAGGGGCAGGTCGACTCCAGCGCCCGGCTGATCCGCTGGTTCGAGCAGGCGGGCTGGGCGTACGACGTGCGGTGGCCGGCGCAGTCCCGTATCGACGCCCGGCGCCAGGCCGAGCCCGCCGACGCGGCATGATGGACGACGTGGCGATCGACGGCAGTTCCAGCAGCAGCGGAGAGCAGAAGCCCCGGCGTGGCCGCCGGGTCAGGATGACGGGCGCGGAGCGCCGGGAGCAGCTTCTGGACATCGGCCGGACGCTCTTCGCGGAGAAGGGCTTCGAGGGCACGTCGGTGGAGGAGATCGCGGCGAAGGCCGGGGTGTCGAAGCCGGTGGTGTACGAGCACTTCGGCGGCAAGGAGGGGCTGTACGCGGTCGTCGTCGACCGGGAGATGCGGCAGCTGCTGGACGGGGTGACGGGGGCGCTGACCGCCGGCCACCCGCGGGAACTGCTCGAACAGGCGGCCTTCGCCCTGCTCGACTACATCGAGAACTACACCGACGGGTTCCGGATCCTGGTCCGGGACTCGCCGGTGGCGCAGTCGACGGGCACGTTCGCGTCGCTGATCAGCGACATCGCCACGCAGGTGGAGGACATCCTGGGCCTGGAGTTCAAGGCCCGCGGCTTCGACCCGAAGCTGGCCCCCCTCTACGCCCAGGCCCTGGTCGGCAGCGTGGCGCTGACCGGCCAGTGGTGGCTGGACGTCCGCAAGCCGAAGAAGGCGGAGGTGGCGGCGCACCTGGTGAACCTGGCGTGGCACGGCCTGGACGGGCTGGAGCAGAAGCCGCGGCTGATAGGGCATCGGAAGAGCTGAAGGCCGGGCCTCGGCGGCGGGCCCGCGGGGCGGCCCGGTACGCGCGTGACCGGGCCCGCGGACCGGCCCGCCACCGGACGGTGGCGGGCCGGTGTGGTGTGGGACCCGTCTGCGGGTGGCACGGAGCGTGGGGCGCGCGCGACGGGGTGCGTCAGCTGATGGACTTGATGGTGTGCCAGCCGCCATTGCCCACCTCGATGGACGGGCCGTCGATCGGGCCGTGGATGTCGTTGCCACCCTGGTAGAACCTCAGGGTGCCCTCCCGGGTGGTGGCCCACATGTCGGCGGTTCCGTTGCCGTCGGCGTCGGCGGCGCCGGCGATCAGGGGGCGGTTGGCCGCTGTGTAGCCGTACCCGAACTGGGTCCGCGCGTCGTAGTTCTTCCCGCCGGGCGTTCCGTAGTGGAGGTGCACCCCGCCGTCCTCGGGGTCACGGACCAGCAGGTCGACATTGCCGTCCTTGTCGGCGTCCCCGGCGGGGCTGAAGGTCACCAGGGCGGACCAGCCGTATCCGAGGAAGGTGGCCGGGGAGACGGCCGGCTTGGCGGCACTGGTGCCGTTGTAGAGGGAGAGCCCGTAGTTGTAGAAGGCGAGGAGGTCCGGGTGCCCGTCGCGGTTGACATCGCCGGGAGCGATGATGCGCGTGGCGGTGTTCAGGGTGGTGAGCTTGATGCGGGTGCCGAGGGTGCCGTTGCCGAGGTTGGGGTAGACCCAGAGGTCACCGGCAACGACGGCGACGAGGTCTTCCTTGCGGTCGCCGGTCCAGTCGCCGCGGTGGGCCACTGAGGCGCCGCTCCAGCCGCCGGTGCCGATCTGGATGCGCGCCCCGAGCCCGCCGGTGCCGAGACCGGGGTACAGCCACAGCCCGCCGGCGTCGTCGATGGCCACGAGGTCGGGCTTGCCGTCACCGGTCATGTCGCCGGGAACGGCGGGAAGCGCGCTCTTGTCGAGCTGGATCCGCGGCGTGGTGGCGCCGGTGTACGTGATCGGCCGGCCGTCCTTCTTGAGCATCGCCTCGAGTTGGTCGACGCTCAGGTGGGGGTAGGTCTGCCGCAGCACGGCGAAGGCTCCGGCCACGTGGGGCGTGGCCATGGAGGTGCCGTTGCTCGGGGCGTAGCCGCCGCCGGGAACTGAGGAGACGATGCTCGTGCCGGGGGCCATGAGGTCCACCAGCGGTCCGCGGTTCGTGAAGGCGGCGAGCTGGTCGTCGTCGCTGGTCGCGCCCACCGTGATCGCGGAGGAGATGCAGCCGGGTGCGGTGACGGCGTCGGTGAAGCTGTTGTTCCCGGCGGCGGCGACCGTGGCGACGCCGGCGGCGCGCAGGGCGTCCACCACGGGCTTGCGACGGTCCTCGGCGCAGGCCGTGGCGTAGCGTCCGCCGCCCAGGCTCAGGTTGACCGCGGCGACGTTGGTCCCGGCCTTCTTCAACGCCAGGATCTTCTCGAGGGCCTTGACCTGGGAGCTCATGAAGCTGCCCACGCAGGGGGCCACTCCGGCGCAGAACTCCTCGGAGTCGAACTTGGAGAACACCTGGACGGCGATGATGTCGGCGCCGGGCGCGACACCGCGTCGGGGCGCGCCGGTGAGGCCCGCGCCGTTGCCGGCGACGATGCCGGCGACGTGGGTTCCGTGGGAGCAGTCGACACCCGGGGTGGCGCAGGGGCCGCTTTCAGCGTCGGCGCTGCCGGGTCCCTCCTGGGCGGCGGCACCGGTGGGGCACAAGCTGCTGGAGCCGGCGACGGGGTCGTTGTCGGAGAAGCAGAGTTCGGTCTTCACCCGGCCGGCGAGGAAGGGGTGGTTGACGGCGACGCCCGTGTCGAGGACCGCGACGGAGGTGCCGGCGCCCGTCTTCCCGGCGGCGAAGGTCCGGTCGCTGCCGATCTTGACGGTGGACTGGTCCAGCGCGGGCTTCTCCGCGACGTCCTCGGTGACGCTGACGACGCCCGGCTTGGCATTCAGTGCCTCGAGGCCCGCCCTGTCCACCCGGAGGGTGGTCATCGGCAGCGTGTCGTACGAGACGAGGGTCTGGCCGGTCTCGGCGACGGAATCAAGTTCGCTCCGCTGGGTGGTGACGACGTTGACGCGGACGGTGCCGCCGTTCTGCGTCTCGTCGAACAGCGGCGGGTCGACCGGGCCGCTGCCCTCGGCGGCGGAGGCGGTTCCGGCCAGCGGGCCGGCGCCCACCGGGGTCACGCTGACCACCAGGACTGCCGCTGCGGCGGCGACCACGCCGCCTATGCGTCTCTTCACTTGCTTGCTCCAGGAATGTGTAACAGGTGCGGGCGGGCACCGGGACGGAAGAAAGGGCCGGAGAAGACGGCTTCGGCGACCGGGGCGGGGCCCACGCGACATGAGGGCCGGCCGGAGGGAGAGGGCCGGGCGCGGAGAGGTTCCGCACCCGGACCCGTCATGCCTGGGCACACCGGTTCGGCCGGTGCGCCATGCGGCTGATGCCCCTGCTGCGCAGGACTGAGCCCTTACCTCGTGGCGTCGGCCCCGTTCTTCGGATCGCCGCCCCACCGCTTGCTGCTCACAGCCTTGTAGTACAACCACGCGTTGTTGTGGCACTTCCAACGCGTGCCCCACCAGTAGGCCTTGCAGCTGTGGGTCTTCATCGTGGTGTGGAAGGCGTTGTCGACGTTCGACTTCTTGCTGCGGTCGAGGTAGTACGGGTAGCTCTTGTACGTGTTGCCGATGAGGCCGTAGCCGTAGTCGTGCATGTCGCACGCGGCTCGGAAGTTGTAGCCGTTGGGCCGGTGGATGTTGGGACCGGGGGTGCTGCAACCGTCACCGTTGACACCCATGACGCGCTTGCCGGTCGGTGTCCACTTGTAGGTCGGGGACTTCCAGCCGTAGTGCGCGACCCACGAGGCACAGCCCCTCTTGAGGTACCACAGCCAGTCCGTCGCGGCGGAGCAGTAGCGGGGATTGGCCTGCGTGTCGGTGATCTCTCCGTCGACGAAGTCCGTCGGCGACGGGCCGCTGGCGGCCGGGTCGTTGATCCCGGGCGCACCCTCGATCGGCTCGTCCGCGGCCGGACGCTCGGGACCGGCCGGTTCGACGTTCGGGGAAGTGGCGCCGGCCGGGAACGAAAGGTCCCACTCGCCATTGGACGGCGAAGTGACGTCAGAGACCCGCCCGGTGGTGTCGTAGTCGTACGCAGACACCGTGTCGATACCCGCGACCGGATTTGCCACTGAACGGAGCAGGCCGGAGGCGTCGTACGAGTACCGGGCGAGCGTCTGCACCGTGGCGCCGTCGGTCAGGGTGATCTCCCTGGCACGGCCCGCGAACTCACCGTGGCTCGTGCTGGTGGCCGTCGTGGTGGTCGAGTACTTGACCGTCAGGAGCCGAGAGGTGGTCTCCCCGATCTCGCTGTCCTTGACGGTGGAGACCCGGCCCGCGCTGTCGTACGTGATGGTGGAGAGGGCGTTGTTGGAGACACTGCCCAGACCGGTGACGCGCCAGCTATCGGCTCCGGGACCCACCTGCTTCCATGTGTAGGACGGCGTCAGGTCGTTGTAGTTGGTCGGAGTGTCGGCGTCGGTGTCGGTGTCGGTGTCGGTGTCAGCGGACGGGTCCGAGTCCGGCACGGATGCGGCCACGTTGGTGGTCTCGGTGCCGGTGGATACCATCGTGCCCGTAGTCGCGTTGAACCGAGTGGTCTCGGTGAAGGTATCGCCCTCGGGAGTCGCGTACTTCCGGACCCACCCGCCGTCCGGGTAGTCGAGGGCGCTCTTCAGCGTGTAGGTGACCGGGGCGTTCATGGTGAGGTCGGTGATGACGACCGTGTCACCCTTCAGCTCCAGCTTGCGGTTGAGCTGGCCCCCCACGAACTCGGCTTCCCAACCCGGGCCGAAGACGCCCATGTCCTTGCGTGACGCGGGCGCGGACTCCGGCCTCGAGACGCCGTCCGGGTGGACGGACACCGTGTGGCTGCGGCCCATCAGGCCGACCGTCACATCAGACTCGTAGATTTCGAAGGACTGGTCCGCGGTCGAGTAGATACCGGGACCGACTTCCCGGAGTTCACCCTCCGCCAGAGGCGGATCGACGGTCGCGGTTCCCGCAGCGGGCAGGGCCGCCACGGGCCCCGCCCAAGCCAGCTCCTGCGGGAGCAGCAGGGACAGGGACGTCACCGCCAATACGGGAAGCGCACTTCTTCTGCGCACGAGTTCCCCCCTCGTGAAGAAAATGTGAAGATCCAAATGGATCGAGGGGGACGCTAGGTCCAGTAGGTGGTGCAGCGCAAGTGCTGTTTGACTAACTACGGTTGGGCATTTGATCGCGCCCGAAGCGCTGCCGAACTCTCGCTCGCTTCACATGAGTACGCGTACTCATGTGAAGGCCGGACGCCTGCCGGAAGCTGTCCGTATGACACACGCCCCCACGCTCAGCGGCCCGCTCGCCCGATGCGGACGCGCCCTCACGGTCGCCGCCATCGCCTCCCTGGCCCTCGCCGGCTGCGGAGGGCAGGACGGACCGGGCCGGGGCTCCGACTCAAAGGCGGGGGCCACATCGCCACCTGCCGGCCAGGCGGCGTTCGCGGCGATGCTCGACGCTGTCACCCGGCCGTGTCCTCCGCCCGGCGGGGGCCCCGTCGGCTCGCAACCGGCCGGTCCGCAGGGGCAGCAGAGCCTCGCCCCGGGCGAGACTCCCCCTACCGAGCCGTTCGAACCTGTCGCTCCGACCGGGCCCGTGACGGTGCTGAACGCCCGCGACTGGTGCGCGAGCGTCCAGCACGAACAGCGCGTCATCGAGGCGCTACAGGAGGTCTCGAGGCCCACTCCCACAAGCGTTCGCAAAACTCTCAACGGCCTCGGATACATCGACGCGCGCATCCACGACCTCGTGCAGGACGGCGCGATCACGCGCTTCCACCTCGATCTGCGCGAGAGCGGCGGCCGGCTCTGCGAGAGGGGCACGGCGGCGGGTGAGGCGACGGAGATGACCCCATGCGTGGCCCCCGCCACCGGAGCGTTCACGGTGGAGACGACCGGGGAGCCGTCTTCCTGAAGCCTCGGCATGCTCGCGGTCGAGCACGGTGGAGGGGACGGCTCGTGGGCGCGGAGCGGCTCGGTACGGCCTTCCGGGGACGCGGCCTCAAGGCTGACGGGCCGTGCAGCGGGAACACGCGCCCCGCACCGGAACCCCGCTGCGGGGCGCGGCACGGAATCCGCCGGCCCGGGTGTCGGTGGGGCGGGTTACACTCACGCTCACATCCGAGTGGATGTTCGCCCCTCGTGCGCCGGAACGCGCGCGAGGGCGTCGCGAACCCGCGCGGGTCCCATCTCTTTTTCTCCGCTCCCCAGGGGGATCCTTTGCGATCCATGTTCTCCGGGCGTGGCCGCCGCGTCGCCGCGTGCACCGCCCTCGTCCTCTCCGCCGGCATGCTCCTGTCGACCCCCGCGTCGGCGGACACCCCTGCCCCGGGCGCCTCGGCCGAGAAGCACGCGCCGTCGTTCACGCCGCCGAAGCAGCTGCCGCGCCCCGGCCAGGACGGCGCCCGCGCGGGTGCCACGGCCGCCCAGGCCGGCTCCCCGCTGCTGTCGGACCTGGACGGCGACGGCATCGAGGACTTCATCTTCCGCGCGATCGACGGCGGGCTGTACACGGATGTCTCCGCGGAGGACTTCGAGCTGCACCGCTACGAGGCGGGCGTCGCGAAGGACGTCATCGCGATCGGCGACCAGGGCGGCGAGACCACCGAGCCCGAGATCCTCGTCGTCTCCGAGGACGGCACGCTGACGCTCTACCGGGACGCCGGGCCGACCGGCACCCCGTACGAGTACCGGGTGGGCGGTGGCTGGCAGGCCTACAACAAGATCACCTCGCCCGGTGACGTCAACGGCGACGGCCGCGCCGACGTCATCGCCCGCACCCTCGACGGGCAGCTCTACCTGTACCTGGCCACGGGCAACCTGGCGAAGCCCCTCGGCGGGCGCATCCTGGTGGGCGGCGGCTGGCAGGACTACGACCAGATCGTCGGCGTGGGCGACGGCAACGGCGACGGCCGCGCCGACCTGTACGCGCGCGACTTCACCGGCACGCTGTGGTGGTACGCCGGAACCGGCGTCAGCAGCAAGCCGTTCGGCACGCGCATGTCGATCGGCGCGGGCTGGGGCACGTACAACCAGATCATGCCGGCCGGCGACGGCGGCCTGCGGGCCCGCAACAACGCGGGCACGCTGTTCCTGTACACCGGCAAGGGCAACGGCCGGCTGAACGCCCTCGAGCAGGTCGGCCCGGTGGGCGGCTACGCGGGCATCGCCCAGTTCGCGAACGCCGGCAGCGTCCCGTACACCGGCAAGGACGGCGTCTTCGGGCGCGACTCCCGGGGCACGCTGTGGTGGTACGCCAACAACACCAAGGGCGGCCTCTACCCGCGCGAGGACCTCTTCGAGAGCCCGGGCCTGTTCCAGGGCCTCAACTACACGCACCTGTCGTCGATGAACCCGGACGCGTTCTCCGACATCGCCCTGGTCGAGGGCGGAGTGCTGTACATCGAGGGCGCGAAGATCGGCTCCGGCTGGGGCGTCTACAACACCCTCGTCGGTCCGGGCGACCTGAGCGGCGACGGCAAGGGCGACCTGCTGGCCCGTGACAAGACCGGCGTCCTGTACCTGTACAAGGGCAACGGGCAGGGCACCGCCCTCTCCGCGCGGATCCGCGTCGGCGCCGGCTGGGGCGCGTACAACAAGATCCTCGGCGCGGGTGACTACACCGGCGACGGCCGCACCGACCTGCTCGCCCGCACCACCGGCGGCGACCTGTACCTCTACCGGGGCACCGGCAAGGACACCGCGCCGTTCGGGGCCCGCGAGAGGATCGGCGGCGGCTGGAACACCTACAAGCACCTGGCCGCCCCCGGCGACCTCAACGCCGACGGCAAGGCCGACCTGCTCGGCGTCGCGGGCAACGGCGACCTGTACCGCTACCTGGGAACCACCCCGTCCAAGTTCTCCGACCGCTACCGCGTCGGCCCGGGCTACCAGATCTACAACACGTTCTCCTGACGCCTCCCGGCGCCCGACGGGCCCCGCACCGGATCATTCCGGTGCGGGGCCCGTCCTCGTCAGCGGGGCTTGCGGGCCACCGCGAAGACGCGGCGGAAGGGGAAGACGGTGCCGTCCGGGCCCGGGGGGTACGCCTCGCGGAGGAGGGCGCGGTACTGGGCGAGGAACGCCTCCGTCGCCTCGGGGTCGTCGGCGAGGGTGGTGAGGACCGGGCGGAGGGCCGTGCCCTTGACCCACTCCAGGACCGCGTCCTCGCCCTGGAGGAGCTGGCAGTAGACGGTCTCCCAGACGTCGGTCTCGCAGCCGAGCGCGGTGAGGCGGGCGAGGTAGTCGGCGGGGTCGAGGATGTGGACGAAGCGGCGGCCCTGGCCGTGGAGGCGGCCGCGCCACTCGGGGAGGGCGCACAGCTCGCCGAGGAGGGCGTGGCTGGGGGAGGTGAAGTTGGCGGGGACCTGGAAGGCGAGGGTGCCGCCGGGGCGGAGGCCGTCGATCCAGGCGGGGAAGGACTCGGGGTGGTTGGGGACCCACTGGAGGGCGGCGTTGGAGACGATCAGGTCGTAGGGCTCGGTGGGGGTCCAGTGGGCGGCGTCGGCGGGGCGGAAGTCGAGCCAGCCGCCGCCGGAGGTGGTGCCGGCCCAGTCCTTCTCGGCCTGCTCGAGCATCTCGGGCGACAGGTCGAAGCCGGTGATGTGCGCGTCGGGCCAGCGGTCGGCGAGGAGGGCGGTGACGTTGCCGGGGCCGCAGCCGAGGTCGGCGATGCGGGCGGGACGGCCGTGGTCGGGGAGGCGCGGTATTCGGTGGAGGAGGTCGAGGAAGGGGCGGGTGCGGTGGGGGGTGTGGCGGAGGTACTGCTCCGGATCCCACACCGGAGCGGTGACGGAGTCGACGGAATGCATGTTCGAAGCCCCCTTGCAGGCGAGAGTCAGCCAAACGGAACGAGTTCCGGCCGGGTCTCTTCCCCATGGTTGCGCGAAGTATATCTTGATATAGAGATTCTTTAAGTCAAGAAACTCGAATGCAAGAGACTTTATGTCAACAGACCGACTACACTGATCACATGGAGGACGAGGTCGACCGTCTGGTCGCTGCATGGCGCCGCGAGCGCCCGGACCTCGACGTGGAGCCGTTGGAGGTCCTCAGCCGCGTCTCCCGGCTGGCCCGGCACCTCGACCGCGCCCGCCGCCTCGCCTTCTCGGAGCACCATCTGGAGCCCTGGGAGTTCGACGTCCTCACCTCGCTGCGCCGCGCCGGAGCCCCGTACCAGCTCTCCCCCGGCCAGCTCCTCACCCAGACCCTGGTCACCTCCGGCACCATGACCAACCGCATCGACCGGCTCACCAAGAAGGGCCTGGTCGAGCGGCTGCCCGACCCCAGCGACCGGCGCGGGGTCCTGGTCCGGCTCACCCCCGAGGGGCGCGACCGCGCCGACGAGGCGCTGGCCGGGCTGCTCGCCCAGGAGCGGGCCATCCTCGCGCAGCTGTCCCGCCCGCAGCGGGCCGAACTGGCCGCGCTGCTACGCCGGCTGACCGCCCCGTTCGACAACGTTCCCGGCTAGTTCCGGCAGCGGCGCCGGGCCCACGCCCGCCCGCCGGGCCAGCGCCACCGCCGCCAGCGTCGAGTGGACGCCCAGCTTCCCCAGCACGTTCTGCATGTGCGTACGGACCGTGTGCGGGGACAGGAACAGGCGCTCCGCCACCGCCTTCCGGCCCAGCCCCGCCACCATGCAGCGCAGCACCTCCCGCTCGCGCGGGGTCAGCGACTCCACCAGCCGCTCGCTCTCCGTGCGGTGCTTCCGGTCCGCCGTCAGCTCCCGCAGCACGCCGGTGAGCAGCGCCGGCGGCAGATGCGTCTCGTCGCGCAGCACCCCCCGGACGACGGCGAGCAGCCGCTGGAGCGAGCAGTCCTTGGCGACCCAGCCGGACGCTCCGGCCTGGAGGGCGAGCGCGGCCCTGCGGGCGTCGTCCCGCTCGGCGAGGACCACCGCGCGGACCGCGGGCTGCGCCTTCCGGACCCCGGCGACCAGCGCGATCCCGTCCGCGGCGGGCTCGCCCTCCGGGGCGGGGGGTACGGGGGCGGGTCCGGCGCCCAGGTCGGCGTCGACGAGCAGCACGTCGAAGCGGCGGCCCTCCGCGATCCCCCGGTCCAGACAGCGCAGGGCGGCGGGGCCGCTGCCCGCCGCGGCCACGTCGACGTCCGGCTCGGCCGCGAGCGCGGCGGCCAGCGACTCGGCGAAGACGCGGTGGTCGTCCACCACCAGGACCCGGATTCGTGCCACGGACACCCCCAAGTGTCGAGGAGAGACCGGCGCGGTACGGCGCCGGGGGCGGGCTGTCCGGCGCACGGCCGCCGCCGTGCCCGGACTGCTACCCCGCTCCCCGGCGCCGTACCCGACGGGTCTCGCTCCCCTGAACGGCACCGGCCCCCACCGGTGCTGCCCCACAGAGTAGGGGCGGGGCGGCTCCGTGGGGGCCGATTGGCGGAAGTGTCCGAAGTCGGCCGTCCCTGCGGGGGCGGTGACTCAGAGGCGACGGTGGTTCGGAGGCGGTGGTGGCTCAGAGGCGGCGGGCTCCCGCCGCGGCGACCGCCGGGAAGACGCCCGGCTCCGCGTACCCGGCGGCGGCGAACGCCTTCCGGACCGCCGCCCCGATCTCCTCCGCCCGGTCCGCCTCGGCCAGGACGACCGCCGAGCCGCCGAAGCCGCCGCCGGTCATCCGGGCGCCGAGCGCGCCGGCCGCGGTCGCGGCCTCGACGACCAGGTCCAGTTCCGGGCAGGAGACCCGCAGGTCGTCCCGGAGCGAGGCGTGGCCCTCGGTGAGGAGCGGGCCGACCGCGCGGGTCGCGCCGGCGTCGAGCAGGGCGATCACCCGGGCCACCCGGTCGTTGTCGGTCACCACGTGCCGGACGTACCGCAGAATCGTCTCGTCGCTCAGGCGGTCGAGCGCGGCGGGCAGATGCGCGGCGTCCACGTCGCGCAGGGCGCTCACTCCGAGCGCCCGCGCACCGGCTTCGCAACCGGCGCGCCGTTCGGCGTACGCGCCGTCGCCGAGCGCGTGCTTCACGCGGGTGTCGACGACGAGCAGCGCGAGCCCCTCGGCGGCGAGGTCGAAGGGCACCTGGCGGTACGACAGGTCCCGGGTGTCCAGGTGGAGGGCGTGGCCCTTCTCGGCGCAGGCGGACGCCATCTGGTCCATGACGCCGCAGGGCACGCCGACGAAGGCGTTCTCGGCGCGCTGGGCGATCCGGGCCAGTTCGGGGCGGGTGAGGCCGAGGCCGAAGAGGTCGTTCAGGGCGAGGGCGGTGACGACCTCCAGGGCGGCCGAGGAGGAGAGGCCGGCCCCGGCCGGCACGGTGGACGTCAGGTGCACGTCGGCGCCGGTCACCGGGTGTCCGGCGGCGCGCAGCGCCCACACGACCCCGGCGGGGTAGGCGGCCCAGCCGCCGCCGGAGAGGGGTTCGAGGGCGGCCACGTCGAGCTGGACGACTCCGCCGCCGGTGTCGGCCGAGTGGACGCGCAGGACGCCGTCGTCACGGCGGGAGACGGCGGCGACGGTGGTGTGCGGGAGGGCGAGCGGGAGCACGAAGCCGTCGTTGAAGTCGGTGTACTCGCCGATCAGGTTGACCCGGCCGGGGGCGGCCCAGACCCCATCGGGCGCGGCGCCGTACAGCGCCTGGAAGCCGGCTGCGGCGCTCACGCTCCCTCCTCCTCACGGCGGCGGGCGAAGGCCCAGGCGTCGGCGACGACCTCGGCCAGGTCGGGGCGGGACGGCGTCCAGCCGAGCCGGACGCGGGCGGTCTCGGCGGAGGCGACCAGCACGGCGGGGTCGCCGGGGCGGCGGGGGGCGGCGGTCTCCGGGACGGGGTGGCCGGTGACCTGGCGGACGGTCTCGATCACCTCGCGGACGGAGAAGCCGTTGCCGTTGCCGAGGTTGCAGATCAGGTGCTCGCCGGGGGTCATCGCGTCCAGGGCCAGCAGGTGGGCCTCGGCGAGGTCGGCGACGTGGATGTAGTCGCGGACGCAGGTGCCGTCGGGGGTCGGGTAGTCGTCGCCGTAGACGGAGATCGCCTCGCGGTGGCCGAGGGCGACCTGGAGGACGAGCGGGATGAGGTGCGACTCGGGGGCGTGGCGCTCGCCGAGCCCGCCGTACGCGCCGGCGACGTTGAAGTAGCGCAGCGAGACGGCGGCGAGGCCGTGGGCGGCGCACTCGCCGCCGATCATGTGGTCGACGGCCAGCTTGCTCGCCCCGTACGGGCTGGTGGGGGCGGTCGGCGCGGTCTCGGGGATCGGCACGGTGTCCGGCTCGCCGTAGGTGGCGGCGGTCGAGGAGAAGACCAGCCGGCGGACGCCGGCGGTGCGCATGGCGGCGAGCAGCGCCATGGTGCCGCCGACGTTGTTCTCCCAGTACTTCTCCGGCCGGGCGACGGACTCGCCGACCTGGGAGAAGGCGGCGAAGTGGAGGACGCCGTCGTAGGAGGGGTCGAGCAGGCGGGCGGCGTCCTGGACGCGGCCCTCGTGGAACTCGGCGCCGTCCGGGACGCCCTCCCGGAAGCCGGTGGAGAGGTCGTCGAGGACGGTGACGCGGTGGCCGCGCTCCAGCAGGTGGGCGGCGACCACGCTGCCCACGTAGCCCGCCCCGCCGGTGACCAGGTACTTCTTCGGAGTCGTCGTCATGCGCTTGCCACCTCTCGGATGCGCCGGGCCGCGTCCTCCGGCCGGACGTCGTTCATGAAGGCGCCCATGCCGGACTCGGTGCCGGCGAGGAACTTCAGCTTGCCGGAGGCGCGCCGGACGGTGAACAGCTCCAGGTGCAGTCCGAAGTCCTCCCGCCGCTCGTCCGTGAACGGCGCCTGGTGCCAGGCGGCGATGTAGGGCGTGGGCGGCTCCGCCGGGCCGAAGATCCGGTCGAAGCGCCTCAAGAGTTCCAGATAGACCTGTGCGAATCCGGTGCGGGCGGCCTCGTCGAGGGCGAGCAGGTCGGGGACGCGGCGGGTGGGGTGGAGGTGGACCTCGTACGGCCACTTGGCGGCGTAGGGGACGAAGGCGATCCAGTCCTCGGTCTCCAGCACCACCCGTTCGGCGTCGGCGCGTTCGCGGGCGACGAGGTCGTCGAAGAGGTTCCGGCCGGTGGCGCGGCGGTGTTCGTCGGCGCGGCGGCGGGTCTGGGCCGTGCGGGGGGTGACGTACGGGAAGGCGTAGATCTGGCCGTGCGCGTGGGGCAGGGTGACGCCGATCTCGCGGCCCCGGTTCTCGAAGCAGTAGACCTGTTCGACGCCGGGGAGGGCGGAGAGCGCGGCGGTGCGGTCGGTCCAGACGTCGAGGACGAGGCGGGCGCGCTCCTCGGTGAGGTCGGCGAAGGAGGCGGTGTGGTCGTCGGTGAAGCAGACGACCTCGCAGCGGCCGACGCCGCCGGAGAGGGACGGGAAGCGGTTCTCGAAGACGGCGACCTCGTAGCTCGCCTCGGGGATCTCGCTCTCGTGCCCGTCGCGGGCCGGGCAGAGCGGGCAGGCGTCGGCCGGGGGCAGGTAGGTGCGGCTCTGCCGGTGCGAGGCGACGGCGACGTGATCGCCGGTCAGCTCGTCGTACCGGATCTCCGAGCGGGAGGTCACGGGGGTGAGGGGGCGCGGGTCGGCGGCGGCGCGGACGACGTCGTCGCGGCTGTCGTAGTAGAGGAGCTCGCGCCCGTCGGCGAGCGTGGTCACGGTCTTCTTCACGGGTGCCCTCCGGGCGCGGAACAAACAGAACCACGCACAAAGAACCACAATCAAACATCACCGTCAATGGTCCGCCCCGGCCGACCGCGCGAGGGCAGGTCAGCGCGGGGTGCGCTGGGTGGGGACGGCCCGGGACAGCAGGCCGGTCCGGGCGGCCAGGGCCGCCGCCTCCAGGCGCGAGCCGACGCCCAGCTTCATCAGGACGCGCTGCACGTGGGTGCGGGCGGTGCTCGGGGCGATGCCCATGCCGGTGGCGATCAGCCGGGTGTCCTCGCCCTCCGCGACGCGCACCAGCACCTCCACCTCCCGCCGGGTCAGCAGCCGCAGCAGGCGCTGGGCCTCGTCGTCCGGCTGCGCCGCCGGGTTCAGCAGCTCGGCGAAGGCTCCGGCGAGGAGCTGCGGCGCCACCGCCACCTCGCCCGCCCGGGCCTTCAGCAGCGCCCGCTCGACGCCCTCGATCCGCTCGTCGTGCCGCACGTATCCGGAGGCCCCGGCCGCGAAGGCCGCCGCGATCCCGCGCGGCGACGGCACCGGGCCCAGCACCACCACGGCCACCTGCGGGCGCTCCCGCTTGATGCGCGCGACCGCGTCGAAGGCACCGGGCGCGGCCGGCGCGCCCGTGCCGAAGAGGCAGACCTCCGGCGCCCGGCCCACCACGACCTCCGCCGCCCCGGCCGCCGGCGCCGCCGCCGCGAGCACCCGGTGCCCGCGCAGCTTCAGCGCCGAGGCGAGCGCCTCCGCGAGCAGGCGGTGGTCGTCCACGACCACGAGCCGAACGCCCATCCGTCCTCCCCCATCCCCCGGGCGTGCCGTCCCCGGCACCTCTGACCCGGCAAGCTACACGCTCCCCCGCCCCACACCCCGTCAACCTCCGCGCCCCGAACGGGCGATGTCTGGCATGATCACTTCACAAGCGCCGAAAGGACCCCACATGCGCATGCGACGTCGCACCGTCGCCCTGGCCGCCGCCGCGGCCGCCCTCGCCATCCCCGCCACGGCCGGCAGCGCCCAGGCCGCCGCGCCCAACAGCGAGGTGTACCTGACGACGACCTACGCCAAGGTCGTCGCCGGCTGGACCTGGCGGGCCGACCGCCTCGACCCGGTCATGATGTCCGTCCAGGACACCAACCCGGACGGCTACGCCGTCGCCTTCCGCCTGGTCACGCTCTCCGACGACCAGGGCTACCGCTACTGGGGCTACCGCTACCTGACGAGCGGCGCCGGCACCGGCGTCAACGTCACCACGTACGCCCTGACCGGCTACAGCCCCAAGGCCGCCTGGGTGGAGGTCTGCAAGTACAAGAGCGGCGCCTTCTCCGACTGCCGGAAGACGGCGACGACGTACAACCCGATCGACGACTCGGTCGTCTCCGGCGGCTGATCCCCCCGGTACGCGGAAAGGGCCTCCCCGGTGTGCCGGGGAGGCCCTTTCCGTGCGGTGGGCGGCGGGAGCGTCAGCGCTTCGTCGCGAAGGACACCGCGAGGTACTTCTTGCCGTAGGCGGTCTCGTTCGGGCGGGCCTTGCTCGCGTAGGTGGCCGAGAGGAAGAACCGGCCGTCCGCGTAGAGGAGTTCCGCGCCGGTGATGGAGAAGCTGGTCTCGATGTCCCGGTTGCCCTTGTCGGACGGGGTCTCCAGGAGCAGCGTCTCCTTCATCGTGCCCGCGTTGACGGAGACGATCTGACCGCCCTTGTCGTACGGCGGGACCTTGTACGCGATGATGTCGCCGCCGTCCATGCGCAGCGGCATCAGCGTGTAGCCGTCGCCCGCGTCGGCCTTCTCCGCCGCCATCCGGCCGGTGGCGAGGTCGAACGCGACGATCTCGTTCGTCTCGTCGCCGTACTCGCCGGTGGAGCCGTCGTGCTCCTCGGTCGGCACGTAGAGCCGGTCGTCGCCGACGAGGACCTGCGAGCACTCCTCCACCGACGTCGAGCCGCAGCGGGCCGCGTAGCGGTCGGCGTTGGCGGAGATCTTGGTACGCAGCTTCCCGGTCTTCTCGTCGATCGAGAAGAAGTCCGAGATGCTGCTGCCGTCGTCGGCGGCGTCGCCGACGTTGGCGGCGACGACCAGCGGCTTGGTCGAGACGACCGACGCGTACTTCACGCCGTTCGGCATCTTGTACTGGGAGAGCGGCTTGCCCGACACCGGGTCGAGGTTCTGCACGAGGACGGACTCGGCGCCGTACTGGCCGCACTTGCGGACCGCGACGAGCCCGGCGCCGCCGCCGTACCCCATGTCGTAGCAGTTGTCGTCGCCGGTCTGCGGCTTCCAGCGGACCTTGCCGGTGGCCGCGTCGAAGGCGGCGCCGCCGTCGGTGCCGCCGGCGGCGACGGTGCCGCCGCTGAGCGTCACCTCGCTGAACCGCGCCTTGTCGTCGCCGCCGCCGCTGACCGAGGCGGACCACAGGAGCTTGCCGGTGGTCAGGTCGAGCATGCCGACCTGGTTGCAGCTCTGGTAGTAGCGGGGCGCGACGCGCTTCTTCTCCTCGAAGAGGATCGGCACCTTGTGGTCGGCCGACACGTGCCGGGACGCGCCGCAGACCTGGCCGGCCAGCGGGACGGTCCAGGCGACGGCGCCGGTGGCGATGTCGTAGCCGACGACCGAGTTGACGCCCGTCTTCACGAAGTGCTTCTCGGTGAGCCAGGAGCCGTCGACCGGCGTGGTGTCGGGCACCTTCGGCACGTCGATGCGGAAGGCCAGGGACGCGCCGGTCGACGCGCCGGGCTTCTCCTTGCCGTTGCCGCCGAGGCCGCTGCCGCCGGAGCCGCCGCCGGAACCGGCCGCGTCGCCGCCGCCGGCCGGGGACTGGCTCGTGCCGCCGGTGGGCTTGGCGTCCGGGGGCGTGTCCTTCTGGGAGTTGGCGTACCAGATGCCGCCGCCGACGATCAGCGCGACGGCCACGACCGCCGCGATGACGATCTGCGCCTGCGCCGACAGCTTCTTCCCGCCGCCCGGCGGGACCGCCGCGGGCTGCTGCGGCGCGGTCGGGTAGCCGTACGGCTGCTGGGGCTGCTGCGGCTGGTTGGGGTAGCCGTACGGCGGGGGCACCGGCTGCTGGTACGGCGGCTGGGCCTGCGGCGGCTGCGGCGGCTGCTGGCCCGGGTGGCCGTAGCCCGGCTGCGGGGGCTGCTGCGGGTAGCCGTAGCCGGGCCCGCCCTGCGGCGGCGGGGGCGTCGGCGCGCCGAAGCCGCCCTGCTGCGGGTCCTGCGGGGCGCCGAAGCCGCCCGCCGGCGGCGGGAAGCCGCCGGGGGGCTGGTTCGGGGGCTGGTTCGGCGGCGGAGGGGGTGGCTGGGTCATCGGTCCGCGTACCTCACTTGCTGAAGCCCATCATCGTCTTGGTCTCCTTCTCCTCGGCGTCGTTGGTCGCCGAGACGCGGCCCGCCGCGATCACGAAGGTGCCGTTGCCGTAGGCGTAGCCGGCGCTGAAGAAGCCGCTCTCGATCTGCGCGACGGACACCGGGTGCTTGAGGAGGATCTTCGGCGCGCCGCCGGCCGGGGCGATCGTCGCGACCGCGCCGCCCTTGTCGTACTTGGGCGCGACGTACACCAGGACCTCGCCGCCCTCCATCCGCAGCGGCGTCATCTGCTGCTCCTCGGGCGCCTTCGAACGCCACTTCGGCTTGCCCGTCTTGAGGTCGAAGGCGACGACCTCGTTGGAGGTGCCGTAGGAGGTGTCGGTCGCCATGTAGAAGGTGTCGCCGGCGGCGGCGACACCGGTGCAGCCCTGGAGGTTGCGGCCGAAGATGACCAGGCCGCCGCCGCAGCGCGGGGCGAACTTGTCCTTGCCGCCGCCCTGGATCTGGGAGCGGACGGTGCCGTTCGGGTTGAGCGCGACGATCGACCACTTCTTCTGCTCGCGCTGGAAGGCGGAGACGACGAGCGGGTTCACCGAGTAGACCTTGTCGACCTCCCAGGTGGCGGCCAGCCTGTAGGTCCACTTGGCCTTGCCCGTGTTGGGGTCGACCTCGCTGACCGTGTGCTGCTCCTTGCTGGGGTCGGAGGTGCGGCACTGGTTGGCCGCGATCAGCCGGGTGGCGTCACCGGCGTACGCGTACGGCTTGCAGTCGCCGGTGGGGCCGGTGAAGACCTGGCGGCCGTCGGTGAGGGAGAAGCCGTAGGCGCTGCTGCTGCCGGCGGCGGTGACGGTGTTGCCGCCGATGGCGAGGGTGTTGTCGGAGAAGGCGAAGAGGCCGGTCGGCTTCGGGACGGCCTTCTTCCAGCCCGCCTTGCCGGTCTTCAGGTCGATCTGCTGGAGCATCGTGCACTTGGCGCCGTCCTTGGCGCTCTCCTCGTACCCGAAGACCATCAGGCCGTTGGCGCCCGGCTGGGCCGGGGCGGCGCACAGCTTGAACGGCACGTCGACCGACCACTTCTTGGTGCCGTCGGCGAGGCTGTAGCCGGCGACGCCCTTGTACATGGCCTTGACGACGGTGTCGCCGACGATCCAGGGGCCGAAGACCTCGGAGCCGTTGCGGGGCAGGTCGACGTCGTTGGTGGTGAGGAAGTTGACCTTCGCCTCGCCCTCCTGGCGGGCGGCGTTGAGGTCGTCCTCGCCGGAGCCCTTGTCGCCGTCGCCGGAGCCGTCGCCCTGGTCGACCGACTCGGTCGGCTTCGGCGCGGCGGTGGCGCTGGAGGCACTGGCCGTCGGGCTCGCGACGGTCGGCTCCTCGTCGTCACCGCCGCCGACGACGGCCCAGGTGGTGACGGCGGCGACGGCGACGACGGCCGCCGCGACGGCCGCGACGAGCGCCGTGCGCTTCTTCTGCCCGCCGGCGGAGCCGCCCACCGGGGCCATCTGGCCCGGGTACGGGGGCGGGGTCTGCCCCGGGTAGCCGCCGTAGGGGCCGCCCTGCGGCTGCCCGTACGGCCCCGGCTGCTGCTGGCCGTACGGCCCCGGCTGCCCGTACGGGCCCGGCTGCTGGCCGTACGGTCCCGGCTGGCCGGGCTGCTGCGGATAGCCGTACGGACCGGGCTGCGGGGCCTGCTGCGGGTAGCCGTAACCGGGCTGGCCCTGCGGCGCGCCCTGCGGAGGCTGCGCCGGCGGCTGGGCCGGGGCCTGCGGCGGCGTGGGCGGCATCTGCGGCGGCTGGGCCGGCATCTGCGGCGGGACCGGCGGCGTGCCGCCCTGGTTCGGATCCTGGGGAGCTCCGAAGCCCCCCGGCGGCTGGTTGCTGGGCGGCTGGGTCATCAGCGCTTCCCCCTTGCTGTGAGCGGGTTTTCTTTCTACCACTCACGAGGTGGCGCAAAAGCGACCGGTCCATCCGTTGTGCCCAAGGGAGGACCGGTCCGTGATGCCGTCGTTATGCGTTCTCGGCGAGTTCGAGCCAGCGCATCTCCAACTCTTCACGTTCTCCCGCGAGTTCCCGCAACTCCGCGTCGAGCTTCGCGACCTTCGCGAAATCCGTCGCGTTCTCGGCGATCTGCGCGTGCAGCTTCGCCTCCTTCTCGGTGATCTTGTCGATCTGCCGCTCGACCTTCTGGAGCTCCTTCTTCGCGGCGCGCGCGTCGGCGGCGGAGACGCCGGCGGCGGGCTGCGCGGCGGGGGCGGCGGGCGCCGGGGCCGCCGCCTCGATCATCCGCCGGCGCCGCTCCAGGTACTCGTCGATGCCGCGCGGCAGCATCCGCAGGGCCCGGTCGCCGAGCAGGGCGAAGGTGCGGTCGGTGGTCCGCTCCAGGAAGAACCGGTCGTGGGAGATGACGATCATGGAGCCGGGCCAGCCGTCGAGCAGGTCCTCCAGCTGGGTCAGCGTCTCGATGTCGAGGTCGTTGGTGGGCTCGTCGAGGAAGAGCACGTTGGGCTCGTCCATGAGGAGGCGCAGCAGCTGGAGGCGGCGGCGCTCACCGCCGGAGAGGTCGCCGACCGGCGTCCACTGCTTCTCCTTGCCGAAGCCGAACTGCTCGCACAGCTGCCCGGCGGACATCTCCCGGCCCTTGCCGAGGTCGACCCGGTCCCGGATCTGCTGCACGGCCTCCAGGACGCGCAGCTGCGCGGGCAGCTCGGTGACGTCCTGCGAGAGGTAGGCGAGCCGCACGGTCTTGCCGACGACGATCCGGCCGGCCGGCGGCTGCTTCTCGCCCTGCGAGACGGCCGCATCCGCCAGTGCCCGCAGGAGTGAGGTCTTGCCCGCGCCGTTGACGCCGACGAGGCCGACGCGGTCACCGGGGCCGAGCTGCCAGGTGAGGTGCTCCAGAAGCGTCTTGGGACCGGCGGTGACGGTCACGTCCTCCAGGTCGAAGACGGTCTTGCCGAGGCGCGCGTTGGCGAACTTCATCAGCTCGCTGGTGTCGCGGGGCTCCGGCACGTCCGCGATGAGCGCGTTGGCGGCCTCGATGCGGAAGCGGGGCTTGGAGGTGCGGGCGGGCGCGCCGCGCCGCAGCCAGGCCAGCTCCTTGCGGACCAGGTTCTGCCGCTTGACCTCCTCGGTGGCGGCGATCCGCTCCCGCTCGGCCCGGGCGAAGACGTAGTCGGAGTAGCCGCCCTCGTACTCGTACACGGCCCCGCGCTGCACGTCCCACATGCGGGTGCAGACCTGGTCGAGGAACCAGCGGTCGTGGGTGACGCAGACGAGCGCCGAGCGGCGGTTCTGGAGGTGGCCGGCGAGCCAGGCGATGCCCTCGACGTCCAGGTGGTTCGTCGGCTCGTCGAGGACGATCAGGTCCTGGTCGTCGATGAGGAGCTTGGCGAGCGCGATGCGGCGGCGCTCGCCGCCGGAGAGCGGGCCGATGACCGTGTCGAGGCCGTTCTCGAAGCCGGGCAGGTCCAGGCCGCCGAAGAGGCCGGTCAGCACGTCCCGGATCTTGGCGCTGCCGGCCCACTCGTGGTCGGCCATGTCGCCGATGACCTCGTGCCGGATCGTGGCCTTCGGGTCGAGCGAGTCGTGCTGGGTGAGCACCCCGAGCCGCAGCCCGCCGCTGTGCGTGACCCGGCCGGTGTCGGCCTCCTCCAGGCGCGCCAGCATCCGGATGAGGGTGGTCTTGCCGTCGCCGTTGCGCCCGACGACGCCGATCCGGTCTCCCTCGGACACGCCGAGCGAGACCCCGTCGAGCAGGGCACGGGTGCCGTACACCTTGCTGACGTTCTCGACATTGACCAGGTTGACGGCCACGTTGACTCCAGTGCGGGGTGATCGATCGACGTCCCAGGGTACGTCCACGGCCCCGGGCGGCGTCTCACGAGCGGCGGCGGTACCCGGGCCGGTCGACCAGCAGCCAGCCCGCCAGGGCCATCGCGACCGCCGCCGGGGCCGTCACCCGCACCGCGACCAGGGTCGCCGTGTGCCCCTCCAGCAGGCCGCCGAGGCCCGTCATCGACAGGCCCAGCACGCCCAGCAGGGCCAGCGTGATGCCGAGCGCGGCGAGCGGTCCCGAGCCGCCGGAGCGGGGCACCGGCGCCGGGGCCTCGAAGCGGCGGAAGACCGCGACCAGCAGGGCCGTCAGCAGCGCCGCCGCCGCCAGCCGGAGCGGCAGCTGGGCCCACCAGGCGCCGGTCGCCGGCTCCGGCAGGCGTACGCCGAGCGCGAGCATCCCGCCGTACACGCCGAGCATCGCCGTCAGGTGCCACAGGAACGCGGTCATCGCGATGCCGTTCGCCGCGACCACCGCCCGCCAGACCCGCGCCCGCGCCGCGAACCGCGCGCCCGGGCCGCGCAGCAGCTCCACCGCGCCGATCAGCCACAGGCCGTGGCAGAGCAGCGCCAGCGTCGGCGGCGCCATGTTCGACACCTTCTCGCCGGGCATCCCGACCATGGACAGCGGGTACGGGCCGAGCGCCACGAGCAGGGCCGCGCCCGCGAGCCCCGCGCCGGCCAGGAGCGCCGGGCGGCGGATCATGCCGTCGGCGCGGAGGAAGCCCAGCTGGTGGACGGCGAGCCAGACGAAGGCGAAGTTCAGGAACTCGACGTACGGGACCCCGGCGGCGAACCGCAGCACGTCGACGAGGACGGCGGCCCCGGCGAGCCCCGCGAAGGCGCCCCAGCCGTACCGCTCGTGCGCCCGCAGCAGCGGCGGCGTGAACGCGACCATCGCCAGGTAGATCCCGATGAACCACAGCGGCTGGGTGACCAGCCGCAGCGCCACCCCGGTCAGCCCGCCGTCCGCGCCCGCCCACTGGAGCAGCAGCGCCGCCGCGCCCCACACGGCGACGAACACCATCGTCGGCCGCAGCAGGCGCCGCAGCCGGGCCCGCAGGAAGTCGGCGTAGCCGGGGCGGGAGCGGTGGGCGAGGGCGTGCGCGAAGCCGCCGACGAAGAAGAAGACCGGCATGACCTGGAGCGCCCAGGTGAGGACCTGGAGTCCGGGCACGACGGCGAGCAGGTTCCCGACCCCGTCGGCGGTGACCGCCGCCATCAGCCAGTGGCCGAGGACGACGACGCCGAGCGAGACGACCCGCAGCAGGTCCACATACCGGTCGCGCGCCGCCGGGGTGGCGGCGGCGAGCTCACGCGCGCTGATTCCCATGCCGGTACGGTCCCGCGGACCGCACCGGCGCCGACAGGGCGCGGGTACTCAACTCCCGGCTGAGTAGCCCGCGTCGGGGCGCCGGCGGCGGGGGCTCAGGCGAGGAGGGTGGCGCCGGGGGCCGGGGAGGTCGCGGTGTGGGTGGCGCGGCAGGTGCCGGAGGCGCGCAGGGCGTCGGCGACCTGCCCGGCCGCCTCGGCGTCCTTCACCAGGAACGCGGTCGTGGGTCCCGAGCCGGAGACCAGGGCCGCGAGGGCGCCCGCCTCGGTGCCGGCCGCGAGGGTGGCGGCCAGCGAGGGGCGCAGGGAGAGCGCCGCGGGCTGGAGGTCGTTGGCGAGGGCGCCGGCCAGGGCGACGGTGTCGCCGCAGGCGAGGGCGGCCAGGAGCGCCGGGGAGGCCGCCGGCTCGGGCACGTCGACGCCTTCGGCGAGGCGGTCGAACTCGCCGTAGACGGCCGGGGTCGACAGTCCGCCGTCGGCGACGGCGAACACCCAGTGGAAGGGTCCGGCGACCGGCAGCTCGGTCAGCCGCTCGCCGCGGCCGACGCCGAGCGCCGCGCCGCCGACGAGGCTGAAGGGCACGTCCGAGCCCAGCTCGGCGCAGATCTCCAGCAGGACCTCGCGCGGGGTGTCCAGGCCCCACAGGGCGTCGCAGGCGAGGAGCGCGCCGGCGCCGTCGGCGCTGCCGCCGGCCATGCCGCCGGCGACCGGGATGGCCTTGGCGATGTGCAGGTGCACGTCGGGGGTGCGGCCGCGCCGGGCGGCGAGGAGGGTGGCGGCGCGGGCCGCGAGGTTGGAGGCGTCCAGCGGGACCTGGTCGGCGTCGGGGCCCTCGCAGGTGATCCTCAGCCGGTCGGCGGGGGTCGCGGTCACCTCGTCGTACAGGGAGACCGCGAGGAAGACGTTGGCGAGGTCGTGGAAGCCGTCGGGGCGGGCCGCGCCCACCGCGAGCTGCACGTTGACCTTGGCGGGCACGCGTACGGTCACCGCGTTCATGCCGTCTCCTCCGGCTTCTCCGGCGTCCGCGCGCGGTCCTCGTCGCTCCGCCGCTCCGCGTGCGGCGCGTGCTCCGCGATGCGGGCGAACTCCTCGACGGTCAGCGCCTCGCCGCGCGCCTGCGGCGAGATCCCGGCCTTCACCAGGGCCTCCTCGGCGGCGGCCGGGGAGCCGGCCCAGCCGGCGAGGGCGGCCCGCAGGGTCTTGCGGCGCTGCGCGAAGGCCGCGTCGACGACCGCGAAGACCTCCGCCTTGCTCGCCGTGGTGGCGATCGGCTCGGTGCGGCGGACCAGGGAGACGAGGCCGGAGTCGACGTTGGGCGCGGGCCAGAAGACGTTGCGGCCGATGGCGCCGGCCCGCTTGACCTCGGCGTACCAGTTCGCCTTGACGGAGGGGACGCCGTACACCTTGTTGCCCGGTCCGGCGGCGAGCCGGTCGGCGACCTCGGCCTGGACCATGACGAGGGTCCGCTCGATGGTCGGGAAGCGGTCCAGCATGTGCAGCAGGACGGGCACGGCCACGTTGTACGGGAGGTTGGCGACGAGCGCGGTCGGCGCCGGGCCCGGCAGCTCCTGGACCAGCATGGCGTCGGAGTGGACCAGCGCGAAGCGGTCCTTCCGCTCCGGCATCCGGGCGGCGATCGTCGCGGGCAGCGCGGCGGCCAGGATGTCGTCGATCTCGACGGCGGTCACCCGGTCGGCGGCCTCCAGGAGCGCCAGGGTGAGGGAGCCGAGGCCGGGCCCGACCTCGACGACCACGTCGTCCGGGCGCACGCCGGCCGTGCGGACGATGCGCCGGACGGTGTTGGCGTCGATGACGAAGTTCTGGCCCTTCTGCTTCGTGGGGCGCACGCCGAGGGCGGCGGCCAGCTCACGGATGTCGGCGGGGCCGAGGAGGGCGTCGGGGCCGTCGGGGCCGGTGGTGGTGCTCACCGGTACAGCCTAGGCCCTGTCGGGCGCCTCACCCGAAAAGCCTCCGCCCGCAGTGCGGCCAGGGTCCGGCGCCGCGCTGCACGTACAGCTTCTTCGCCCGGTACGTCTGCTCGGCGGCGGGCGCGTCCTGGGCGACGCCCTTGCCGCCGAGGGAGCGCCAGGTGCCGGGGTCGAACTGGTAGAGGCCGCCGTACGTCCCCGAGGGGTCGACGGCGTCCGGACGCCCGCCGGACTCGCAGGCGGCGAGGGCGCCCCAGTTCAGGCCGTCGGCGCCGGCGACGGACGAGGGCAGCGGGCGGGTGCCGACGCGGACCTTGCGCGAGACCGGCTCGCGGACCAGCTCCTCGCCGGTGCGGCGGGGCCGCTGCTTCACGCCGTTGACGGTCCTGAGGTGGTACGTGATGCGGCGCAGGCCCGGGACGCCCTGCCGGTCGACGACCTCGGTGCCGGCGAAGAGCCCGGGGTCGCGGATCCGCTCGACGGCGTACGGGACGGCTTCCTCGCGGGTCTGGGTGGAGCCGGTGATCCGCAGCACGGTGATGGTCTGCCCGTCGCGCGGGAACGCCTCGCGGGGCACGGAGGTGGTGTCCTCGCCGCCGAGGGTGATGCCGGCCTCGTCGAGGGCCTCGCCGACGGTGGCGGCGTTGGTGCGGACGGTCCGCTCGCGCCCGTCGGCGAGGAAGGTGACCGCGCGTTCGGTGCGGACGTCGAGGGCGAGGCCGGTGCGGGAGATGGCGGCGGAGCGGGAGACGGAGAGGTAGGCGCCCTCGGCGCGGACGCCGAGCTGGCGCAGGGCGCCGTCGACGGTGTCGGCGGTGGTCCACACCTGGCGGCGCCGGCCGTCGAGGGTGAGGGCGACCGGCCGGCCGTACCGGAGGACGATCTCGTCGCCGCTGGCCAGCGGCTCGCCGGGGGCGGGGGCGACGAGGTCGTGGGCGCCGACGGTCAGGCCCTCGTCGGCGAGGAGTTCGTCCACGTCGTCGGCGAAGGTGTGCAGGGTGCGGGGGACGCCGTCGACGGAGAGCCGGACGGCCTTGTCGTCGGCGACGAAGGCGGAGGTGCCGCCGGCCAGGAAGGCGACGACCAGGGCCTGCGGGACGAGCCGCCGCAGGCCGTCCCCGGCGGGCCGGGCGGCCTTGCGGCGCCGGGCCCCGCGGCGCGCGGCGGCCCGGCCGCCCTGCGCGGGGACGGGGGCGGGCGCGGGAGCCGGGGCCGGGGCGGGACCTGCGTGCTCCACGGCGAGGAGGGTGGGCTGCTCGTGGAGGGGCAGCGTGGCCGCCGCCCCCCGCCGTCCGGCGCGGTGACTGCCCTGGGAAGTGCTCACGAGGCCGGGACCCTAGCCCCGATGCCCGTCACTCTCCAAAGCGACCCGGCCACGATGCGTAACCGTTATGCGGCGGGTCCCCTCCGCGGGCGAGGGCCCTCAGTAGTCGAAGGCGCGGGCCGTGTTCACGGCGATCGCCTCCGCCATCGCGGTCTCCTCGATCCCGCGGACCTCGGCCATCGCCCGCACGGTGACGGGGATCAGGTACGGGGCGTTGGGGCGGCCCCGGAAGGGGGCCGGGGTGAGGAAGGGCGCGTCGGTCTCCACCAGGACCAGCTCCAGCGGGGCGACGGCGAGCGCGTCCCGCAGCGGCTGGGCGTTCTTGAAGGTCACGTTGCCGGCGAAGGACATGTAGTAGCCCTTGGCGGCGCAGATCTCCGCCATGGCGGCGTCGCCGGAGTAGCAGTGGAAGACGGTCCGCTCCGGGGCGCCCTCCTCGTCCAGGACCCGCAGGACGTCGGCGTGCGCCTCCCGGTCGTGGATGACGAGCGTCTTGCCGTGCCGCTTCGCGATCTCGATGTGGGCGCGGAAGGAACGCTCCTGCGCGGCCATGCCCTCGGGGCCGGTGCGGTAGAAGTCGAGGCCGGTCTCGCCGACCCCGAGGACGTGCGGGAGGGCGGCGAGCCGGTCGATCTCGGCGAGCGCGTCGTCGAGCGCCGCGTCGCCGCCCGCGTCCCTGGCGCCCTGCCGGGACCAGCCGTCGGGATCGCCGAGGACGATCCGGGGCGCCTCGTTCGGGTGCAGGGCGACGGCCGCGTGCACGTTCTCGTACCGCTCGGCCGTCTCGGCGGCCCACCGGGAGCCCTTCACGTCGCAGCCGACCTGGACCACCGTCGTCACGCCGACGGCGGCGGCCTTGGTCAGCGCCTCCTCGACCGTCCCGGACTGCATGTCCAGATGGGTGTGCGAGTCCGCGACCTCCACGAGGAGGGGTTCGGGCAGCGGCGGCGGGGCGTCCTTGGCACTCATGGTCCGATCGTACGAGGGCCGGGAACGCGTCCGCGCGGCGGTTTCGGTGCCGGTATCGGTATCAGCGCCGGTGCCGGTCTCAGTGGCGGGAGCGGAAGGGGTGCAGCAGATCGGAGAGGTGCCAGTGGTGCGGGACCGGGGGCGTCTCGGCGGGGGACGAGCCCCCGGTGGTCTGGCCGACCGGCCCGGCCGGCGAGACGGGCCGGTTCTCCTTCGGCCCGCTCCCGTGGTGCTCCATCGAGGCGATCAGGTCGAGGACGGTGGACACCTGCCCGGCGCGCATGATCCGCACCACGTGCCCGCCGCAGTTCATGCAGGTCGGGTTGGAGAGCGGTGAGGGCACCCGCTCGCCGTCCGCCTTGTACACGACGAACGCCTCACCGCGCGCGTCCGTGTGGTGCTCGATGTCGTAGGACTGCTCCCAGCCGTACCCGCACCGCATGCAGGCGAAGGCGTACGCCTCGTGCGCGACGGGCGTTCCGGTGCCGGTGGTCTCGCTCATGCCAGCTCCTCTCCACTGGATCCAGTGGACGCCTTTTCGGGCCGGAGCGCATCAGTACGGAAGGAAGCATGGAGCGCTTTTGGGCGTTCCCTTGCCAAGCGCCCGGTCATCGGCTCGCGGCGCCGGATTCGGCTTTGCCTTAAAGGTTATCCCTTTACCGATTCCAGGGCCTTTCCGGAGTTTCCCCGGACCTTTCCGGCCCGCCTCCCCCGGCCTTTCCCGGACCCTTCCGCGCCCACTCCCCTCCGGGGCTCAGGTCGCGTTCTTCGCGGCGACCACCGCGTCGAAGACCTGCCGCTTGGGGAGGCCCGCCTCGGCGGCCACCGCCGCGATGGCCTCCTTGCGGCGCTCGCCGGCCTCCTCGCGCACCTGGACCCGGCGGACCAGTTCGGCCGCGTCCAGCTCCTCCGGGCCGGTCTCCGGGGCGCCCTCGACGACGACCGTGATCTCGCCGCGTACCCCTTCCTTCGCCCAGGCGGCCAGCTCGCCCAGCGGGCCCCGCTTGACCTCCTCGTACGTCTTCGTCAGCTCGCGGCAGACGGCGGCGCGCCGGTCGGCGCCGAAGACCTCGGCCATCGCGTCGAGGGTGTCGTCGAGCCGGTGCGGGGCCTCGAAGTAGACGAGGGTGCGGCGCTCGGCCGCGACCTCCCGCAGCCGGCCGAGCCGTTCGCCGGCCTTCCGCGGCAGGAAGCCCTCGAAGCAGAACCGGTCCACCGGCAGCCCGGACAGCGCCAGCGCGGTGAGCACGGCGGACGGGCCGGGGACGGCCGTCACCTTGATGTCCGCCTCGACGGCGGCGGCGACCAGCCGGTAGCCGGGGTCGGAGACGGACGGCATGCCCGCGTCGGTGACGAGCAGCACCCGCGCGCCGCCGGCCAGCGCCTCGACCAGCTCGGGCGTCCGGGCGGACTCGTTCCCCTCGAAGTAGGAGACGACCCGTCCCGTGGTGTGCACGCCCAGCGCCCGGGTCAGCCCGCGCAGCCGCCGGGTGTCCTCGGCCGCCACGATGTCCGCGCCCTCCAGCTCGGCGACGAGCCGGGGCGGGGCGTCCGCGATGTCGCCGATGGGGGTGCCTGCGAGTACCAGCGTTCCTGTCACCCGCCCATCCTCCCAGGCGCCGCGCCCGCGGCGGCGCCCCGTACCGCCCGGACAGGCGACGCGCACAGGCGCAGTCCCTACGATGGCGCGGTGACCCGTACCGCACCCGAGGCCCTGGAGGGCCAGCACTCCATGGCGAAGACCGTGGCCGAGCCCTCGTCGTGGCAGCTGCGGCTGCGGCGCTTCGGCTACCGCCCGCCCGCCGCCGGCACGCTCTCCCTCGGCGCCCGGGACCGGCTCGACCCGCCGTACACCCGGCCCTCGCCGCGGGTCACGTCGCTCCTCGGGCTCGGCCCGGCCGCCGCCGACCGGCTGTGGCGGCTGGCCGCGTGGGGCGGCCCGCTGCTGGTCGCGGCGGTCGCCGGGGTGCTCCGGTTCTGGAACCTGGGCCATCCGCACCGGGTGATATTCGACGAGACGTACTACGCCAAGGACGCGTGGGCCCTGATCAACCAGGGGTACGAGGGGGCCTGGCCCAAGGACATCGACAAGGTGATCCTGAGGGAACCCGGCTCCGTCGTCATCCCGACCGATCCCGGGTACGTCGTCCACCCGCCGATGGGCAAGTGGGTCATCGGCGTCGGCGAGAAGATCTTCGGCTTCGAACCGTTCGGCTGGCGGTTCATGGTCGCGCTCCTCGGCACGCTCTCCGTCCTCATGCTGTGCCGGATCGGCCGCCGCCTCTTCCGCTCCACCTTCCTCGGCTGCCTCGCCGGACTGCTGCTCGCCGTCGACGGCCTGCACTTCGTGATGAGCCGCACCGCGCTGCTCGACCAGGTGCTGATGTTCTTCGTGCTGGCCGCCTTCGGCTGCCTGGTCGTCGACCGCGACCGGGCGCGGAAACGGCTCGCCGCCGCGCTGCCGGAGGACGACGAGGGCGTGCTCCGGCCCGACGCGGAGATCGCCGAGACCCTGCGGCTCGGCTGGCGCCCGTGGCGGATCACGGCCGGCGTGATGCTGGGCCTGGCCGCGTCGACCAAGTGGAACGGTCTGATCTTCCTCGCCGCGTTCGGCCTGATGACCGTGCTGTGGGACGTCGGCGCCCGGCGCACGGCGGGCGCGGTCCGCCCGTACCTCGCGGTGCTCAAGAAGGACGTGCTGCCCGCGTTCGTGTCCACGGTGCCGGTCGCGCTCGCCGCCTACCTGGCCACCTGGTCCGGCTGGATCGCCTCCGACAAGGGCTACTTCCGGGACTGGGCCGCCAAGCAGGACGCCCTGCCGGGCGGCGGCGGCACCTGGTCCTGGATGCCGCAGTGGTGGCGCAGCCTGTGGCACTACGAGACCGAGGTCTGGGACTTCCACGTCAAGCTGACCTCGCCCCACACGTACGAGTCCAACCCGTGGTCGTGGCTGATCAACGGCCGCCCCGTGTCGTACTTCTACGAGTCCCCCGCCCCCGGCACCGCCGGCTGCCCGGCCGGCACGACGGAGAAGTGCGCCCAGGAGATCCTCGCCCTCGGCACCCCCCTGCTGTGGTGGGCCGGCTGCTTCGCCCTGCTGTACGCCCTCTGGCGCTGGATCTTCCGCCGCGACTGGCGGGCGGGCGCGATCCTCTGCGCCTTCGCCGCGGGCTGGCTGCCCTGGCTGCGCTACCAGGAGCGCACCATCTTCTTCTTCTACGCCGTCGTCTTCGTCCCCTACCTGTGCCTCGCGGTGGCGATGATGATCGGCGCGATCGTCGGCCCGAAGGGCTCCACGGAACGCCGCCGCACCTTCGGCGCGGTGGCCGCGGGCTGCCTGGTCCTCCTCATCGTCTGGAACTTCATCTACTTCTGGCCGATCTACACGGCGACGCCGATCCCGATGGACCAGTGGCGGTCGCGGATGTGGCTGGACACCTGGATCTAGCCGCGCGGACGTGACGGCTGCGGGGAAGCTGCTCGACAGTTGTCAGTGGCGGCTGCTTGACTCGACGGTCCACACGGGGAGGGAACGCAGTCATGCGCAGTGGAGTGAAAGTCGGTGTCGTCGGGGGCGTGTTCGCGGTCGTCGCGGGCGGGGTCGCGTACGGGGGGTACAACCTCTGGAACGGGATCACGGGAGGCTCCCAGGACATCGGTACGCGGGCGGCGCCGCGGACCGGGCCGCTGACGGGGGAGGAAGTGACCGCGACCGCGCGGGACTTCCTCGCCGCCTGGGCCGGCGGTGAGGCCGAGCGGGCCGGGCAGCTGACGAACGATCCGGTGACGGCGGGGCCCGCGCTCGCCGCGTACCGGGAGGGGGCCGGCGTCTCGGAGGCGGAGATCACGGCGGGGACGCCGACGGGGGCGGTCGTGCCGTTCACGGTGAAGGCGACCGTGACGTACGAGGGGGTGTCGAAGCCGTGGACGTACCAGTCGAAGCTGACCGTCGTGCGCGGCGAGTCCACCGGCCGGCCGCTGGTGCGCTGGACGCCGGCCGTGCTGCACCCGAAGCTGACGGCCGGCGCGACGCTGCGGACCGGCGAGGCGAAGACGCCGCAGGTGAAGGCCGTCGACCACCGGGGCGTCGCGCTGCCGCCGGAGAAGTACCCGTCGCTGGTGCCGGTCCTGGACGCGCTGCGGCAGCGGTACGGGGCGAAGGCGGGCGGCGAGGCGGGGGTCGAGACATGGATCGAGACCGCCGACGGCACGCCCGGCAGCACGCTCCTGGTGCTGTCGGCGGGCAAGCCCGGTGAGCTGCGGACGACGATCGACGCGGGCGTGCAGGCGGCGGCGGAGAAGGCCGTGAAGGACTTCCCGAAGGCGGCCGTGGCGGCGGTCGAGCCGTCGACCGGGGCGATACGGGCGGTCGCCAACAACCCGGCGTCCGGCTTCAACACCGCCTTCCAGGGGCAGCAGGCGCCCGGCTCCACGATGAAGATCGTGTCGGCGGCGATGATGATGCGGCACGGGGTCGCCGGGCCGGACGACGCGGTGGAGTGCCCGCCGACCGTGGAGTGGGACGGGTACACCTTCCAGAACCTGGACCGCTTCTCGACCCGCGGCGACCTGACCAACGCGTTCGCCCGGTCCTGCAACACCGCCTTCATCAAGGCGATCACCCCGCTGAAGCTCAAGGGGATCCACAACACCGCGCTCGGCGACACCGCCCGGGACTGGTTCGGGCTCGGCGAGGTGTGGTCGGTCGGGGTGACGACCAGCGACGGGTCCGTGCCCGAGTCCAGCGGCACCGAGACCGCGGCCTCGTACATCGGCCAGGGCCGGATCACGATGAACGCGCTCAACATGGCGTCGGTCTCCGCGACCGTGAAGAACGGCGGGTTCCGCCAGCCGTACCTGGTGCCGCGGGACGTGGACGGACGAAAGTTCGCCGAGGCCGAGCCGCTGCCGGGCGAGGTCGCGCGCGGCCTGCGGACGATGATGAACGCGGCGGCCACCGCGCCGCAGGGCACGGCGCGGGAGGCGATGGCCGGGGTGCCGTCGCCGAAGGGCGCGAAGACCGGCTCGGCGGAGGTCGGCGACCAGGCCGACTCCAACAGCTGGTTCACCGGCTACTCCGGCGACCTCGCCGCGGCGGCCGTCGTCCAGTCCGGCGGCCACGGCGGCGACGCGGCGGGCCCGGTCGTGGCGCGGGTGCTGAAGGCGGGCTGAGTCGGCCGGGGCCCTGCGGGGTCCCGGCGGGGTCCCGGCGGGGGGCGGAGCCGCGGCGGAAAGCGGGTCGCGTGCCCCGTACACGTACCGCTACCGTGTGCGGGCATGACGACCGACGCCTCCGCCGCCCACCCCCAGTTCGCCGCCGCCCTCGCCGAGTCGGGCCTCGACGTCGAGGTCCGCCGCTTCCCCGACGAGACCCGGACCGCCCAGCAGGCCGCCGACGCGATCGGCTGCGCGGTCTCGGAGATCGTGAAGTCCCTGATCTTCGCCGCCGACGGCGTCCCGGTGCTCGTCCTCATGGACGGGGCGTCGCGGGTGGACGTCGAGCGGGTGCGGGAGGCGCTGGGCGCCGGGGAGGTGACGCGGGCGGACGCGCGGGTGGTCCGGGAGACGACCGGGTACGCGATCGGGGGCGTCCCGCCGTTCGGGCACCGCACCCGGACCCGCGTCCTCGCCGACGAGGGCCTGCTCGACCACGACCTGGTGTGGGCGGCGGCCGGCACCCCGCACTCCGTCTTCGCCCTGCCCCCGAAGGAACTGATCGCCCACGCGGGCGCGACCCTCGCGGACGTGCGCGAGCGCACGGCGTGACGCCGCTGGTCGCGGCGGTGGTGCTGGTGGCCGCGGTCGCGCACGCGTCGTGGAACGCGCTGGCCCACCACATCCGCGACCAGCTGCTCTCCTTCACCCTGATCGCCGGCGGCGGGGCGCTGATCGGCCTGGCCCTGATCCCCTTCGCGCCGGTCCCGGCGGCGGGGGCGTGGCCGTACCTGATCGCCTCGGCCGCCCTGCACGTCGCGTACTACGCGCTGCTGATGAAGTCGTTCACGCTCGGCGACTTCGGGCAGATGTACCCGATCGCCCGCGGTACGGCCCCACTGGTCGTGACGCTCCTCGCGGCCGTCCTCGTGCACGAGGTCCCGGACGGCCGGCAGCTCCTCGGCGTGGCGGTGGCCTGCGCGGGCCTGACGGGCCTGGCGCTGTGGGGCGTACGCGGCTCGGGCGGCGCGCAGCGGCCGGCGCTGCTCGCGGCGCTCGCCACCGGCCTGTCGATCGCCCTGTACACGGTCGTCGACGGCCTCGGCGTCCGCGCCTCCGGCACCACCCTCGGCTACATCGCCAGGCTGATGGCCCTGGAGGGCCTGGTCATCCCCGCGTACGCCCTGGCGGTCCGCCGCCGCGCCCTCCTCCCCGCGCTCCGCCCGCACGCCGCCCGCGGCCTCCTCGGCGCGGCCCTCTCGGTCGCCGCCTACGCCCTCGTCCTCTGGGCCCAGACCCGAGCCCCCCTGGCCCCGATAGCCGCCCTCCGCGAATCGTCCCTCCTCGTGGGCGCCGCCATCGGCGCCGTCCTCTTCAAGGAACGCTTCGGCACCCCGAGAATCGCCGCGGCGGGCCTGATGACGCTGGGCATCGCCCTGATGCTGACGAGCGGGTGACGCGGGCTCAGGCGCCGTCCAGGATCTCCCGGAAGTGGCGGTTCACGCCGAGGAGGCCGCCGTCGACGCGGAGGGTGGTGGCGGTGATCCAGGCGGCGTCCGGGGAGGCGAGGAAGGCGACGGCGGCGGCGATGTCGTCGGGGGTGCCGACGCGGCGCAGGGGGTAGGCGCGGGCGCCGAGGGCGGTGAGGGCGCGGTCGCGGCCCGACCAGGCGGGGGTGGCGACGGTGCCGGGGTTGATCTGGTTGACGCGGACGCCGTGGGGGGCCGCCTCGCCGGCGAGGGTGCGGGTGAAGGAGCCGAGGGCGGCCTTCGCGGCGCTGTAGGCGTGGTCGCCGAAGTCGGTCTCGGCGTTGACCGAGCCGATGGTGACGATCGCGCCCGCCGTGGCCGTGAGGTGCGGGAGGGCGGCGCGGGAGCAGTGGACGGCGCCGAGGAGGGTGCCGTCGAGCTGGCGGCGCCAGTTCTCGTCGGGGTCGTCCACGAAGGGGACGAAGGCGTTGTTGACGAGGACGTGGAGGGCGGGGAGGTCCGCGAACAGGGCGTCGATCGCGGTGCGGTCGGTGATGTCGAGGCGGTGCGGCGTGGCGTGCGGGAGGCCGGCGGCCACCGTGCGGGCCGCCTCCTCGTCGATGTCCGTGACGAGGACGTGCGCGCCCTCCGCCGCCAGGCGGCGGGCCGTCGCCGCGCCGATGCCGCTGCCGGCGCCGGTGACCAGGGCCGTCTTTCCCGCGAAGCGTGCCGTGAGATCCATGTCCCGATCTCAGCACCGGGACCGGAGCCGGGGCCAGACCCCGTGCGGTGCGGAAATCGGTGGGCGGCGGCGGGTTCCGCGCCTACCGTCGGGCGTATGGACATCGTCTTTCGGAAGCTGCCGGACGACCGGCACGAGATCCTGGTCCGTGCCCGGAAGGGGCCGGACGTCCGGCTGCCCGCCCGGCCCGTCGGGCCGAGCCTGCCGCACGACCTGGTGCACGCCGTCGTGGAGACCGCCCTCGGCATCGGGGACGGGTTCTGGGGGGCGACGGCGCGCGGGGCCACGTTCGAGGGTTTCGAGCCGGTCGTGCCGGGGAGGCACCGCCGGTCGGGGCTGAAGGTGCTGCGCCGGGGCGGTGACGCCGTGCTGGCGGCCGAGCTGTCGGTGAACTGGGCGTACCGGGCGTGGCGCGGGCTTCCCGTGGAGGGCCGGGGCGTCGGCCCGGCGCTGCTGGACGCGGAGGCGCTGGCGCGGACGGGCCCGCGGCTGGACGCGGCCGCCGCCCGCTGGGCCGCCGTGCCGGTGGGTGGGGAGCTGGTGTGGCGCTGGGGGGCGGACCGCTAGAGGACGGACTTGACGGCGCGGAGCAGGGCCTGGGCGCGGGGGTCGGAGGTGACCGTCTTGCGCATGCCGTTGGTGACGTAGCCGAAGGCCGTACCGGACTCGGGGTCGGCGAAGGCGAGGGAGCCGCCGCGGCCGGGGTGGCCGAAGGAGGTCGGGCTGAGGAGCGGGGAGGCGGGGCCGTGCAGCATGTGGCCGAGGCCGAAGCGGGTGCCGACGAGGAGGACGCGGTCGGTGCCGGCCGACTCCTCGGTGCGGGCCAGGGCGAGGGTCGCGGGGGCGAAGAGGCGGGGGCCGCCGTCGGCGAGGGGGCCGAGGGTGGCGGCGTAGAAGCGGGAGAGGGCGCGGGCGGTGGCGACGCCCGCGGAGCCGGGGAGTTCGGCGGCCCGGTAGGCGGGGTCGTTCTCGTCGGGCTTGGGGGTGATGACCTCGAAGGCGCGGCGGGTGAGGGAGGCCGGATCCTGCCACGCCTCGGTGACGGTGCGCTTGGGCCGGAGGCGGAGCGCGCCGGTGTCCTCGGGGGCGTCGACGGGCCCGAGGCGGCCCACCCGGTGCTGCTCGGCGGGCGGGAGGCCGATCCACAGGTCGAGGCCGAGCGGGGCGGCGATCTCCTCGGCGACCCAGCGGCCGATGGAGCGGCCGGTGACGCGGTGGACGAGGCCGGAGAGGAGCCAGCTGAAGGTGTGGGCGTGGTAGCCGTGGGCGGTGCCGGGGTCCCAGGCGGGGGCCTGCGCGGCGACGGCGGCGGTGGCCGTCTCCAGGTCGGTGGCCTCGGCGAGGGTGAGCGGGCGGTCGAGGACGGGCACGCCGGCCTGGTGGGCGAGGAGCTGCCGTACCGTCACGCGGTCCTTGCCGGCCGCCTTGAACTCGGGCCAGTACGTGGCCACCGGGGCGTCCAGGTCGATCCGGCCGCGCTGGTGGAGGAGGAGCGGGACGGCGGCGGCGACGCCCTTGGTGGCCGAGCGGACGACCTGGGCGGTGTCCTCGGTCCACGGCTCGGTGCCGTCGGCGTCCTTCGTGCCGGCCCACAGGTCGACGACCTTGGTGCCGTCGCGGTGGACGGCGACCGCCGCGCCCCGCTCGCCGCGCTGCTCGAAGTTGCGCAGGAACGCGTCCCGCACCGGCTCCCAGCCCGGTGCCACCGTGCCCTGGACGTCCACCTGACCCACTCATCCTTTCGTACGAACGGGACCCATGGTCTCAGGCGACGGAACCCGGGACGAAACCGAAGGGCAGTTCGAGGCGGTGGCGGGCCATGAGCTCCTCGTCGGCGAGGAGGTCGCGGGTCGGCCCGTCGGCGGCGATCACGCCCTCGCTGAGGATCAGCGAGCGCGGGCAGAGCTCCAGGGCGTACGGCAGGTCGTGGGTGACCATGAGGACGGTGACGTCCAGGGAGCGCAGCACGTCGGCGAGCTCGCGGCGGGAGGCCGGGTCCAGGTTGGAGGACGGCTCGTCGAGGACGAGGATCTCGGGCTCGGTGGCGAGGACGGTCGCGACGGCGACCCGGCGCCGCTGCCCGAAGGAGAGGTGGTGCGGGGGCCGGTCGGCGTACGCGGCCATGCCGACCCGGGCGAGGGCGCGCTCCACGACCGCGTCCAGCTCGGCGCCGCGCAGCCCGGCGGTGGCGGGGCCGAAGGCGACGTCCTCGCGGACGGTGGGCATGAAGAGCTGGTCGTCGGGGTCCTGGAAGACGATGCCGACCTTCCGCCGGATCTCCGCCATGTGCCGTTTGCCGACGGGCAGTCCGGCGACGGTGACGGTGCCCGCGCCGGCGGCGAGGATGCCGTTGAGGTGGAGGACGAGGGTGGTCTTCCCGGCGCCGTTGGGGCCGAGGAGGGCGACCCGCTCGCCGCGCCCGATCGTCAGGTTCACGCCGAAGAGCGCCTGGTGGCCGTCGGGGTAGGCGTAGGCGAGGCCGGAGACGTCCAGCGAGGGCGGGGGTGGGGCGTCCGGCGTGGGCGCGGCCGGGGTGCCCGGCGGGGGCGCGGTCGTGTCGTCCGGCGGGGGCGTGGTCACAGGGTCCGTCCGAGGAGGCAGATCGGGAGGGCGGCGAGCGGCAGGGCGAGCGCGGTCGCCCACTGGGCGCGGGTCGTCGGGGTGTCGTCGAGGAGCGGCAGCGTGCCGGTGTAGCCGCGACTGACCATGGCGAGGTGGACGCGTTCGCCGCGCTCGTACGAGCGGATGAAGAGGGCGCCGGCGGACTTGGCGAGGACGCCCCAGTGGCGTACGCCGGACGCCTCGAAGCCGCGGGAGCGGCGGGCGACGGACATCCGGCGCATCTCGTCGGTGATGAGGTCGCCGTACCGGATCATGAACGCGGCGATCTGGACGAGCGGCGACGGCAGGCGGAGCCGCTGGAGGCCGAGGATCAGGGCGCGGAGCTCGGTGGTGGCGGCGAGGAGCACGGAGGCGGTGACGCCGAGGGTGCCCTTGGCGAGGACGTTCCAGGCGCCCCAGAGGCCGGGGACGCTGAGGTCCACGCCGAGGACGGTCGTCCGCTCGCCGGGGACGACGAACGGCATGAGCACGGCGAAGGCGACGAACGGGACCTCGATGGCGAGCCGCCGCAGCAGGAAGCCGGCGGGTACGCGCGCGCGTGCGGCGACGGCGGCGAGCAGGGCCGCGTAGAGGGCGAAGGCCCAGACGGCCTCGCGCGGGGTGCCGACGACGACGAGGACGAAGCCGAGGACGGCGACGAGTTTGGTGTGCGCGGGCAGGGCGTGGACCGGCGAGTCCCCCCGCCGGTACAGCCGGTGCGCGTGCCCCGCTCCCATCCGTCAGACCTGGGCGCCGGTCCCGGCGGCGCGCCGGCGGCGGCGGACGGTCCAGAAGACGCCGGTGCCGGCGGCGAGGGTGAGGCCGACGCCGATCACGCCGGCGAGGCCGCCGGAGAGGCGGGCGGAGTCGACGCCCTGGACGCCGTAGTCGGCGAGCGGGGAGCCGGCGGCGGCGTGTTCCTGGACCTTGGCGTCGATGCCCTGGTCGGCGGCGACCTTCTCCAGGCCGTCGGGGCTGGCGGAGGCGTAGAACGAGACGACGCCGGCGAGGACGAGGGCGGTGGCGGCGCCGGCGAGCCACACCTTCCGGGGGCTCCCGGTGGGCGCCTCGGCGGCGGCCGGGACCGGCGCGGCGTCGACGAGTTCGCCGTCGACGCGCAGCTTGAGCGGCGCGGTGAGGCCGCGGGCGCCGTGCACGAGGTCGGGGCGGACGGCGAGGACCGCGCCGACGGTGAGGGCGGTGATGACGGCCTCGCCGACGCCGATGAGGACGTGGACGCCCAGCATGGCGGTGAGGACCTTGCCGATCGGCACGTCGGTGGTGCCGCCGACCGCGTAGAGCAGGGTGAAGGCGGCGGCCGAGGCCGGTACGGAGACGAGCGCGGCGACGAAGGTGGCGGCGGTGACGCCGCCGCGGCTGCGGGGCAGCACGAGCCGCAGGCCGCGGAAGAGGAGGTGGGCGGTGACGACGGTGACGACGCCCATGACGGTGATGTTGACGCCGAGCGCGGTGAGGCCGCCGTCGGCGAAGAGGACGGCCTGCATGATCAGCACGACGGCGATGCACAGGACGCCGGTCCAGGGGCCGACGAGGATCGCGGCGAGCGCTCCGCCGAGGAGGTGGCCGCTGGTCCCGGCGGCGACCGGGAAGTTGAGCATCTGGACGGCGAAGACGAAGGCGGCGACGAGGCCGGCCAGCGGCGCCACCCGCTCCCCCGCGGGGTCGCCGGCCGGGACGGCGGTGCCGCCGAGCTCCCGGCGCGCGCCGCGCAGGCTCAGGGCGACGGCGCCGGCGGCGACGACACCGGCGGCGGCCGACACGGGGGCGTTGATGAATCCGTCGGGTACATGCACGTCCCGAATGATGAGCGCTCCTGCAAACGACTTGCAAGAGCGTCCAGATCACAAAACGGGATGCGCGCTCCGGCCGCCGGAGGGGAGGGCGACAGGTGAGTCCGCCCCGGGACCGGGAAGACGCGGTGTGAGTACGGCCACGGATCGGTCACGTCGGGAGTGACCATGCGATCCCTTGGGAAGAATGCGACATTGAGTGACAAATCGCAGCTCTAGGTGAGGAGAACGTGATGGCCGCCGTCGAGGACCATGCCCGCGCCCGCCTGATCGGCGACGCGCCGGTCTCCCGGGCCGTGCCGGTCTCCCTCCGGTACGATCCCGGCTTCTCCCCCGCCACCGTCCGCTTCGTCCTCCCCGGCGGCGTCGAGTGGTCCTTCCCCCGCGCGCTGCTGGAGGACGGCATCCACGAGCCGGCCCACCGCGGCGACATCGCGGTCTGGCCGTGCGGCCGGGCGCAGACGGTGGTCGAGTTCCACGGCGCCGCGGAGGTCTCGGTCGTCCAGTTCGACAGCGTGGTGCTCTCCCGGTTCCTGGAGCACACGTACGCCGCCGGCGCGTCGTCGCTGACGACGCACTGACGGCGCACGGCCGCGTCGGCTCCCCGTCCCCACAGGTTCCGGCGCGGGCCGGGGCGCACCCCCCGCTCAGGGGCCGCCCCGGGACCGGGGGTGTCAGACCTTCGCGAGGTCCGGCTTCGCGGGGGCCGCGGTGTCGTGGGCGGCCAGGGACTCGCCCTCGACGTCCACGTTCGGCAGCGCGCGGTCGAGCCACTTCGGCAGCCACCACGCCTTGTGGCCGAGGAGCGCGAGGACGGCCGGGACGATCGCCATGCGGACGACGAAGGCGTCGAAGAGGACCGCGACGGCGAGGCCGAAGCCGATCATCTTGATCATCTGGTCGCTCATGCCGATGAAGCCGGAGAAGACCGCGATCATGATCACCGCGGCGGCGGTGACCACCCGGGCGCTGTGCCGGAAGCCGGTCACGATCGCCTCGCCGGGCCGCTCGCCGTGGACGTACGCCTCGCGCATCCGCGTCACGAGGAAGACCTCGTAGTCCATCGCGAGGCCGAAGACCACGCCGACCATGAAGATCGGCATCATCGACATGATCGGGCCGGTCTGCTCGACGCCGAACAGGCTGCCCAGCCAGCCCCACTGGAAGACCGCGACGACGGCGCCGAGGGCGGCGACCACCGACAGCAGGAAGCCGAGGGCGGCCTTGAGGGGCACGAGGACCGATCGGAAGACCACGGTCAGCAGGACGAAGGCGAGGCCGACGACGAGTGCCAGGTAGGGCACGAGGGCGTCGTTCATCTTCTCCGAGAAGTCGATGTTCATCGCGGTGGCGCCGGTGACGAGGACGTCGTCGCCGGTGGCGTCGCGGATGTCGTGGACCAGGGTCTCGGTGGCGCCGGAGGACGGGCGGTCCTTCGGGATCACCGTGATCATGGCGGCGTCGCCGGCCTTGTTGGGCGTGGCCGGGGTGACGGCGGCGATGCCGTCGAGCTTCTGGATGGTGGACACGGTCCGGTCGGCGGTGGCCTTGTCGCCGTCGACGACGACGAGCAGCGGGCCGTTGAAGCCGGGGCCGAAGCCCTCGGACAGCAGGTCGTAGGCGCGGCGCTCGGTCGCGGAGACCGGCTTCACGCCGTCGTCGGGCAGGCCCATCTCCAGCGAGGCGGCCGGGACGGCGATGGCGCCGAGGCCGAGGACGCCGGCCAGCAGGACGAAGAGCGGGCGGCGGAGGACGAACCGGGCCCAACGGGTGCCGGCGTTCGGCTTGCCATCCTTCTCCGCGTCAGCGAGGCCCTTGCGCTGCTTGCGGCCGATCACCTTGTCGCCGGCGAAGCCGAGCAGCGCCGGGATGAGGGTGAGGGCGATGAGGACGGCGATGACGACGGTGCCGGCGGCGGCGAAGCCCATCTTCGTCAGCATCGGGATGTTGACGACGGCGAGGCCGACGAGGGCGATGACGACGGTGAGCCCGGCGAAGACGACGGCCGAGCCGGCGGTGCCGGTGGCACGGCCCGCGGCCTCCTCCTTGTCCCGGCCGTCGGCCAGTTCGGAGCGGTAGCGGGAGACGATGAAGAGGGCGTAGTCGATGCCGACGGCGAGGCCGATCATCATCGCCAGGGTGGAGGTGGTGGTGCCGAGGTCGAGGACGTTGGCGAGCGCGGTGATCGCGCTGACGCCGATGCCGACGCCGATGATCGCGGTGAGCAGCGGCAGTCCGGCCGCGACGAGCGAGCCGAAGGTGATCACCAGGACGAAGCCGGCGATGACGACGCCGATGATCTCGCCGGTGCCGGTCTCGGGCATGGTCTGGAGGGCGTCGCCGCCGACCTCGACGGTGAGGCCCTTGCCCTGGGCGGCGTGGCCGGCCTGTTCGAGGGCTTCGCGGGTCTCGTCGGTCAGCTCCATCGCGTTGACCTTGTAGGCGACGGAGACGTAGGCGGTGGAGCCGTCCCGGGAGACGGCCTGGGCCGTGTACGGGTCGGTGACCGAGACGATCTGGTCGGAGCCGGACTTCAGCGCGGCGACGGTCTCCTCGACGACGGCCTTGGGCGCCGCGTCGGTCATCTTGCCGCCGTCGGGGGCCTTGAAGACGACCCGGGCGGTGGCGCCGTCGGCTCCGGCACCCGGGAAGCGCTCTTCGAGCAGGTCGAAGGCGCGCTGGGCCTCGGTGCCGGGGATGGAGAAGGAGCTGGAGGTCGCGGCGGGCGCGGTGGCGGCGCCGATTCCGGCGATCGCCAGGAGCGCCACCCAGAGGAGGGCGACGAGCCGTCGGCGCCGGAAGGCGGTGCGGCCCAGTTTGTACAGGAAGGTGGCCACGGGTGCGTACTCCCATTGTGGGGCGGGACAGGGCATGGGGAGCCGGCCCGACGGCGTGAGCGGTGCGCAGTCAGGTGGAGCAGGGGTGGTGCGGGGCGGTGCGGGGTGGTCAGACGCCGAGTGAGGGGAGCACGACGGCGTCGACGTATCGGACGAGGAACGCGTGGTCGACCGGCTGGTCGTCGATCAGCGGGCGGGCGACGAGCGCTCCGATGAGCATGTGCGGGACGAAGTCGAGGGCCGGGTTGTCCGGCGGGACCTCGCCCCTGCGGACCGCGCGCCGGAGGATCTCGGCGAAACCGTTGAGCTCGGGTTCGATGAGCAGCTCGCGCAGCGCCTGGTGCAGGTCCGGGTGGGTGTGGACGGCATGGGCGAGACCCCGCATCAGCGCGGTGTCCCGCTCCATCTGGCAGTCGTCGGCGAGGTCCAGGAGCGCCTGGAAGTCGCCGCGCAGGGAGCCGGTGTCGATCTGGTCGAAACCGGACGGCTTGTTGTGGCGCAGGGCCGTGGCGACCAGCTCGGGCTTGCTCCCCCACTGGCGGTAGAGGGTGGCCTTGCTGGAGTGGGTGCGGGCGGCGACGGCGTCCATGGTGAGGGCGTCGTAGCCGACCTCGCGGAGGAGGTCGAGCACGGCCGCGTAGAGCTCGGTCTCCCGCTCGGGAGTGAGTCTGCTGCGGGCCATGTCGGGACCTCCGGTCGGGGGACGAGGCAGAGCGAACGAAACGGTTTCGTACTCTGCGTACGGTACGAAGGTACCCCCGACCGCCAGCGAAACGAAACCGTTTCGTACGTGTTCTGGGCCACACCCCGCCACCCCACCCCGCCACCTTCCGTACGCCCGTACGAGTTGCCGCGCCCCCTCCGCGCGGAAAGCATGAACAGGTGAGTGACGACGTGGCCTACCTCCGCTTCCCGCACCTCCACGACGACCTGCTGTGCTTCACGGCCGAGGACGACCTGTGGGTCGCCCCGCTCGTCCCCGACGGGCAGACCCCCGGCCGCGCCTGGCGGCTCACCGTCGACCGCACCCGGGCCGGGCACCCCCGCTTCTCGCCGGACGGGCGGCACATCGCGTACACGAACTGGCGCAGCCTCGACCCCGAGATCCACCTCGTGCCGGTCGACGGCGGCCACGCCCGCCAGCTCTCCTACTGGGGTTCCACCGACACCCGGGTCTGCGGCTGGTCCCCCGACGGGGACATCCTCGCCGTCTCCTCGCAGGGCCAGCCCTTCTCGTACTTCTCCTGGGCCTACACCGTCGGCACCGACGGCTCGCCCGGCCGCCGGATGCCGTGGGGCCCGGTCTCCGACATCGCCGTCCGGGACGTCGACGGCGAGCGCCGCACCCTGCTCCTCACCGGCACCCCGCCGCACGAGCCCGCCGCCTGGAAGCGGTACCGGGGCGGCGCCACCGGCCGGCTCTGGCTGCACGGCGAACGGCTCCTCGCCGACCTCGGCGGCCACCTCGCCGACCCGATGTTCGTCACCGCCCCGCCCGGCGAGGACGGCTGCCGGATCGCCTTCCTCTCCGACCACGAGGGCATCGGCAACCTCTACTCCTGCCGCCCCGACGGCACCGGCCTGCGCCGGCACACCGACCACGCCGACTTCTACGCCCGGCACGCCTCCTCCGACGGCCGCCGGGTCGTCTACCAGTGCGCCGGCGAGCTGTGGATCGTGGAGGACCTGTCCGCCGACGCCTCACCGCGCCGGCTGGAGGTCCGGCTCGGCGGCCAGCGGGCCGGCCGGCGGCCCTACCAGGTGCCCGCCGCCCGGCACGTCGACGCCGTCTCCGTCGACGAGACCGGCCGGGCCAGCGCCGTCGGGGTGCGCGGCAGCCTGTACTGGCTCACCCACCGCGACGGGCCCGCCCGCGCCATCACCGACACCCCCGGCGTCCGCGTCCGGCTCCCCGAGATGCTCGGCAGCGGCGGCCAGATCGCGTACGTCACCGACGCCGAGGGCGAGGACGCCGTCGAGATCGCCTACCTGCCCCGGGCCAGCGGCGACCGGCCGCCGCGCCGGCTCGCCGCCGGAGAACTGGGCCGCGTCGAGGAACTGGTCGCCGACCCCGACGGCGAACGCCTCGCCCTCGCCACCCACGACGGCCGGCTGCTCCTCATCGACGCCACCGAGGACTCCAACGGAGAGGTCACCGAGCTGATCCGGTCCGTCAACGGCCCGGTCCGCGACCTCGCCTTCTCCCCCGACGGCGCCTGGCTCACCTGGTCCCACCCCGGCATCGGCCGCTCCCTGCGCTCCATCAAGCTCGTCCGCATCGCGGGCCCCGGCCCGCGCACGGTCATCGACGTCACCAACGGGCGCTTCGAGGACGAGAACCCCGTCTTCACCAGCGACGGCCGCTACCTCGCCTTCCTCTCCTGGCGCGGCTTCGACCCGGTGTACGACGTCCACACCGGCGACCTGTCGTTCCCGCTCGGCTGCCGCCCCTACCTGGTGCCGCTCTCCTCCGCGACCCCGTCCCCCTTCGCGCTGCTCCCCGACGGGCGCCCCGCCGCCGGCGGCCTCGATCCCGCCGACGACGGCGCCGACAGCGGCGACGGCACCGTCACCGTGGAGACCGAGGGACTGCCCGACCGGGTCACCCCCTTCCCGGTCGCCGCCTCCAAGTACTCGGCGCTCGCCCCGGTCTCCGGCGGCGGCCTCGTCTGGCTGCGCTGGCCCATCTCCGGCGCCCTCGGCGAGACCTTCGCCAACCCCGCCGACACCTCCGGCCGCCCCACCCTGGAGCACTTCTCCGTCACCAAGGCCCGCCGCACCGAACTCGCCCGCGACCTCGACTGGTTCGCGGTCAGCGGCGACGGCACCCGGCTCGTCGTCTCCGACGAGGGCGAACTGCGCGCCGTCCCCGCCACCGAACCCGGCGACAACGACTCCACCGTCTACCTCGACCTGCGCCGCATCCTCCACGAGGTCGACCCCGGCGCCGAATGGCGCCAGTCCTACGACGAGGCCGGGCGGATTGTCCGCGCCTACTTCTGGGAACCCGGCATGGGCGGCGTCGACTGGGACGCGATCCTCGCCCAGTACCGGCCGCTCCTCGAACGGGTCGCCTCCCCCGACGAGTTCGCCGACCTGCTCCGCGAGGTCATGGGCGAACTGGGCACCTCCCACGCCTACGTCACCCCAGCCCGGCGCAACGAGGGCCCCGCCCACTACCAGCGGCCCCAGGGCCTCCTCGGCGCCAACTTCGTGTGCCGCGACGGCAGCTGGGTCGTCAAGCGGATCCTGCCCGGCGAGTCCTCCGACTCCAAGGCCCGCTCCCCGCTCGCCGGTACGGGCATCCGCGAGGGCGCCGCCCTCACCCACGTCGACGGCCGGCCCGTCGACCCCCTCACCGGCCCCTACCCGCTGCTCGCCGGCACCGGCGGCACCACCGTCGAGCTCACCTTCACCCCGGCCGGCGGCGAGGGCCGCTCCCGCCGGGTCGCCGTCGTCCCGCTGATCGACGAACGCCCGCTGCGCTACCAGGACTGGGTCGCCAAACGGCGGGCCGTGGTCCGCGAGGTCAGCGGCGGACGCTGCGGCTACCTCCACATCCCCGACATGGGCGGCTCCGGCTGGGCCCAGTTCAACCGCGACCTGCGGATGGAGGTCTCCCGGCCCGCCCTCATCGTCGACGTGCGCGGCAACGCCGGCGGCCACATCAGCGAACTCGTCGTGGAGACCCTCACCCGCAAGATCATCGGCTGGGACCTCACCCGCAACGCGCAGCCCGTCAGCTACGCCTCCAACGCCCCGCGCGGCCCCGTCGTCGCCCTCGCCGACGAGGCCACCTCGTCCGACGGCGACATGATCACCGCCGCGTTCAAACTGCTCGGCCTCGGCCCGGTCGTCGGGCAGCGCACCTGGGGCGGGGTCGTCGGCATGACCGGCCGGCACCGGCTCGGCGACGGCACCCAGATCACCGTCCCCATGAACGCGGCCTGGTTCGCCCCCTGGGGCTGGTCCGTGGAGAACCACGGCGTCGAACCCGACCTCGCCGTGCTGCGCACCCCCCTCGACTGGGCCGAGGGGCGGCACGCCCAGCTCGACGACGCCGTCCACAAGGCGCTCGCCCTGCTGGAGTCGGAGCCGCCGGCGAACCCGCCCGGCTACGAGTCCGTGCCGGACCGCTCCCGCCCGAAGCTGCCGCCGAGGTCCAGCTCGTAGGCAATCGCGGTCTCCCCGGTCTTCAGCGTCTCGCGGCCGACCGCGCCGAACCCGACCCGGGCGAGCACCGCCCGGGACGCGGCGTTGTCCGGCGACGCCTTCGCGTACAGCCGGCGCAGCCCGTACTCCTCCAGGGCGAGCCGGCACACCTCCAGGACGCCCCGGGTGGCGAGGCCCCGGCCGGCGGCAGACTCGGCGATCCGGTAGCCGAGTTCGGCCGCGCCGTCGGCGAGGTCGATCAGGTTGATCCGGCCGAGGATCGCGCCGTCCTCCGCGACCAGGACGTGGAAGCGGATCGTCCCCTCGTTCTCCTGCTCGTCGAGCAGGGCCCGGTGGCGGGCGTCGAAGTCGGCGAAGTACGCGTCCCCCCGGTCGGGCACGTGGGCGGCGAAGTAGGCCCGGTTCTCCCGCTCGAAGGCGAGCAGGGCGGGGGCGTGGTCGGCGCGCATGAGTTCGAGCACGAGCGGTTCGCGTGCGGGCGCTTCGAGTACGGACATGGGGACACGGTACGGAGATCCCCGCGCGACCAGCACGTGAATTGCGCCACGCCCACGCGACACGCGCCGGGCGCGTCCGGGCATGCGCGAGGGGCGCACCCGGCGTCCCGGGTGCGCCCCTCGGTCAGGACGGCGTCAGGCGCCGCGCTCGCGCTGCGTGCGCTCGCGGGCCTCGCGCTCGGCGCGCTCCTTGGCGTCCTGCGTGCCCTCGCGGGACTGCTGGGCGCGCTGCGAAGCCTCGTCCTTGGCGTTGCCCATGGTCTTCTTCGCGCGGTCCTGGAGCTCCTGCGCCTTGTCCTGGAACTGGTCCTTGATGCCCATGAAATGTCACTCCTAGACGGGGTGTGGGGGGATCGGGGCGGTACGCCCCGGGGGCTCGACCAGCCTCGCACGGGCCCGGAAGCCGCGCATGTCGATCAGTCACCGTCCGTGACCGCAGGGGTCAGGCGCTCTCCTTCCGGGCCCGCTCGTCGGCCGCGCCGCCCGCGCCCACGAGGCCCTTGGAGACCGTCGAGAGCCGGGGCGCGAAGCGGGCGACCTCGCGCTTTCCGACGGTGGCGATCAGCCCGGGCAGGTAGCCGCGGATCGACTGCATCCCGCGCAGCCACCACTGTGCGTACACGTGGGCGGAGCGCCGTTCGATGCCCTCGACGATCCGGTCGACGGCCGGACCGAGCGGGTACGTGCGGTTGGACGGCCACGGCAGCCGCTGCCGCAGCTCCTTCATCACGTCGTCCTGGTCGGCGCCCCGCACCATGTCGGTGTCGGTCCAGGAGAGGTAGCCGACGCCGACCTTCACGCCCTTGTAGGCGACCTCGGCGCGCAGGCTGTGCGCGAACGCCTCGACGCCGGACTTGGAGGCGCAGTACGCGGTCATCATCGGGGCCGGGGTGATCGCGGCGAGCGACGCGATCTGGAGGAAGTACCCGCGGGACTCCATGAGGACCGGCAGGAAGGCGCGGCCGGTGACCGCCCCGCCGATCAGGTTCACCTCGACGACCCGCCGCCAGGCGACCGGGTCGGAGTCGACGAACGGGCCGCCGGCCGCCACGCCCGCGTTGGCGACGACGATGTCGACCTTGCCGAACCGCTCCTTCACCTCGGCCGCGACCCGGGCCATGGCCTCGTGGTCGGTGACGTCGGCCTCCCACCAGTCGGCCTCGGTGTGCAGCCGGCCGGCGACCTCCTTGAGGAGTTCGGGCTCCAGGCCGACGAGGGCGATCTTCGCGCCGCGCGCGGAGAGCTTGCGGGCGAGCAGTTCGCCGACGCCGCGGGCGCCGCCGGTGACGACCGCGACCTGTCCCTCCAGGCTGACCCTGCTCATACCCCTGCCTCCTTGCTGGTGGTCGGACGCGCACCGAGGTAGGTGAGCGTGAGTTCGCGGATCTGCGCGGTGACGGCCTCCGGGGCCTCGACGGGCGTCATGTGGCCCATGCCCGCCAGTTCGGTGAGGCCGGTGCAGTGCGGCAGTGCCTCGGCCAGGGCCCGGGAGTGCACGGGCGGGGTGAGCCGGTCGGCGGTGCCGACGAGGACGGCGGCCGGCACCCGGAGGTCCCGGACGCCCGCCTCCAGGTCGAGTCCGGCGAGCACCTGCGACCAGCCGTACCGGGACGCGCGCGGGCAGGCGTGCACGATGCGGGCGCAGGCGTCGACCCGGTCGGGCGCCGAACCGGGGCCCATCGTCGCGTACTTGAGGATCCTCTTCGAGATCCCGTTGACCGGGCCGAGCGGCGCCTTCGAGCCGAGGACGGCAGCGGTCAGCCGGGTGCGGAGCCCGCCGGGGCCGAGCGGGACCACGGTCGCCTCGGCGGTGAGCCGGGACGGGCCGGTCGAGCAGAGCAGGACGGCGGCGGCGTGCTGGACGAAGCCGGGGCGGCCGGCCGCGGCCATGATCGTCATGCCGCCCATGGAGTGGCCGGCGATCACGGCCCGCTCGCCGGGCCCGAGGGTGGCGGCGAGCACCGCCTCCAGGTCGTCGGCTAGCGCGGTGGTGGAGTAGCCGCCGGAGGCGGGGACCGGGGAGCGGCCGTGGCCGCGCTGGTCGTAGGCGATCACCCGGTGGTCGGCGGCCAGGGCCCGGATCTGCTCGGCCCAGAAGGACACGGAGCAGGTCCAGCCGTGGGCGAGGACGACGGCGGGCGCGCCCTCGGGGCCGTACGCCTCGGCGTGCAGCTCGGCGCCGTCGGCGGAGCGGACGGTGAGGGTGCGGGGTTCGGGCAGGCGGATCACTGGGCGGCCTCCTTCTTCCGCGCGGGGCGGGCGGTGGCCCGCACCGGCTCGGGGGCGCGGACGACCTCGTACTCGGAGAGGTCGACCTGGCGGGTCTCGCGGCGGAACTCGCCGGTGGTGCCGGGCCAGAGGGTGGTGTTGCGCCCGTTGGCGTCGAGGTACCAGCTGTCGCAGCCGCCGGACTTCCAGACGGTCCGCTCCATGCGGTTCTGGACCTTGCGGTTCCAGGCGTGCACGGCGGAGGGGCGGGCGGCGAGCGCGGCCCGGCCGCCGAGGACGTTCAGCTGGCGGAGGTAGTCGGCCATGTAGTTCAGCTGGGACTCGATCATGAGGATCATCGAGGAGTTCCCGAGGCCGGTGTTGGGGCCGATGATCGTCATCCAGTTGGGGAAGCCGTCGACGGTGGCGCCGCGCAGCGACTGGACGCCGTCCTTCCAGTGCTCGGCCAGCGAGCGGCCGTCGGCGCCGAAGACGAGGTCGGCGACCGGCATGTCGGTGACGTGGAAGCCGGTGCCGAAGACGATGGCGTCGACCTCGGTCTCGCTGCCGTCGGAGCCGACCACGACGTTGCCGCGGACCTCCTTGAGGCCGCCGGCGACGACGTCCACGTTGGGCTGGGCGAGGGCCGGGTAGTACGTGTTCGACAGCAGGATCCGCTTGCAGCCGATGCGGTACGAGGGCGTGAGCTTGGCCCGCAGCGCCGGGTCCTTGATCGACTTGGCGATGTTGGCCTTGGCCAGCTTCTCGACCAGGCCCAGCTCGCCCGGGTGCTTGGTGAAGGCGCCGACCTGGAGTTCGCGGATGCCCCAGAGGATGCCGCGGCGGAGGGTGGCGGTGACCGGCAGCCTGCGGTGCAGCCAGCGCTCGGGGCCGCTGATGGCCCGGTCCATGCGGGGCATGACCCACGGGGGCGTGCGCTGGAAGAGCGTCAGCTTCCCGACCTCGGGCTGGATGGCGGGCACGATCTGGATGGCGGAGGCGCCGGTGCCGATCATGGCGACGCGCTTGCCGCGGAGGTCGTAGTCGTGGTCCCAGCGGGCCGAGTGGAAGACCTTGCCGGTGAAGCCGTCGAGGCCGGGGACGTCGGGGATCTTCGGGTCGGAGAGCGGTCCGGTGGCGGAGACGACGACGTCGGCGGTGAAGGACCCGGAGCTGGTGGTGATCCGCCAGCGCAGCGTGTCGGCGTCCCACTCCATCCGCTCGACCTCGTGGTTCAGCCGCAGGTGCGGCCGGAGGCCGAAGGTGTCGGTGACGTGCTCCAGGTACGCGCGGATGTGCCGCTGACCGGAGAAGGTGCGGGGCCAGTCGGGGTTGGGCGCGAAGGAGAAGGAGTAGAGGTGCGAGGGCACGTCACAGGCGCACCCGGGGTAGCTGTTGTCGCGCCAGGTGCCACCGACGGAGTCGGCCCGCTCCAGGACGACGAAGTCCGTGATCCCCTCGCGGCGCAGCCGGACGGCGGCGCCGAGCCCGCCGAACCCCGATCCGATCACCGCCACCCGAACGTGCTCGTGCTTCGCCATGCCGCCTCCCGTGCGCCCGGCCAAGATTCCGCCAGCAATCACTGGCACAGTCGGGACTGTAGAGCAGCTCCATACCGAGCGGTAGGGGTCGGGCGAGGGAAAGTTACCGGCGGTACAACATAGGCTGGCAGGCGTGGCGGAACGATCAGGAGAACAGGCGGCGCCCGCGCGGGCCCCCGAGCCCGCGCACGAGTACCGCATGGCCGAACTGGCCGAGGCGGCCGGCATCACCGTGCGCACCCTGCGGTTCTACCGCGAGCGGGGCCTCATCCCGCCGCCCCGCCGCGAGGGCCGGATCGCCTGGTACGACGAGCGGCACCTGGCCCGCCTCCGCACCATCGCCGCCCTCCTGGAACGCGGCCACACCCTCACCGGCATCGCCGACCTCACCAGCGCCTTCGAGTCCGGCCGCGACGTCGGCGAGGTCCTGGAGCTCGGCCCCCCGACCGAGGAGGAACCGGTCCGCCTCACCCCCGAGGAGCTCGCCGACCGCTTCGCCGGCGAGGTCACTCCCGAGAACCTCGCCGCCGCCCTCGACCTCGGCTACCTCGCCACCGACGGCGAGGACATCGTCCACGTCAGCCGCCGGCTCCTCGACGTCTCCGCCGCCCTCGTCCGCGAAGGCGTCCCGCTCGCCGAGGTGCTGAAGGCCGGCGCCCGCGTCCGCGAACACGCCGAGGCCCTGGCCGGCCTCTTCGCCGACCTGCTCGCCGCGCACGCCGGGGACACCGACCCGCAGCGGCTCCGCCCGCTCGCCAAGAGCGTCGTCGACGCGGAACTCTCCATGGCCCTCGACCGCCGCCTGCACGACCCGCGCGGCTGACCCGAGGGCCCGGCGGCGGTCCTACGGCTGGTAGACGGCGGTCACGGGCGCGTGGTCGCTCCAGCGCTCGGCGTGGGTGGCGGCCCGCTCGACGTACGCCTTGACGGCCCGGGCCGCGAGGCCGGGGGTGGCCATCTGGTAGTCGATGCGCCAGCCGGAGTCGTTGTCGAAGGCGCGGCCCCGGTAGGACCACCACGAGTAGGGGCCGTCCTGGTCGGGGTGGAGGGCGCGGACGACGTCGACGTAGCCGCCGTCGCTCTCCGCCAGGACCCGGTCGAGCCAGGCGCGCTCCTCGGGGAGGAAGCCGGCGCTCTTGCGGTTGGCCTTCCAGTTCTTGAGGTCGGCCTCGCGGTGGGCGATGTTCCAGTCGCCGCAGACGACGGCCTCGCGCCCGTCGGCGGCGGCCCGGCCCCGGAGCTCCTTGAGGTAGGGCAGGAACTCGCCCATGAAGCGGTACTTCTCGTCCTGCTTCTCGGTGCCGGCCTCACCGGAGGGGAGGTAGAGGCTGGCGACGGTGACGCCGGGGAGGTCGGCCTCGATGTAGCGGCCGGAGCCGTCGAACTCGGCGGACCCGAAGCCGACGCGGACGGCGTCGGGCTCGCGCCGCAGGTAGAGGGAGACGCCGGCGCGACCCTTGGCGGCGGCGGGTGCGTGGAAGGCGAACCAGCCCTCGGGGGCGCGGACCTCGGCGGGCAGCTGCGCCGCCTCGGCGCGCACCTCCTGGAGGCAGACGGCGTCGGCGGAGGTCTCCGCCAGCCATCCGGTGAAGCCCTTCTTGGCGGCGGCGCGGAGGCCGTTGACGTTCGCGGTCGTCACAGTGAACATCCCGGGAGAATACCGACACCCGCCACTCGCATACACGTACGATCGACGTCATGCACATCCAGCCCATCGCCTACGACCACCCCGACGCCGTGAAACTGCAGGACGAGGTGCAGGCCGAGTACGTCGTCCGGTACGGGGACGGTGAGGGCGACGCCACACCGCTCGACCCGACGATGTTCGTCCCGCCGCGGGGCCTCTACCTGCTCGCTTACGACACCGAAGGGCGCCCGGTCGCCAGCGGGGCGTGGCGCCGGCAGGACGAGAACGAGGAGGGGTACGCGGACGGCGACGCCGAGCTGAAGCGCATGTACGTGATACCCGAGGCGCGCGGCCGGGGCCTGGCCCGCCGGCTCCTGGCCCTCCTGGAGGAGGACGCCCGCGCCGCCGGCCGGACCCGGATGGTCCTGGAGACCGGCGTCGCCCAGCCGGAGGCGATCGCCCTCTACGTCTCCAGCGGCTACGAGCCGTGCGCCAAGTTCGGCCACTACCGCCACTACGACACCAGCCGCTGCTACGCCAAGCCGCTGACCTGAACCACCCGCGATCCGCCCGGCCGCCCCTCGGCGCCGGGCGGTCGCCGTTCCCGCCGGCTCCGCCCCGCAGGCGAAAGGCCGTCAACGACGAGATCCCGCCCGATCTTTCGATCGGACGGGATCTCGTCTTTTCGCTGGTGGACCTGAGGGGATTCGAACCCCTGACCCCCTCGATGCGAACGAGGTGCGCTACCGGACTGCGCCACAGGCCCCTGCGACGTGTGAAACATTAGCATCCCGGTCGGCGAGAAGAGAAATCGCTTCCGCCGCAGGTCAGGCGGGGACCCGCCGCGGCCGTCATTCGTTGGCGGCGCGCGGGCGGTCCTCGTCCGCGTACTGGTCGAAGAGCGGGGTCCTGCCGTGGTCGCGGCCACGGCCGGGCGGCGCGGGGCGGCGGCGCGGGGCGGGCGCGGGGGCGGGCGGCTGCTCGGCGGTGGAGGAGCGGGCCGCGCTCCAGGTCTCCGGGTCGGTGACGTCCACGCCGTGCGAGGCGCGCGGGGCGACCGGCGCGGTGACGTACGTGGGCAGCGGCACCGGCACCGGGTCCCAGCTGTCGCCGCGGGCCGGACCGCGCTCGCGCTGCTGGTCCACCCACTCCGCGTGGTCGGTCTGCTCGACGAGCGCGCGCCGGTCGGCCTCCTGCGGGGAGACCGGCGGCGCGGGCGTCGGCTCCGGCTCGGGCGCGGCGGCCCTGCTCTCGCGGAGCCGGGCGGCGGCGGCCTCGGCGCGGCGCCGGTCCATCACGTACACGAAGCGGCGACGCTCCTGGCCGCGCAGGTGGACGATGTAGGCGCTGAGCAGGACGGCGGGGACACCGGGCGCCCACAGGAAGGCGACGCCGCCGACGGCGGCGACGACGGCGCCGAGGGTGAAGGCGGAGAAGAGCACGATGGTGGTGCGCCGGCGGCGGGCGAGCGCCTTGCCGCGGCGGGCGCGCTCGGCGGCGCCGCGGGGGCCCGGCGCGGGCGCCGGTTCGGGCCGGCGCTCCGGCTCGGGCTCGGGGAGTTCGAGGCGCGCCTCGGTCCTGGCCGGGGGCGCGGCGAAGGCCCGGACGTCGACCGAGCTCAAGTGCTCGGTCGCCGCGTCCGGGTCCACGTCGGGCGCCGTCTCCAGGGCCGTACGGTCCCGCTCGCGAAGCTCCTTGGCGTACCGGCGCTCCATGCCCGCCCGTCCGGACAGGAGCCGGATGGCGGTGCTGAAGCGTTCCGTCGGACGGGCCTCGTTCAGCTCGTCCTGCCTGCGGAGCCACATCGGCACCAAGTAGGCGGCCCAGGCCCCGACGATGACTGCGTAGATGAGGCCGCTGCTGCTCACGCCTCACACGGTAGAGGGGTTCGCGACGGGGCATCGGCCAATTGGCCCGGTGTGTCGCACGATCTGGCTGATATCACTGAACTTTTTTGTGATTGTTCAGATCGATCGGTGTTCATATGCCGCTGGAATTCGAACAGTTATCTGAATTTCCGTGGAAGCGACCGCGCTAAGCGGCGTCCCTGCGCCGGGTGCGGTGCCAGCGGGCCAGCAGCCCCTCCGGAATCTCCTCCGCCGTCAGCGCGAACACCAGATGGTCCCGCCAGGCCCCGTCGATGTGCAGATAGCGCGGCCGGATCCCCTCTTCGCGGAAGCCGAGTTTCTCCACCACCCGGCGGGAAGGGCCGTTCTCCGGCCGGATGCACACCTCCATGCGGTGCAGCCCCACCGTCCGGAAGCAGTGGTCGACGGCGAGCGCGACCGCCGTCGGCATCACCCCGCGCCCGGCGACCGCGCTGTCCACCCAGTAGCCCACGTGCCCCGAGCACATCGACCCCCAGGTGATCCCGGCCACCGTCAGTTGCCCGGCCATCCGGCCCCGGTACTCGACGACGAACGGCAGCATCCGCCCGTGCGCGGCCTCCGACCGCAGGTGGCGCACCATCTGACGGTACGTGGGGCGCTGGGCGGGCGGCATGCCCGGCGCGGGCGGCGGGACCGTCGCCTCCCAGGGGCGCAGCCACTCGCGGTTGCGGCGGTTCACCTCCCGCCACTCCTTCTGGTCGCGCATCCTTATCGGCCGGAGCAGCACGTCTCCGTCGACCAGGACGACCGGCCAGACCGCGGTCATGACGCCGGGCCCGCTTCCGCCGGTCTCGGGTGGTCGCCGCCGCGGATCTGGTCCACGGCGTGCTGCAGCAGCGGCTCCAGGACGGCGAGCCCGTCCCGCACCCCACCGGTCGAGCCCGGCAGGTTCACGATCAACGTGCTCCCGGCGACTCCCGCGAGGCCCCGGGAGAGCGCCGCCGTCGGCACCTTCTCCCGGCCGTACGCCCGGATCGCCTCCGGGATGCCGGGGATCTGCCGGTCCAGGACCCGGGCGGTGACCTCGGGCGTCTCGTCGGTCGGGGAGATCCCGGTGCCGCCGGTCGTCAGGATGACGTCGTACCCGGCGGCGATCCCGGCCCGCAGCGCCTCCTCGACCGGCGCCCCGTCCGGCACCACCCGCGGCCCGTCGACGGCGAAGCCCGCCGCGCGCAGGCCCTCGGCGATCAGCGGCCCGCCCTTGTCCTCGTAGACCCCGGCGGAGGCCCGGTTGGAGGCGGTGACGACGAGCGCCCGGTACCCGCCGTGGGCCTCGTGCGCGCCCGCGACCCGGCCGCCGCGCGTCACGCCTCGCTCCGGGTCCAGTGGCCCGACTTGCCGCCGGTCTTCTCCTCGACCCGTACGTCGGAGATGACCGCGCCCTTGTCGACCGCCTTCACCATGTCCACGACCGTCAGCGCGGCCACCGAGACGGCGGTCAGCGCCTCCATCTCGACGCCCGTGCGGTCGGTGGTCTTCACGGTCGCCAGGATCTCCACGGCGTCGTCGGCCACGGTGAGGTCCAGGGTCACCCCGGAGACGGCCAGCGGGTGGCAGAGCGGGATGAGGTCCGGGGTCTTCTTGGCCCCCATGATCCCGGCGATCCGCGCGGTCGCCAGCGCGTCCCCCTTCGGCACGCCCTCGCCGCGCAGCAGCTCGATCACGCGCGGCGAGACGAGGACCCGCCCGCTGGCGCGCGCCGTGCGGGACGTGACGTCCTTCGCCGATACGTCGACCATGCGGGCGGCGCCCGCCTCGTCGATGTGGGTGAGACCTTGCTGCGTGCTCATGGCCGTGACACTCCCGGTCGCTGTGTGGGACGACACACCGTACCCCCGCCGGGTCCCCCTCAGCCGAGCAGGACCACGTCCAGCTCGTCGCCCGGGTCGGCGCCGTCGCGGTCCTCCGGGACCACGAGCAGGCAGTCCGCGTGGGCGAGGGCGGCGATCAGGTGGGAGCCGGCGCCGCCCACGGGGGTGACGGTGCCGGACTCGGCGTCGTACGTCCCCCGGAGGTACTGGCGGCGGCCCCGCGGCGAGGTGAGCGGGGCGTCGGCCTTCAGGGTGGCGCGGACGACCGGGCGGTGCAGGTCGCCGAGGCCCATCAGGGCGCGGATCGCCGGCCGGACGAACAGCTCGAAGGAGACGTACGAGGAGACCGGGTTGCCCGGCAGGGCGAGCAGCGGGATCTGCTCGGGGCCGATCGCGCCGAACCCCTGCGGCTTGCCCGGCTGCATGGCGAGCTTGCGGAAGTCGACCTGTCCGTCGGCGGTCAGGGCCTCCTTCACCACGTCGTACGCGCCGACGCTGACGCCGCCGGTGGTGACGAGGAGGTCGGCCCGGATCAGCTGGTCCTCGATGGTCGCGCGCAGCGACTCGGCGTCGTCGGCGACCGCGCCGACCCGGTAGGACAGCGCGCCCGCGTCCCGGGCGGCGGCGGCCAGCGCGAAGCTGTTGGAGTCGTGGATCTGACCCGGGCCCAGTTCCTCGCCGGGCTGGACGAGTTCGCTGCCGGTGGAGAGGACGACCACGCGCGGGCGGGGCCGGACCCGGACCGTGCCCCGGCCGATGGCGGCGAGCAGTCCGAGCTGCGGCGGCCCGAGGACCGTGCCGGCCGCGAGCGCGAGCTCCCCGGCCCGTACGTCGCTGCCCGCGCGGCGGACGTGGGCGCCGGCCTCGGCCGGGCGGTGCACCCGCACCTCGCCCGCGGCGCCCTCCGGGGCGGTACTCGCGGCCCGCATGCCGGTCGCCGCGCCCTCGCCGGTGCCGCCGTCGGTCCACTCGACCGGGACGACGGCCTCGGCGCCCGGCGGCAGCGGGGCGCCGGTCATGATCCGGGCGGCCTGACCGGGGCCGACCTCGGGCAGCCCGCCGGCGCCCGCGGCGACGTCGCCGACGACGGTGAGGACCGCCGGGAACCCGGCGCTCGCGCCCGCGACGTCGGCGACGCGGACGGCGTACCCGTCCATGGAGCTGTTGTCGAACGGCGGCAGCGCCGCCGGCACCGTCACGTCCTCGACCAGCACGCAGCCCTGCGCGTCGAGCAGCGGCAGCTCGATCGGGTCCAGGGGGCGGACGGTCGCCAGGATGTCGGCCAGGTGCTCGTCGACCGACCACAGGCCGGCCCGGTCCGGTCCCGCGCACGGGTCGCCGGGTCCGTGACCGTGGCCGGTGGCGTGGTCCCGGGGCTCCCGCGGGTCCTGGGACGGTGCCGTGTCGCTGCTCAAGGTCCTACATCTCCTCGCTGACGTATCTCCGGAGCCAGGCCCGGAAGTCCGGTCCCAGATCTTCACGTTCGCACGCGAGTCTGACAATGGCACGCAGATAGTCACCGCGGTCCCCGGTGTCATAACGGCGCCCCTTGAACACCACGCCGTGCACCGGACCGCCCAGCTTCTCGTCGCTCGCCAGCTTCTGGAGGGCGTCGGTCAGCTGGATCTCGCCGCCCCGGCCGGGCTCGGTCTCGCGCAGCGTGTCGAAGACCGCCGGGTCGAGCACATAGCGGCCGATGATCGCGTAGTTGCTGGGCGCCTCGGCCGGTTCCGGCTTCTCCACCAGGTCCGTCACCCGCACCACGTCGCCGTCCGCGGTCGGCTCGACCGCCGCGCAGCCGTACAGGTGGATCTGCGAGGGCTCGACCTCCATCAGCGCGATGACGCTGCCGCCCTCGCGCTCCTGGACCTCGACCATCCGCGCGAGGAGGGGGTCGCGCGGGTCGATCAGGTCGTCGCCGAGGAGGACCGCGAAGGGCTGGTCGCCGACGTGCGGGGCCGCGCACAGCACCGCGTGCCCGAGGCCGCGCGGGGCGCCCTGGCGCACGTAGTGCATGGTGGCGAGGTCGTTCGACTCCTGGACCTTGGAGAGGCGTTCGCCGTCGCCCTTGCGGCTCAGCGCCTCCTCCAGCTCGTAGTTCCGGTCGAAGTGGTCCTCCAGCGGACGCTTGTTCCGGCCGGTGATCATGAGCACGTCGCAGAGCCCGGCGGCGACGGCCTCCTCGACGACGTACTGGATCGCCGGCTTGTCGACGACCGGCAGCATCTCCTTCGGCGTCGCCTTCGTCGCCGGCAGGAAGCGGGTGCCGAGCCCGGCGGCCGGGATGACGGCCTTGCTGATCCGGCCGGGGCCAGGGAACGACTGATTCATGCAGGCACCTTAACCGTTACGGAATGAGAGGAAGATGTGGCTCCGATTAACTTTCCCCCCATAAAGACAGATACGAGAGTTTTCCAGGGATCCCCCGTGCAGAAAGAGAATCCGGACGTGTCCGAAAAAAACCTCCTGCGCCGCCGACTGCTCGACGCCCGCGCCGCCCTCGCCCCCGACGTCCTCGCGGAGACCGCGCGGGCGCTCGCCGGCCACGGTCTCGAACTGCCCGAGCTGGCCGGCGCCGCCACCGTCGCCGCGTACGTCTCCGTCGGCCGCGAGCCCGGCACGCGCGTGCTGCTCGACGCCCTCCACGCGCGCGGGGTGCGCGTCCTGCTGCCGGTCCTGCTGCCCGACAACGACCTGGACTGGGCGGCGTACGAGGGCCCCGGCGCACTCGCGAAGGCCGGCCGCGGCCTGCTCGAACCGACCGGGCCGCGGCTCGGCCCGGACGCCGTCTGCACGGCCGACGCGGTGCTGCTGCCCGGGCTCGCCGTCGACGCGCGCGGCATGCGGCTCGGCCGGGGCGGCGGCTCGTACGACCGGGTCCTCGCCCGGCTCGCGCGGGCCGGGAAGGACCCGGCCCTGGTGGTGCTCCTCTACGCGGACGAGGTGGTCGCGCGGGTCCCGGAGGAACCGCACGACCACCCCGTGCACGCGGTGGTCACCCCGGACGGGGTGGCCCGATTCGGCCGTTCCTGATCAGGGCTTCAGCGTCAGCGTGTCCTTCGCCGCCGCGTCGACCGCCGCCTTCCCGAAGGCCCAGTCGTACAGCTCGCCCTCGGCCCAGGCGTCCGTCTGGTCCGTGTAGTTGTCGTGGAAGGCGTGCCCGGAGGCGCCGGTCAGGTTGATCCAGCGGGACTTGTCCCAGTCGCCGACGTTGACGACCATCCGCATCGACGGCACCCAGATGACCTCGTAGCCGCCGGCCGCGTTCCAGCCGGTCGCGTCGACCGCCGCCTCGCCGCCGCCCAGGTTCCACGGGCCGCGGTTGAGCATCTTCTGCACCACGCCGGGGCCGGCGGTGCCGAGCGTCTGGTTCTTCAGGGTCAGCTGGTGCAGCCGGCCCCAGCTCCAGGTGGAGACGTCCTTGCCGAGCTTGGCGGTCAGCTCCCAGCGGGCGTCCTTCATGGCCCGGGCGAGCAGCTGGTCGCGGGTCTCGGTCGCCGGGTCGGTGCGGGTGGCGGGCGTCTTCCACCACGCGCTCTTCTCCTGCTTGAGGAGCGGGCGCACCACCTCGTACCAGCGGTCGCCGCCGTCCGGCTGCGCCGAGTCCGGGTCGCGCTCGCCGCACTCGCGGACCAGCTTGTTCTGCTCGTCGACCGGGCCGGTGGCGTCGACCGGGCGCACGTTGATGCAGTCGCCCTCGGCGCGCACCTCCTTGGGCAGCTTGTCGCCGAAGGAGAGCTTGAGGACGTTGCGCCAGACCGCGTTGAAGTAGGCGGCGGCGGCCGAGTCGGGCTCCTGGGTGTAGTCCCAGCCCTCCAGCAGCTTCTGCGCCTCGCGGACGTACGGGTCGGAGATGTCGACCTTCAGCAGCAGCGGGTTGAGCAGGGCCGCGATCTCGCTGCGGTTGTCGGTCTGCATGGTCCGCATGTCGTCCGGCGAGATCTTGCCGCCGTCCTTGGTCTTCGACTCGATGAGGTCGTTGATCCGCTGGCTGCGCGAGCCGTAGCCCCAGTCCTTCGTCAGCAGGTCGGGGTACTGCCCGGGGGAGATCACGGCCTGGTTGGCGGTGACGATGTAGCCGCGCTCGGGGTCGTACTCGTACGGCAGCTGCTCGAAGGGGATGTAGCCCTTCCAGCGGTACGAGGAGTCCCAGCCGGGCGCGGGCAGGGTGCCGTCGCCCTTGGCGCGGCGCGGGATCTTGCCGGGCGACTGGTAGCCGATGTGGCCCTCGGTGTCGGCGTACACAAGGTTCTGCGAGGGGACCTCGAAGTTCTTCGCGGCGGCCCGGAACTGCCGGAAGTCCTGGGCGCGGTTGAGCGCGAAGATCGCGTCCATCGACTTGCCGGGCTGGAGGGCGGTCCACTGGAGGGAGACACCGTAGCCCTCGGCGCGGTCGGGGGCGGAGTTGCCGACGGGGGCCTTCTGGCCGACCTTCTCCAGTTCGGAGGAGCGGTCGGAGACCAGCGGGCCTCGGTCGGTGGAGCGGACGGTGATGGGCCGGTCGGCACCGCCGGCGACCTTGATGACCTCCTCGCGGGTGTCGAACGGCTTGACCTTGCCGTCGACGAGGTAGCCCTCGGGGCTGACCTTCTCCAGGTAGAGGTCGGTGACGTCGGCGCCGAGGTTGGTGAGGCCCCAGGCGATGGAGTCGTTGTGGCCGATGATCACGCCGGGCATGCCGGAGAAGGTGTAGCCGGCGACGTCGTAGCGGCAGGTCGCGGAGACCGAGCGGCAGTGCAGGCCCATCTGGTACCAGAGGGACGGCAGCATCGGCGCGAGGTGCGGGTCGTTGGCGAGGAGCGGCTTGCCGGAGGTGGTGAGGTCGCCGGAGACGACCCAGGAGTTGGAGCCGATGCCGTTGCCGTTCGGGCCGAGCAGGGCCGGGACGGTGTCGAGGACGTCGGACAGCCCGGAGAGCGCGGCGAGCTGGGCGCTCGCGCCGCCGGAGCCCGCTCCCGCGTCCGTACCGGAACCGCCGCCGGTCTCCTCGTCCTTGCCGGCCTTCGGGTCGAACTTCTTCGTCACCGGGTCGACGGTGCCGCGGTCGAGGATCGGCTGGTGGAGCTCGTACGGGTACTCCGGGTAGAGCTGCTGGATCTGGGCCGGGGTCAGCCGGCTGGTGAGCAGCGAGCGGTCGATCTCGTCCTGCATGTTGCCGCGCAGGTCCCAGGCCATGGCCTTGAGCCAGGCGACCGAGTCGACCGGGGTCCACGGTTCGATGGTGTACTCGTTGGTGAAGGCCAGCGCCGCGTACTCGACGGAGACGTCCTTCGGTTCCCGGTCCTTCAGGTAGGCGTTGACGCCCTCCGCGTACGCCTGGAGGTACTTCTTCGTCTCCGGCGTCAGGACCTTGTCGTACTCCTGCTGCGCGACCTGGCGCCAGCCGAGGGTGCGCAGGAAGGCGTCGGTCTCGACCTGGCTCTCGCCGAACATCTCGGAGAGGCGGCCGGCGGTGAGGTGCCGGCGGACGTCCATCTCGTAGAAGCGGTCCTGCGCCTGGACGTAGCCCTGGGCGCGGAAGAGGTCGGTCTCGTTGTCCGCGTAGATCTGGGGGACGCCGAGGGCGTCCCGCTTCACCTCGACGTCGCCGGAGAGCGCGTCGATCCGGATCTCGCCCGTGGTCTGCGGGAACGAGGCCCGGACGGTGCCGACTCCCCACCAGCCGCCGAAGGCGACGGCCCCGACCAGCGCAAGGACCAGGAGCAGGACGATCAGGCGGGCGCGCCTGCCTTTCTTCTTGGCGGGGGGCGCGGTCGTGTTGGAGGGCATCGCTGTCCTTCGAGGGGCAGGGTGGTCCTGGAGTACGGGAGCAACCTTAGGCGCAGCGCCTGGGCGCCCTGGACTCGGTGTCAGGCAGGAACCGCGCGGACGCGCGCACAGCGGACGGTATTGAGGACCCCGGAGCACAAAGAAGGCGTCAAGAAAGCGTTAAAGATTAGGTAAGGTAACGAAGTACTGCGGCTGGAGGAACGATCCGGCGCGTGCGAGGGGAAGGAACGGCGCACTGACTGTCCACGAGCTCAACGAACTCCTGCTGATCAGCTCACTCGTGCTGCTGATCGCGGTCGCCGCCGTCCGGATCTCGTCGCGGAGCGGGCTCCCCAGCCTGCTGCTGTACCTGGGCATCGGCGTCGCCATAGGGCAGGACGGCATCGGCAACGTCGCCTTCGACAACGCCGAACTCACCCAGGTCATCGGCTACGCGGCGCTCGTCGTCATCCTCGCCGAGGGCGGTCTCGGCACCAAGTGGAAGGAGATCCAGCCGGCCCTGCCGGCCGCGGTCGTCCTCTCCACCGTCGGCGTCGCCGTCTCCGTCGGCATCACCGCCGCCGGCGCCCACTACCTCGTCGGCCTGGAGTGGCGGCAGGCGCTGATCATCGGCGCCGTCGTCTCCTCCACCGACGCCGCCGCCGTCTTCTCCGTCCTGCGCAAGGTGCCGCTGCCGTCCCGGGTCACCGGTGTGCTGGAGGCCGAATCCGGCTTCAACGACGCCCCGGTCGTCATCCTCGTCGTCGCCTTCTCCTCCGCCGGACCCGTCGACGACTGGTACGTGCTCGTCGGGAAGATCGCCCTGGAGCTCGCCATCGGCGCCGGCATCGGCCTCGCCGTCGGCTTCGTCGGCGCGTACGGGCTCCGGCACGTCGCCCTGCCCGCCTCCGGCCTGTACCCGATCGCCGTCATGGCCATCGCCGTCACCGCGTACGCGGCCGGCGCGATCGCCCACGGCTCCGGCTTCCTCGCCGTCTACCTGGCCTCGATGGTCCTCGGCAACGCCAAGCTGCCGCACGCCCCCGCCAACCGCGGCTTCGCCGAGGGGCTCGGCTGGATCGCGCAGATCGGCATGTTCGTCCTGCTCGGACTGCTCGTCACCCCGCACGAGCTGGTCAACGACTTCTGGCCGGCCGTCGTCATCGGCCTCGTCCTGACGATGGTGGCCCGGCCACTGGAGGTCCTGGTCAGCCTGCTGCCCTTCCGCATCCCCTGGCAGGAGCAGGCCCTGCTGTCCTGGGCCGGCCTGCGCGGAGCCGTCCCCATCATCCTCGCCACCATCCCGATGGTGGGGCAGATCGAGGGCAGCGAGCGGATCTTCAACATCGTCTTCGTGCTGGTCGTCGTCTACACCCTGGTCCAGGGCCCGACCCTCCCCTGGCTCGCCAAGGCCCTCAAGCTCGGCGACTCCGGCGAGGCCGCCGACCTCGGCGTCGAGTCCGCCCCGCTGGAACGGCTCCGCGGCCACCTGCTCTCCGTCGCCATCCCCGAGGGCTCCCGGATGCACGGCGTCGAGGTCGCCGAACTGCGGCTGCCCACCGGGGCCGCCGTCACCCTGGTCGTACGGGAGGACACCAGCTTCGTGCCCGGTCCTGCGACCGTGCTGCGCAAGGGCGACGAACTGCTCGTCGTCGCCACCGACCCGGTGCGCGACGCCACCGAGCAGCGGCTGCGCGCGGTCGGCCAGGGCGGCAAGCTCGCCGGCTGGCTGGGCACCGGGGACGGGAAGGCGACGGGCGGCACGGCCACCGCGCCCCGCTTCCACCTGCCGGCGGCGGCGAAGCTCCACCGGCCGCCCCCGGGGAAGGACCGGGCGCCGGGCCACTGAGCCTCTTCTTCCCGGATTCTTCCCGGATTCTTCCCGGACATGAATCGCGGGTTAATACCCGGCATTATTTCGGGGTCAGGAGCGTTCTCCCAGAGGAATCGCAGGCGGGAGAGCGCTCCTCCCTGTACCATGAAGGCACACCTGATCGAACCAACTCTGCCTGACGCAGAGCTGGCGCGACCGTATGGCGGCCGCGGCGCCCCTCCCGCAGTGGGGCCCGCCGGTATCTACCGCAGTTCCGCGCAAGAGGACAGCTCTCGGCGAGACCGGCACCACCGTGCCCGCGCGCTACCAGGCGGCAGAAAGGCCAGGACCGTGGCGTCCACGGTCACCGACAAGCGGCCCGGCTACGGGCAGCTGCTGCGCACCCCCGGTGCGCTCTCCTTCCTGATCCCCGGCTTCGCCGCCCGGCAGCCGTTCGCGATGCTGACCATCGGCATCGTCCTGCTCGTCCAGCACACCACCGGCTCGTACGGCAGCGCCGGCGCCGTCGCCGCCGTCACCGGCGTCTCCATGGCGCTCTTCGCCCCGCAGAGCGGCAAGCTCGCCGACCGCTTCGGCCAGCGGGCCGTCCTCCTCCCCGGCGTCATCGTGCACGCCGCCTCCGTCACGGCGCTGGTCGCACTCGCGCTGGCCGGCGCCCCGCTGTGGGCGCTGTTCCTCGCCGCCGTGCCCGCCGGCGCGTCCGTCCCGCAGGTCGGCCCGATGGTCCGGGCCCGCTGGGCGGCCAAGCTGGACGGCACGCCTCTGATGCCGACCGCCGCGGCCTTCGAGTCCGTCACCGACGAGTTCACCTTCGTCGTCGGCCCGGTCCTCGCCACCGCCCTGTGCACCGGCGTCCACCCGGCCGCCGGCCTCGTCACCGAAGCCGCCCTCACCCTCGTCGGCGGCCTCTTCTTCGCCGCCCAGCGCGCCACCCAGCCGCCGCACGGCCTGCTCGCCGCCGCCGGCCGCGCCGGCGCCGAACCGCACCGCTCCGCGCTGTCCGTCCCCGGCGTCCGCGTCCTGATCGTCGCCTTCCTCGGCATCGGCGCCGTCTTCGGCGGCATGCAGGTCTCGCTCACCGCCTTCAGCGAGGAGATCGGCAACCCCGGCGCCAACGGCCTGCTGTACGGCGTCTTCGCCGCCGGCAACATGCTCGCCGGCATCGCCATGGGCGCCATCGCCTGGAAGACCGGCCCCCGCCGCCGCCTGATCCTCGGCTACACCGGCCTCACCGTCGCCGCGTCCCTGCTGTGGACCGCGCACTCGGTGCTGCTGCTCGGCGCCCTCGGCCTCGTCGTCGGCCTGTGCATCGCCCCGGCCCTCATCACCGGCTACACCATCGTCGAGACCCTGATCCCGGCCTCCGCCCGCACCGAGGCGTTCACCTGGCTCACCGGAGCCGTCGCCCTCGGCCAGGCCCTGGCCGTCACCGTCGCCGGCCGGCTGGCCGACGCCCACGGCTCCGGCGCCGGATTCCTCGTCCCCGCCGCGGGCACCGCGCTCGCCTTCGTCACCCTCGTCGCCCTGCGCTCGCGGCTCAAGCCGCGCGAGGCGAGCCGGGTCGCGGCGCGTGGTGTCGGTCACCGCGTGCCGGTGGCGGTGGACTGAACCGGCGGAATACGTCACTATGGAGCGTCGTTAGCACTCGATGAGTGTGAGTGCCAGGAGGAAGACTAGTGCCGACCTACCAGTACCAGTGCACCGAGTGCGGCGAGGGCCTCGAGGCGGTCCAGAAGTTCACGGACGACGCGCTGACCGAGTGCCCCGCCTGCCACGGCCGACTCAAGAAGGTGTTCTCCGCCGTCGGCATCGTCTTCAAGGGCTCGGGCTTCTACCGGAACGACAGCCGCGGCGCCTCGTCCAGCAGCTCGCCGGCCTCGAAGAGCTCGACGTCCTCCACGACGTCCACCTCCTCGGCCGCGTCCGACGCGAAGCCGGCCTCGACGACGTCCACCTCGACGTCCCCGACCCCGGCCGCCTGAGCCGCCGCCACCCCGGCAGCACCGCCCCGACCCCGACTCCCGCCACGCGGGGGCCGGGGTCTCGGCATGCCCCGGTCCGGCCGTGCGGCGGTCCGACCGTGCGCCGGGTGAACCACCCTCGGGGGTGACCGAGTTGTCCACAGGCGGTGGATCGTCCACAGGCCGGAGCGGGATCGCGGGGCGGGCGGGACAGTGGGCGCATGAACGCCTACCCGAACCCGGCCGCCGGCACCACGCCCGCCGGCCTCCCCGCCCCCGTCTCCGTCCCCGTCCACGTCTCCGTCCCCGCCGCCTGCGCCGTACCGGACTTCGCGCCGCTGCGCGTCCGCGGCGCCCGCTTCCGGGCCCGGCCGCGCCGCGCGTCCGGCGCGCTCCTCGCCCTGGCCGCCGCCGCGCTCGCCGTCACCGCCGCCCTGCCCGGCCGGTACGACCCCGGGCCGCGCCCCGCCGCGGCACCCGCGGCGCCCGCCGCCCCCGCGGCCCGCTCCCCCGCGACCGCACCCGCGCGGCTCGTCTCCGCCCCGGTGCGGATCGCCGACGCGGAGGCCGTACGCCTGCTCCGCGCCGGCGACCGCGTGGACGTCATCGCCGCGCCCGCGGCCGACCTCGCGCTCGGCCAAGGCACCGGTGCGGCACGGGTGGTGGCGCGGGACGCCCGAGTGGCCGAAGTGCCGCGCCCGGGTGAGACTCGTTCGGACGGAGGGGCGTTGATCGTCCTGGCCGTGCCCCGGGCGACCGCGACGGAGCTGGCGGGTGCCGGTGTCACGTCCCAACTGGCGGTGACACTGTGCTGATTCGCACGGACTCGCTGTCAAGTCACCGTCCCGGGTGTACGGATTGGACGGCTCTGCGCCCTGCGCGGCCTAATGGCTGCGCACACAGCACCCTCCCCGCAGAAAGGCACCTTGGTGACCGAGAAGAAGGAAAGCGTGATGGCGGGCTTCAAAGCCTTCCTGATGCGCGGCAACGTGATCGACCTCGCGGTGGCGGTCGTCATCGGCGCCGCGTTCACCAACATCGTGAACTCGGTGGTCAAGGGCATCATCAACCCGATCGTGGGCGCCTTCGGCACGAAGGACCTGGAGAGCTACACCAGCTGCCTCAAGGACCCCTGCCGGGTCGTCGACGGCGAGATGCAGGGCATCCAGCTCCAGTGGGGCCTGGTGCTGAGCGCGATCCTCAGCTTCCTCATCACCGCGGCGGTCGTCTACTTCCTGATGGTCCTGCCGATGGCCAAGATCCTCGCCAAGCGCGCCGCGCACGACAAGGCGAAGGAGGGCGTCGACGAGGTCATGGAGGTCAGCGAGCTGGAAGTGCTCAAGGAGATCCGCGACCACCTGGTCGCCCAGCGCGGCTCCAGCAGCAGCCCCGCCGGCAGCGGCACGGGGAGCACGGGCGGCACGGGGACGCACTCCACCTCCTGACCGGAGGGGCGCTCCGGCGTCAGAGGTGGTGCGGCGGCTTCTCGTCCAGGAAGCGCGCGAGGTCGGCGGCGGAGCCGCCGGCGGGAGGCCGCTCGCCCCACCCGCGGTCCGTGTCGTCCGCGGACTGCGCGTCCAGCGGATCGTCGAAGACGATCACCGGCTTCGGAGGGTTCTCGGAATGCGGCCGAACGCCGGTCGGCTTCGCGTCTCGCGGACCGTGGGCGGGGGCGGTGCTCATGTCTTCAGGGTACGCCCGCTCCCCCGCCCAGGACCCCCCTCATCAGCGGCCTTCCGGCCGCTCCGGTCACCGGTCCTTCGGGTCCAGCGCCCACAGGCCGAGGACCACCAGGAACGACAGGACGAGGAACCCCGCGCCCCACCACGCGGTGCCGGTTTCGCCGGACATCCACTCGTCCACCACGATGGTCAGCCCCCAGAGCTGGCCGATCACCACCGTGAGCGCCAGCGCCAGCCGCGCCGACAGCTTCGAGGAGCGCTCCGGTTCCTGCTCCGTGCCCGCCCCGGGCCCCGGGCCCGTGTGCCGGATCCGCGGGTCGCCGTACCCGCTCGTGGGCCGGATCTGCGGATACCGCTCGCGCACCGGCCGGTTCAGCCGCGGCTGCGCGCTGCCCGGGCGGTACGACGGCGGCTGCGCGGGCCGGGGGGCCTCGGGGTCCTGGGGGAAGGGGCCGTCCGTCACGTGCGCTCACTCCTCTCCGGGCCGGACTGCTGCCGGTCGCGGCACATCGCGGGCCCGTCGCCGTGCTGCCGGCACAGGCCGTCCCGCAGGCTCTCGCCGGAGCGGGCGGTGCCGATGGCCCAGACGCTGCCGTCGGCCTGCTCGATCAGGATCACCTTCGGCAGGCCGCGCGGCGGCGGGCCGGCCGTGACCTCTCCGGTGCGGGCGTCGAAGACGCCCTCGTGGCAGGGGCAGTACAGCTCGCCCTCGCTGCCCCGGTCCTTGCGCCACAGGACGGCGCAGGCGAGATGCGTGCAGACGGCCGAGTAGCCGGTGAGGGTGCCGTCCTCCATGCGGATCGCGATGGCCCGGTCCTCGGCGCCGGGGTAGCGGAAGGCGAGCGACTCGCCGGGCAGGATCCGGTCGGCGATCTTCCTCGGCTCGGTCGGGTCGTCGCTGTCGCCGTGCCGGTGCAGGACGCCCGAGGCGACGGCGACGCCGCCGACGGCGAGGCCGCCCGAGACGGTGGCGACGATCCGCAGGTAGTCGCGGCGGGTCGTCAGGGAGTCGGCGGCGATCCGGTCGCGGAGCGCCTCCTGCGCCGCGTCGGCGCCGGCGTCCGGCGCGGGCGGCTGCGGGTCGGTGACGCTCATCGGACGTCCTTTCCGTTGATCTGGACGACCGGGAGACCGCCGGGCACGGGCCACTGGACCTTGTCGGCGGGGACGACCATCGCCACCCCCGTGGTGACGGTCGTGCTGCCGAAGGTGAAGGAGTCGGCGACCTGGACGCCCGGGCGCTCGGCGCGGAGTTCGTCGAGGGTGCCGTAGAAGAGGGCGCCGGTGGGGCAGACGGTCGCGCACATGGGGGCGAGGCCGTAGGCGGTGCGGTCGTAGCAGAGGTTGCACTTCATCTGCAGCTTCGCCTGGAGGTCGATCTTCGGGACGCCGAAGGGGCAGGCGTTGACGCAGTTGGCGCAGCCGATGCAGCGGGTGGTGTCGGCCTGCTGCACGACGCCGTCGGCGGTCACCAGGATCGCGTCGGCGGGGCAGACCTCGGCGCACGGGGCGACGGGGTCCTCGCAGTGCATGCAGACGGTGGGAAGGGAGGCGACGGAGTGGCCTTCGTCGGGGTAGTCGAGGTGGATCATCGACTTGCCGCGGTGCGAGTCGCATTCGCGGCAGGCGGAGACGCAGGCCTGGCAGCCGATGCAGCGGCCCGGGTCGATGAAGATCGTGCGGCCCATCATGTGCGGTCAGCTCCTCTCCGCGGTGCCCCGCCCCTGCGGGGACGTGGGCGGCAGGGGGTCGGTGCGGGAGACCTGGGTCTCGGGGTAGGCGAGCTGCCCGGGGGCGGTCGGCGGCGCGGGGACGTCGTCGACGCGTTCGGCGGCCTCGATGCGGGCCGCGCAGACCTTGTACTCGGGGATCTTGGAGCGGGGGTCGAGGGCGTCGATGGTGAGGGCGTTCGCGGCGGTGGGGACGGGCCAGTGGTAGGGGACGAAGACGGTGTCGGGGCGGATGGCCTCGGTGACCAGGGCGGGGAAGACCTCGCTGCCGCGGCGGGTGACGACCCGGACGGGGTCGCCGTTGCGGAAGCCGTGCGAGGGGTGGACCTCGACCCAGGGGCGGGGCGTCTGCTCGACGAGGGCGCCGAGCCGGCGGGTCTGGTTGCCGGAGAGGAAGTGGGCGACGGTCCGGCCGGTGGTGAGCGAGAGCGGGTACTCCTCGCTGTAGGGGTCCATCGGCGGGTGCCATTCGACGACCTGGAGGTGGATCTTGCCGTCGGGGTGGTAGGTGCGGCCGTCCTCGAAGAGGCGGGGGGTGCCGGGGTGGTCGGTGGTCGGGCAGGGCCAGGCGATGCCGCCGGTCTCCTCCAGCCGCTCGTAGGTGATGCCGTAGTAGTCGTTGACGGTGCCGGCGGAGGCGGTCCGCAGCTCCTCGAAGACGGAGCGGGAGTCGGGGAAGGCGAACTTGTCGCCGGCGCCGAGCCGCTTGGCCAGCTCGCAGATGACCCAGGTGTCGGTGCGGACGCCGGCCGGGGGTTCCTGGGCCTTGTTGTGCTTGACGACCCGGGCCTCGGCGTTGGCCATGACGCCCTCGTCCTCGGCCCAGACGGTGACGGGGAAGACGACGTGGGCGTTGGCGGCGGTCTCGGAGAGGAAGAAGTCGAACTGGGCGTGGAACTGGAGGGTGTCGTAGCCGTCCTTGACCGTGGCGTAGTTCGGGAGGGAGACGAAGGGGTTGTTGCAGATGCCGATGAGGCCGCGGATCTCGGCGCGCTGCATCTGCCAGACCATCTCCATCATGGAGGTGCCGGCGGGCGGGAGCTCGGCCTCGTCGATGCCCCAGATCTCGCAGATCTGGCGGCGGTGCTCGGGGTTGGAGATGGACCGGCCGCCGGGCAGGAGGTCGGACTTCTGGCCGTGCTCGCGGCCGCCCTGGCCGTTGCCCTGGCCGGTGATGGTGCCGTAGCCGGCGCCGGGCCTGCCGATGTTCCCGGTGGCGACGCACAGGTTGATGATGGTGAGGCAGTTCTCGACGCCCTGCGAGTGGTGCTCGACGCCGCGGGCGTGCCAGGCCATGGCCTTGCCCGCGCCGGCGAACATGCGGGCGACCTGGACGATCTGCTCCTCGGGGACGCCGCAGATCTCCGCGGAGCGGGACGGCGGGTACGCGGCGACGGTGGCCCTGACCTCGTCCCAGCCGGTGGTGTGGGCGGCGAGGTACGCCTCGTCGGTGAGCCCTTCGGCGACGATCACGTGCAGGACGGCGTTGAAGAAGGCGGAGTCGGTGCCGGGCTTGAGGGCGACGTGGACGTCGGCGGTGCGGGCGATGGCCGTCTGCCGGGGGTCGACCACGATGAGGGTGGCGCCGCGGTCGCGGGCCCCCCACAGGTACTGGGTCATCACCGGGAAGCACTCGCCAACGTTGGAGCCGGCGATGAGGAGGCAGTCGGTGAGGAGGATGTCGGAGAAGGGGTTGCCGGCCCGGTCGATGCCGAAGGCGAGCTTGTTGGCGCCGGCCGCGGACACCATGCAGAGGCGCCCGTTGTAGTCGACGTGCCGGGTCTTCAGGGCGACCCGGGCGAACTTGCCGACGAGGTAGGTCTTCTCGGAGTAGAGGCTGGCTCCGCCGAGCAGCCCGAAGGCGTCGTGGCCGTACTCGGCCTGGATGCGGCGGATCTCGGCGACCGTGTGGTCGAGCGCCTCCTCCCAGCCGACCTCGCGGAACGGCTCGTCGCGGTTGCGGCGCAGGAGCGGGGCGGTGAGCCGGTCGGGGTGGTTGACCTGCTGGTAGGCGTTGATGCCCTTGGGGCAGAGCCGCATCCGGTTGATGTCGTGGTTGCGGGGTTCGACGCCGAAGACCTTGCCGCCGCGGTCGACCCGCAGGTACATCCCGCACTGCACCCCGCAGAAGCAGCAGTGGGTGGGGACGAGGGTCTCCCCGTTCTGGTCGGCGTGCCACCGGTCGGCGGGCAGCCCGCCGGCGTCCCGGAAGTTCCGGGTGCCGGGCGGGGCGACGGAGGGATCGAGCGGCAGCGCGCGGGAGGGGTCGGTCGCGGTCACTTACTGGAAGCCCTTCTTGACGTGGGTGAGGTAGGCGTTGCCGCGGAGGACGCGCTTGCAGCGGGGGCAGTACTCGGCCCACTCGTCGAAGTCGAGCTTGAGGTCCCTCATGGTGCCGCGCAGGTTGTCGACGTACTCGGGGGTGTCGATGGGCTCGTGGCAGCGGCGGCAGGTCTTCAGCTCCCCGCCGCCCTTGCGGCGGGAGGTGTACTTGAAGAGCTGCATGCCGACGGCGGCGGGCCGCTGGACGATGTGGAAGAACTTCCCGAACGGGATGTAGATGAGGGTGAAGACCACCGAGACCATGTGCAGGATCGCCAGGAACTCGTAGCCGCCGCCGTGCAGGAAGATCGACGAGAAGGTGAGCAGCAGGCCGGTGACCGAGATGACGATCAGGGCGATCAGCGGGACCAGGTCGTAGGCGAAGCGCTGGCCGGTGACGGCGCCGCGGTCCTTCATGCGCCGCCACAGGAAGTAGGAGGCGCCGGCGATGACGAGGACGGCGGCGATGTCCAGACCGTGGAACATGAGCCAGCCGAGGAGGTTGAGCGAGTCGAAGCCGAGGACCTTGAAGCCCCAGATCCGCATCTCGTAGCCGGGTCCGTCGCCGGTGGCGGAGGTGAAGGTGAACCAGCCCCAGGTGAGCGGGAAGGTGATGAGCGCGGCGAGGACGCAGCCCCAGAAGAGGAGCTGGTGGGCGGCCCAGCGGGCGTGCGAGCGGGCGCCGAGGAACTTCTGGAAGCCGAGGTAGGTGGCGATCATCCTCGGCAGCGCGGTGGGGGCCCTGCGGAAGTTCTCGGCGGAGAAGAGGGAGCCCCAGCCGCGGCGGAAGAGGCGCCGGGCGCCGGGGGCGGAGATCCAGACGGTGTAGCGGTAGGCGACGCCGAAGGCCAGGAAGACGGTGGCGACGGCGTACGGCAGCAGCGCCGAGTCGAAGTCGCGGAGCAGCCGGCTGCCGAGGACGATGGCGAGGATCAGCAGGACGGAGACGGCGGTGCCGGCGAGGGCGGCACGGCGGCGGACGGCGGCGGGGGTCTGGCGCGCGCGGCCGTCCGGGACCGGGGTGGGCGCCTCCGGGGCGGGAGGGGTGGGTTCGGCGGTCTGCGGTGGCTCGGTCACGGGGCCACGGTAGGACGTATGTGCACATTCGGCCCGTTTTGCGCCACTGAAAGGCGGACGCGTCGCCCCCGCCGGGCCCGGGGTCCGCTCAGACCGCGTGCAGGCCGTGGGCGCGGAAGACCTCGCGGACGGACGCGACCTGCTCCGGGGTCGGCGACGGGGTGTCGTGGAGGGTGAACGGCAGGTCCAGGGCCTGCCATTTGGCCTCGCCCAGCTTGTGGAAGGGGAGTACGTCGACGCGGGAGACGTTGCCGAGGCCGCCGACGAAGGCGGCGACGCCCTCGACGTTGGCGGGGTCGTCGGTCAGGCCGGGGACGAGCACGAACCGCACGTGCACGTCCTGGCCGAGGTCGGCGAGCCGGCGGGCGAAGTCCAGGGTGGGCCGCAGCGGCCGGCCGGTGACCTTCCGGTAGGTCTCCGGGTCCCAGGACTTGATGTCGAGGAGGACGAGGTCGGTGTCGCGGAGCAGGGCGTCGGTGGCGCGTACGCCGAGGAAGCCGGAGGTGTCGAGGGCGGTGTGCAGTCCGAGCTCGTGCTTGAGGCGGTGCAGCAGTTCGCCGGTGAAGACGGGCTGGAGCAGCGGCTCGCCGCCGGAGACGGTGGCGCCGCCGCCGGACGCGGAGATGAAGCGGACGTACTTGGACGCCTCGGCGATCACGTCGTCGGCGGAGGTCCGCTTGCCGTTCCGCATCCGCCACGTGTCCGGGTTGTGGCAGTAGAGGCAGGTCAGCGGGCAGCCGGAGAGGAAGGTGACGAAGCGGGTGCCGGGCCCGTCGACCCCGGTGGACAGGTCCCAGGAGTGCACCGAGCCCTCGGAGGCGCGGTGGGTCGCGGCGGCGGCCGGGGTGAGGGGGGCGGTGGTGAGGCGGGACACGGCAGGGCCTCTTTCGGAGGAGTCGGGCGCGCCCCGGGGCCGGGGGGTGAGGGCCACCGGCCCCGGGGGCGGGAAGGGGCTAGAGCGTCCCGTGGAAGGTGCGGTTCAGGACGTCGAGCTGCTGGTCGCGGGTGAGGCGGACGAAGTTGACCGCGTAGCCGGAGACCCGGATGGTGAGCTGGGGGTGGTTCTCCGGGTGTTCCATGGCGTCCAGGAGGACGTCGCGGTTGAGGACGTTGACGTTCATGTGGAAGCCGTCGCTGGCCATGTAGCCGTCGAGGACGCCGGCCAGGTTGGCGATCCGCTCCTCGGGGGTGCGGCCCAGGCCGTCGGGGGTGACGGTGTTGGTGAGCGAGATGCCGTCCTCGGCGTCCTCGTACGGGAGCTTGGCGACCGACAGGGCGGAGGCGACGTAGCCGTGGGTGTCGCGGCCGTTCATCGGGTTGGCGCCCGGGGAGAACGGTTCGCCGGCCCGGCGCCCGTCGGGGGTGTTGCCGGTCTTCTTGCCGTACACGACGTTCGAGGTGATGGTGAGGACGGACTGGGTGTGCTCGGCGTTCCGGTACGTCGGGTGCTTGCGGACCTTCCGCATGAACTCCTCGACCAGCCAGACGGCGATCTCGTCGGCCCGCTCGTCGTTGTTGCCGTAGGCCGGGTAGTCGCCCTCCACGCGGTAGTCGACGGCGAGGCCGGTCTCGTCGCGGACGGGGGTGACCTTCGCGTACTTGACGGCGGCGAGCGAGTCGGCGGCGACGGACAGGCCGGCGATGCCGCAGGCCATGGTGCGGCGCACGTCGCGGTCGTGGAGCGCCATCTCCAGGCGCTCGTACGCGTACTTGTCGTGCATGTAGTGGATGACGTTCAGGGCGTGGACGTACACGCTCGCGAGCCATTCCATCTGCTCGTCGAACTTCGCCATGACCTCGTCGTAGTCGAGGACCTCGGAGGTGAGGGCGCCGGTGTCGGGGCCGACCTGGGCGCCGGACTTCTCGTCCCGGCCGCCGTTGATGGCGTACAGGAGGGTCTTGGCGAGGTTCACGCGGGCGCCGAAGAACTGCATCTGCTTGCCGACCGGCATCGCCGAGACGCAGCAGGCGATGGCGGTGTCGTCGCCGAAGCGCGGCCGCATCAGCTCGTCGGACTCGTACTGCACCGACGAGGTGTCGATGGAGACCTTCGCGCAGAACTCCTTGAAGCCCCGCGGCAGGCGCGGCGACCAGAAGACGGTCATGTTCGGCTCGGGCGCCGGGCCGAGGTTGTAGAGGGTCTGGAGGTAGCGGAAGGACGTCCTGGTGACGAGCGGGCGGCCGTCCTCGCCCATGCCGGCGATCGACTCGGTGACCCACGTCGGGTCTCCGGAGAACAGCTCGTCGTACTCGGGGGTGCGCAGGAAGCGGACGATGCGGAGCTTGATGATGAAGTCGTCGACGAGCTCCTGGGCCTGCTCCTCGGTGAGGAGGCCGGCGTCGAGGTCCCGCTGGAGATAGACGTCGACGAAGGTGGAGGTGCGGCCGAGCGACATCGCGGCGCCGTTCTGCTCCTTCACGGCGGCCAGGTAGGCGAAGTACAGCCACTGGATGGCCTCGCGGCCGGTGGTGGCGGGGCCGGAGATGTCGTAGCCGTACGAGGCGGCCATGGCCTTCAGTTCGCCGAGGGCCCGCATCTGCTCGGCCAGTTCCTCGCGGAGCCGGATGGTCTCCTCCAGGGAGCGGCCGCCGGCGGGGAGGACGTCGAGCTCGGCCTTCTCCTCCTTCTTGACCTGGAGGAGGCGGTCGACGCCGTAGAGGGCGACGCGGCGGTAGTCGCCGATGATCCGGCCGCGGCCGTAGGCGTCGGGGAGGCCGGTGACGACACCGGCCTTGCGGGCGGCGCGGATCTCGGGGGTGTAGGCGTCGAAGACGCCGGCGTTGTGGGTCTTGCGGTACTCGGTGAAGACCTTCTCCAGCTCCGGCGAGACCGGGTAGCCGTACGTCTCCAGGGCGCCGGCGACCATCCGCCAGCCGCCGTACGGCATGATCGCCCGCTTCAGCGGGGCGTCGGTCTGGAGGCCGACGATCAGGTCCTTGTCGCGGTCGATCCAGCCGGGGGCGTGGGCGGTGATGGTGGAGGGGACGTCGTACGCGACGTCGTACACGCCCTTGGCGCGCTCCTCCGGGAACCTGTCCGTGATCGCCTTCCACACGGCGGTGGTCCGCTCGGTGGGGCCGGCGAGGAAGGAGTCGTCGCCCTCGTACGGGGTGTAGTTCTGCTGGATGAAGTCGCGGACGTCGATGGCGTCGCGCCAGAGCCCGCCCTTGAAGCCCTTCCAGGCGCCGTCGTTCACCGTTGCCTCAGCAGGGGTCGCAGTCACTGCCCGCACCGCCTTCTCGATCGCTCGAATCAGCCTTTTCGCTTACCTCCATTGCACTCCTTCCGATCGATCGTCTCGGGCGGCAATGGTCACCTCTCCATGGCCCAAGGTCCCGGTCGGGGCATGCGGAAAGGCCCCGCCTCGGCGGGGCCTTTCCGGGAGGGTTCCCGGCGGGGTCTCAGCTGGGTGCCCCGGCGCCCTTGCGGGCGTAGAACCACCAGGTCACGATCATGCAGCTGACGTAGAAGGCGATGAAGCCCCACATCGCGCTGGTGACGGCGACCGAGCCGAAGAGCGCCGGGATGAAGAAGAATCCGTAGGCGGCGATCGCGGAGGTGAAACCGGTGACCGCGCCCGACTCCATTTCGGCCTGCCGAAGCGCCGCGGCGTGTTCCGGGGTGCCTTCCGTGAGGCCCTTCAGATGGGTACTGCGGAAGATCACCGGGATCTGGCGGAAGGTCGAGCCGTTGCCGATCCCGGAGAAGAAGAACGCGGCGAGGAAGCAGAGGAAGAACCCGTAGAAGTCGCCGCCGTCGCCGCCCGACGGGAGGAACGCGATGACGCCGGCGATCGAGAGCGCCATGCCCGCGAAGGACAGGAGGGTGACGCGGGCGCCGCCCCACTTGTCGGCGATCCAGCCGCCGCCCCAGCGGGCGAGGGCGCCCACGGCGGGGCCCATCCAGGCGTAGGTGGCGACGGAGTAGTCCGGGAAGGTGGTCTTGATCAGCATCGGCAGGGCGGCGGCGAAGCCGATGAAGGAGCCGAAGGTGCCGACGTACAGCCAGGTCATCAGCCAGTTGTGCTTGCGCTTGAAGATGACCTTCTGCTGCTTGAAGGGGGTGGACGCCACCTTCAGGTCGTTCTGCCCGAACCAGGCGACGGCGGCGAGGACGAGGAGGACGGGGACCCAGAGGAAGGCGGCGTTCTGGAGGTACACGGGGGTGCCGTCGGCCTTGTGCTGGGCGGAGCCGATCGCGATCGTCGACCAGGTGATGACGATCGGGGTGAGCAGCTGCACGACGGAGACGCCGAGGTTGCCGAGCCCGCCGTTGATGCCGGTCGCGCTGCCCTTCTTCGCCTTCGGGAAGAAGAAGCCGATGTTGGCGAGGGAGGACGCGAAGTTGGCGCCGCCGATGCCGCACAGGGCGGCGATGACGACCATCACGCCGTACGGGGTCGCCGGGTCCTGGATCGCGACGCCCAGCCAGATCAGCGGGACGACGAGGACGGCCGTCGACAGGGCGGTGAACCGCCGCTGGCCGATCATCGGGCCGAGGAAGGTGTAGAGGATGCGGGCCGTGCCGCCGGTGAGGCCGGGGATCGCCGTCAGCCAGAACAGCTGCGAGGTCGAAAAGCCGAAGCCGACGTCCTTCAGGTTGGTCGCCGTGACCGACCAGACCTGCCAGACGACGAAGGCGACAAGGAGGGCGGGGACGGCGATCCACAGGTTCCGGTTCGCGACCTTGTGGCCGATCGACTTCCAGAAGAGCTCGTTCTCGGGCTCCCAGTCCGTGACGGTCCGGCCGGGGCGGTACTGCTCCGTGTCGTACGAGGCGGGGGACCCGCCCGTGGTTCTGCTGCCGTGGACTACGGAACTCATGGCGCTTCCCTGACTTCCCTGACGTTTGCGAGCCCTTTGGAGGCTTCTTCCTTGCCTTTCCAGGCTCCGCCTCGGGTCCGGGGTGGCGTCAGTGCCGATGGTCGCGACCCGGGGCGGGCCTAGGGCGGCTCCCGCGGCGGCCCTAGGTCCCGGCCCCGGGGGCCGTCGGCCTCCGGCGAGCGCCGGCCGGCGGGAAGGGGGTGCCCCCGGGCCGCGGCGCCGGCCCCTGGAAGGGGTGTGGGACCGGCGGGGGCGCGGGCCGGGGGCAGCTCGGGGAGAGAGAACGGCTACGGTCACGCAGACGGCGGCAGCAGCGGGAGCGACACCTCCGGGTCGTCCAGGCACGCGCCCGTCCGCAGGTCGAACTCCTGCTTGTGCATCGGGGAGGCCACGACGGGGACGCCGTCGCGGCGGCCCATGATGCCGTCGGCGATGACGCCGGCGCCCGAGTACGGGTCCCGGTTGCCGACCGCGTACACGGCGCCCTCCGCGTCCTTGAACAGCGCCGCCTCCGTGCCGTCCGGCAGCACCGCCGCCCGGCCCCGCCCCGGCTCCAGGAACTCCACGCCGGTCACGTGCGGCGCGAAGCGGGCCAGCGCCGCCGGGTCGTCGAGGACGGCCCGCCACTCGTCGCGGTAGGCGGCCACGTGCCGCTCCATCTGCGCCTCCAGTTCGGCGCCGATGCCCAGCGCGTCCTCGATCAGCACCTCCCGCAGATGGGCGATGCCGGCGCCGGAGCCACCGAGCCGTTCCAGCCAGGCCGAGGTGCGCTCCAGGCGCTCGCCGGTCCGCAGGTAGTACATGAGGAACCGGTCCAGCAGCGCGAAGAGTTCGGCGGCGGACAGGTCGGGGGCGAGCAGGTCGGCGTGGCGGGGGGTGGCGCCGCCGTTGCCGCAGACGTACAGGTTCCAGCCGCCGGCGGTGGCGATGACGCCGATGTCCTTGCCGCGGGCCTCGGCGCACTCGCGCAGGCAGCCGGAGACGCCGCCCTTGATCTTGTGCGGGGCGCGCAGACCCCGGTAGCGCAGCTCCAGGTCGATCGCGAGCCGCACGGAGTCGCCCTGGCCGAAGCGGCAGAAGCGGGCGCCGACGCACGACTTCACGGTGCGCAGGGACTTGCCGTACGCCTGGCCGGATTCGAGGCCGGCGGCGAGGAGGCGCCGCCAGATCGCCGGGAGGTCCTCCTTGCGGGCGCCGAAGAGGTCGATCCGCTGACCGCCGGTGATCTTGGTGTAGAGGCCGTGGTCGCGGGCCACCTCGCCGAGGGCGATGAGCTGTCCGGCGGTGATCTCGCCGCCGGGGACGCGGGGGACGACGGAGTAGGTGCCGTCCTTCTGGAGGTTGGCGAGGTAGAGGTCGTTGGAGTCCTGGAGCGCGGCCTGTTCGCCGTCCAGGACGTGCCGGAGGCCGAGTTCGGGCGCGAGGGTGCCGAGGACGTTGGCGACGACGGGCTTGCAGACGGCGCAGCCGGAGGCCACGGTGGCGTCGGGGCCGGCGCCGTACCGTTCCATCAGCTCGGTGAAGGAACGGATGCGTTCGGTGCGGATCCGGTCGTACAGCTCGGGGCGGGTCAGGTCGGGGAAGTGCTCGCACAGCCCGCGCCGCTTCTCGGCGCCGGCCGCGTCGAGGACCGCCTGGAGGGTGCCGGCGCAGCCGCCGCAGCCCGTGCCGGCCTTGGTGCAGCGCTTGACGCCGCCGAGGTCGGTGAGGCCGTGCTCGGCGATCGCGGCGCTCACCGCGCCCTTGGTGACGTTGTGGCAGGAGCAGACGACGGCGTCGTCGGGGAGCGCGGCGGCGCCGGGGAGGCCGGTGGTGCCGGCGGCGGCCGGCAGGAGGAACGCCTCGGGCGGGGCGGGCAGCGGGCGCCCCGCGTGCGGCTTCAGCGAGCCGTACGCCTCGGCGTCGCCGACGAGGATGCCGCCGAGCAGCCGCCCGTCGGGGCCGAGGAGGAGCTTCTTGTAGACGCCGTCGCGGCCGTCCGAGAAGACGATCTCGGTGGCGTCCGCGCCCTCCGCGAACGGGTCGCCGAAGGAGGCGACGTCGGCGCCCATCAGCTTCAGCTTGGTGGAGGTGTCGGCGCCGGTGAACACGGTGGTGCCGGCGCCCGCGAGCCGGTCGGCGACGGCCTCCGCCATCTGGTAGCCGGGGGCGACCAGGCCGTAGACGCGCCCGTCGGCCGTCTGCGCGCACTCGCCGACGGCGTACACGTACGGATCGGTGGTGCGGCAGTGCGGGTCGACGGCCACGCCGCCGCGGTCGCCGACCGCGAGCCCCGCCTCGCGGGCCAGCTGGTCCCGGGGGCGGACGCCGGCCGAGAAGACGACGAGGCCGGCGGGGATCCGGGTGCCGTCCGACAGGGCGAGGGCGGTGACGCGGCCGTCCGGGCCGGTCTCCACCTCGGTGGCGCCGACGCCGGTGTGCACGGCGACGCCCATCGACTCGATGGTGGCCCGCAGCGCCGCCGCGCCGCCGTCGTCCACCTGGAGCGGCATCAGCCGGGGCGCGAACTCGACGACGTGCGTGGCGAGTCCGAGGGTACGCAGCGCACCCGCGGCCTCCAGGCCGAGCAGGCCGCCGCCGATCACGACGCCGGCCGCCGCGCGTTCGGCGTACGCGGTGAGCGCGGCGACGTCGTCCAGGGTGCGGTACGTGAAGCAGCCCGGCGCGTCGGCGGCGGGGATCGGCGGCACGAACGGGTACGAGCCGGTGGCGAGCACCAGCGCGTCGTACGGGACGACGGCGCCGGACGCGGTCGTCACCGTCCTGGCGGCGGTGTCGACCTGCTCGGCCGGGTCGCCGAGGCGCAGGTCGACGCCGTGCGCGTCGAGGAAGCCGGGGGCGGGCAGGGCGAGGTCGCCGGGGGCGGTGCCGGTGAAGACGGAGGAGAGGTGGACGCGGTCGTACGCGGGCACGTCCTCCTCGGCGAGGACGGTGACCCGCCAGCCGGGCGCCGTGCCGTCGGACAGCGCGCCGCGCTCGGCCAGCGCCTCCAGGAGCCGCTGGCCGACCATGCCGTGGCCGACGAGGACGAGGGACGGGCGCGGGGAGGGGGGCATCGGGCGCTCCGGGGCTGGGGGGCCGGTCCGGTCCCGGCACCTTCGCCTTCGACCGTAGGCGCGCGGATCCGGCCGCCGGCCCCGAGAAGGGCCCGACCGCACGGGACTTGTGGCCCTCCGGCCGGGGCCGAACGGCGCGGTCCGCGCGGCGCGGCGCTCCGTAGGCTGACCCGAGGAGCCGGCGGCGCCACGACACCGCCGCCGGCACCCTTCGGCGGGACCCCGCACGGGGCCGCGGAGCAGCGGAGGTGGCCGGTGGGCGAGGTCGTGGTGGGGGTGCACGGGAGCGGGGTGGCGGGGGCGCGGGCCGTGACGGGGCGGCTCGCCGCGCAGGTGCGGCGGCTGACCGGCGTACCGGTGACCGTCGGGCACCTGGACCACCAGGCCCCGTCCCTCGCGGACGTCCTCCGGGCGCGTCCGGGCGCCGTCGTGGTGCCGCTGCTGCTGGGCGACGGGTACCACCGGTCGGTGGACCTGCCCGCGGTCGCCGCGCGGTACGGCTGCCCGGTGACGCCGGGGCTGAGCGGCGAACCGGCGGTGGCGCGGGCGCTGTACGACCGGCTGCGGGACGCGGAGCGGGCGGCGGGCGCGCCGGCGGACGCGGTCGTCGTCGCGGGCGCGGGCTCGTCGCGGCCGGGCGGCGACGGCGGGACCCTGGCGGCGGCGGAGGAGCTGCGGCGCCTGCTGCGGGTGCCGGTGTCCGTCGCGTACTGCTCGGCCTCCTCTCCGGGGCCGGCGGACGCGGTGGCACGCGCGCGTGCGGACGGTTTCCGGCGGGTGGCGGTCGCGGCGCACCTGCTGGCGCCGGGCCGGTTCAGCCGCTCCCTGGAGGAGCTGGGCGCGTACGCGGTGGCGGCGCCGCTGGCGGACCATCCGGCGGTGGCGCGGCTGGTGGCGGACCGTTACGAGGCGGCGGTGCGGCCGGAGGGCGGATCGCTCCGCGTGGCGTGAGGACCCCCGCCTGGCCCCGGCGCCACGGCTCTGCTGTGCTGGGCGCATGACGCGACCTTTCCTGCCGTTGACCGCGCGCTCCCGCGAGGAGTCGCACCGGACCGCCACGCCGCTGGAGCTGTTCTTCGACCTGTGTTTCGTGGTCGCCGTCGCCCAGGCGGGCGTGGGGCTCGTGCACGCGGTCGCGGAGGGGCACGCGGGCGAGGGTGTCGTGAGCTACGCGATGGTGTTCTTCGCGATCTGGTGGGCGTGGATGAACTTCTCCTGGTTCGCGTCGGCGTACGACAACGACGACGTGCTGTACCGGGTGGTCACGCTGGTGCAGATCGCGGGCGTGCTGATCCTGGCGGCGGGGGTGTCGCGGGCGTTCGAGGAGCACGACTTCCTGGTCGTGTACCTGGGCTATCTGGTGATGCGGGTGGCGCTGGCGTCGCAGTGGCTGCGGGCGGCGCGGCACGCGGCGTCGGCGCAGGAGCGGACGATGTGCCGCCGGTACGCGGGCGGGGTGCTGGCGGTGCAGGTGGGCTGGCTGGCGCTGCTGCTCGTGCCGGAGGGGGCGGTGCCGTGGGTCTTCCTGGTGATGGCGCTGGCGGAGCTGGCGGTGCCGGTGTTCGCGGAGAAGGACGCGCCGAGCACGTGGCATCCGCATCACATCGCGGAGCGGTACGGCCTGTTCACGATCATCGTGCTGGGCGAGTCGGTGGCGGCGGCGACGGTGGCGGTGAAGTCGGGCGTGGCGGAGAACGACGCCCTGAACGAGCTGCTGCCGATCGCGGCGGGCGGGCTGCTGATCGTGTTCGCGGCCTGGTGGGTCTACTTCGTGGTGCCGGCGCACGACCGGCTGACGGACAGCCGGCAGGGCTTCCTGTGGGGGTACGGGCACTTCCTGATCTTCATGTCGGCGGCGGCGATCGGGGCGGGCCTGGAGATCGCGGTCGAGCAGGCGGTCGGCAAGGCGCACATCGGCACCCTGGCGGCGTCGGCGTCGGTGACGATCCCGACGGCGGTGTTCCTGATGTCGGTGTGGCTCATGCACGCCCGCTACTTCAAGGTGGGGGCGGCGCAGCAGGCGGTGCTGCCGGGGGCGTCGCTGGCGATCCTGCTGTGTTCGTTCGCGGGCCGCTGGGCGGTGCTCGCGGCGGGGGTGGTGGCGGCGGTGGCGGTCGCGGTGGGAGTGACGCTGACGGCGCGGAACCCGGCGACCCGGACGGCCGCCGGGTCCTGAGGCGGGACTGCCGGGGCGGGACTGCCCGGGCGGGACTGCCGGGGCGGGACTGCCCGGGCGGGACTGCCGGGGTGGGACTGCCGGGGTGGGACTGCCGGGGCGGGGCTTCTGCGGTAGGAAGGGGACATGACAGCAGCGCGGTTCTCTCCGGACGGTCTGACGGACGTGCCCGGCATCCGGGTGGGGCACGCGCGCGTGGCGGGTCCGGGGGCGCTGTCGGGGACGACGGTGGTGCTGGCGCCGGAGGGCGGCGCGGTGGCGGCCGTCGACGTGCGCGGCGGCGGTCCGGGCACCCGGGAGACGGACGCGCTGGACCCGAGGAACGTGGTGCAGCGGATCGACGCCGTCGTGCTGACGGGCGGCAGCGCGTACGGCCTGGAGTCGGCGGCCGGGGTGATGGCCTGGCTGGAGGAGCACCGGCGCGGGGTGCGGGTGGGCCCGGATCCGACGCACGTGGTGCCGGTGGTGCCGGCGGCGTGCGTCTTCGACCTGGGCCGGGGCGGTGACTTCACGGCACGGCCGGACGCGTCGACGGGCCGGGCCGCGGTGGAGGCGGCGCACGCGTCCGGCGACCACGCGCGCGTGGCGACGGGGGCGGTGGGCGCGGGGACGGGCGCGGTCGTGGGCGGGATGCGCGGCGGCGTCGGGACGGCGAGCCTGCGGCTGGCGTCGGGGATCACGGTGGCGGCGCTGGTGGTGGTGAACGCGGTCGGCGCGGCGGTCGATCCGGCGACCGGCGTCCTGTACGGCGGCCTCTTCGAGCCTGACGGCGCGGACGGCGGCGCGGGCGGCGCGGCGGCGCGGCCGTCGCGGGCGGTGCACGAGGCGGCGGCGCGGCGGCTGGCGGAGGCCCGCGCGGCGTCGGTCCGGCCGCCGCTGAACACCACGCTGGCGGTGGTCGCGACGGACGCGGCGCTGACGCGGCCACAGGCGCAGAAGGTGGCGGGGACGGCGCACGACGGGATCGCCCGCGCGATCCGGCCGGTGCACCTGATGAACGACGGCGACACGGTCTTCGCGCTCGCCACGGGGGCCCGGGAGCTGCCGGCCGCGCCCGGGCCGCTCGCCCTGAACGAGGTCCTGGCGGCCGGCGCCGACCTGGTGACGCGGGCGATCGTCCGCGCGGTGCTGGCCGCGCCCGGGGGCCTGCGCGGCCCGGGCGGCGACTTCCCGTCGTACGGGGAGCTGTACGGCCTCCCGGACGGACCCCCGGACGGCGCTCCGCACGACCCCCCAAGCGGCCCGTAATCCCGGTAACCGCAAGGGAGTTGAAGCTTCCGCGACACCGGGAACTTCCGCCGCCGGCCCCTCGTTTTCCGTAACCCCGACCCCGTTGTCGGACCCAGGGACTACGTTAAGCAAGCACCAAGTGACATGCGGCGACGGCCTGGAGACCCTCTTGAACGATCCGCGGGATCACCTCGATCCGTACGAGACGACCGAGACGCACGTCGAGCGGCTTCTCGGCCGGGCGCTCAACTCCTTCGACCTGCCCGACACGACGGTGGAGCGCCTGGAGACGGCGCTCGCCCACTCCACCGCCCTGCACTCCTCGCACCACAGCTCCTCGCTGCACCGCTCCACCTACCGCCACACCTATCTGCTCGCCGACGGCAGCGCGCTCGTACTGTGGGAGCTCGCGCACAACGCGGGCCGGGACGGCACCGAGCAGTACGAGCTGTACGCGGAGGAGGCGGAGGCCCGGCTGGCGGCCTCCCGGCTGCCCGTCGGCCCGCTGCCGGAGTGGACGGTGGAGCGGGCGGACGGCGGCCCGCTCGGCGAGGACGACGACCTGACGGCGCTGAGCGCGCTGCTGGCCCGCCCGATACCCGCCCAGCCCCGGATGTACGTGCCGGACAACTCGGCGGACCACGCCCGCCGCGTCCTGCGCCGCGCGGAGAACGAGGACCGGCCCGGTGAGCGGACCGCCCGCCGGCTGCGGATCGCCTTCGCCCACCACATCACCCAGGTCTTCGGCCGCCACTGCCCCGTGGAGGGCGGCCGGGACGCCGGCTTCACCCTCTACGAGCACCAGTTCCTGCTGCTCGACGGCACCGAGCTGAGCCTCTGGGAGGTCGAGCACACGGCCACCCCGGACGGCCGGCACATGTGCGAGGTGTACGAGTCGGAGGCCGCGGCCCGCGGGGCGATGGAGGCCCGCTCCCGCGTCGTCTGAGCCCCGCCCCACGGCCGGCCCCCCGGCCCGGGTTCAGACCTGGGCCGGCACGCCGCCCAGCGCCCGCACCGCGAACTCCCGGTTGGCCAGGGTCTGCTCGCGGTACGGCGCGGGCAGGTCGGGCAGGGCGAGGAGCCGGTCGCAGGCGGCGAGCGAGGCCGTGGGGTCGCCGACCCAGTAGGCGGTGATCGAGTACTCGAAGAGCAGCCCCCAGCGGTACACCCACGGCTGCACGAACAGCAGGTCGTCGGCGGGCGCCGGCCGGTCGACGGCGTCCGCGAGCAGCGCGTGCGCGGTGTGGTGGCGGCCGGCCAGCCGCAGCCGCGAGGCCAGTTCGTACACCGCCTCCAGGCGTTCCGGGCGCGCCTCGCGGGCGCGGACGAGGGCGTCCTGCCCGGCCGGCCAGTCCCCCGCGTCGGCGGCCAGCACGCCAGCCTGGAGCAGCGCGTAGTACACCTCCTCGGCCCAGCCGCCCATGGCCGCGCGCCGCTCGTACAGCCCGATCGCCTCCCCGGTGCGGCCCATGTCCCGCATGGTCTGGGCGAGGTAGAAGACCGTCCGCGGATTGCCCGGGTCGCGGACCAGCTCGGCGCCGAGCAGCCGGGCGTCCCGCTCGAACTTGTCGTGCCGGGAGCCGCCGTCGGCGTGGTCCTCGACAACCAGCGCGTCCAGGTTCCGCTGCTCGTCGTCGGTGTCGGCGGTCAGGTACTCGTGGGTGACGCCCTCGTACCGCCACGGCAGGTCCGCCCGCACCAGGCGCTTGATCCGGTACTCCACCTCGCCCTCGTGGCGCAGCATGTACGCGTCGGCCGTCAGCTCCGGCAGCGGCCCGTCCTGGCGGAGCACGTGGTCGGCGTCGAGGAGCAGCAGGTACGCGTCCCGGCCCGCGGCGCCGAGCCGGGCGCGGGCGCGGGCGATGTTCCGGCTGCGGTTGTGCCCGAAGTCCACCCAGGGCTCCTCCACCAGCTCCCCCGGGATGCCCGCGAGCGCCTTCCTGACGAGGTCCTGGGTGCCGTCGGTGGAGCCGGTGTCGGAGATGACCCAGGTGTCCACGAGGTCGCGGACGGAGGCGAGGCACCGCTCGATGACCGAGGACTCGTTCTTGACGATCATGCACAAGCAGAGGGACGGCCGCATGGCAACACCACTTCTCGCGGTTCGGTCGGAGGGCGACGGTAGGCACGGCCCGGCGGGGGCCCGGCGGCGGCGCGCCGACGGGGGGCGGTGCGTTCCCTGCCCCGTACGCGTCCATTCGGCTGGTGCCGCTAGGCCAGGGCGCTGAGCGTGCGCCGGCGCCGTCAAGCCCGACCCGCCGCGATCCGATGAACCGATCAGAAGTTCATCCCTTGATCCGGTTCCGGGCGCTGGTCCCGTACGGATCCCTCCACCGGCACTCCGGCGGGCGCCGCGCGGCGCCGCGGAGGAAGGAGCACCCTCATGCGTCCTGATCCGAGACCCGGTCCCCGCTCGGTCCGCTGCCCCGGCGGCGCGTCTGGCTCGGCGGCGGCGCGCTCGCCTCGGTCGCGCTCGTCCTCGCCGGCTTCGCGCCGACCGCCTCGGCGTGGGGCGCGCCGCGGACCCCGGCCGCCGACTCGGCGTCGTCGAACCCGCTGACGGGCTGCAAGCACCGGGCCGTCCCGGGCGTGCCGGACGCCCCGGCCGCGGAGTCCCCGGGGCAGGAGGCCGCCACCGGCGACCCGCGCACGGCGTCGGTGCCGACGACCGGCTGCAAGGGCCCGACCGGGCCCACCGGACCCAGGGGCCCCAAGGGCCCGACCGGCCCGAAGGGCCCGAAGGGCAACACCGGCCCCACCGGGCCCAAGGGCCCCACCGGCCCGGCCGGCCCGAAGGGCCCCACGGGCGCGACGGGCCCCCAGGGCGCGACGGGCGCGACCGGAGCCACGGGCGCGACCGGTGCCACGGGAGCGACGGGAGCCACGGGTGCCACCGGAGCCACGGGTGCGACGGGCCCCACGGGACCGACGGGTGCGACCGGTCCCGCCGGGCCGTGCGTCGACGTCGACGCGTACAACCCCGCCGAGAGCCGCGAGGTCAAGGCCGTGCTCAGCGCCGGTACCACCTACGTCGGCATCCGGGACCTCGAACCGAACGTCACCCCGTTCGTGTGGACCGACCTCACGGACCCGGTGCTGCACCCCGGCTACCCGGCGACGGCGTGCGCCGTCTCCGTCGCCTCCCAGGCGAACAACGTCTCCGTCCAGGTGCTGACCACCGGCGGCGAGGTCTGGGAGACCCTGTGCGCCATCGATCCCGGCACGCCGGACGAGCTCGACTGCGTCGGCACCCCCACGGACGAGCTCGGGCCGTGGACCCAGCTCACCACCCCCGGCGCCCCGCCGCTGAACAACGCCGGCCGGTTCCTCGGCGCCCCGCCGAAGTGACCTGAGCGACGCCGAGGGGCGGTGCGCACGTGCGCACCGCCCCTCGCGGTCCGGCCCCTCCTGTCCAGGGGCCGGTCAGGCGGCCACGGTCACCGTCGGGTCGGCGGCCGGGGCGGTGGTCCCGGCGCCCTCCGGGGCGGTCCTCCGCAGGCTCTTCAGCAGGATCACCAGCGCCGCGCTCACCAGCACGCCCGCCACGATCGCCAGCAGGTACAGGAACGGGTTGCCGATCAGCGGGACGACGAACACGCCGCCGTGCGGGGCCCGCAGGGTGCACTCGAAGGCCATCGACAGGGCTCCGGTGACCGCGCCGCCCGCCATCGCGGCCGGGATGACCCGCAGCGGGTCGGCGGCGGCGAAGGGGATCGCGCCCTCCGTGATGAAGGAGGCGCCCAGCACCCACGCGGCCTTGCCGTTCTCCCGCTCGGTCTTCGTGAAGAGCCGGCCGCGGACGGCGGTGGCGAGCGCCATCGCGAGCGGCGGGACCATGCCGGCGGCCATCACCGCGGCCATCACCTTGAGGGAGCCCTCGTTGGGGGTGGCGAGTCCGCCGACGGCGAAGGCGTACGCCACCTTGTTCAGCGGGCCGCCGAGGTCGAAGCACATCATCAGGCCGAGGACGACGCCCAGGACGACCGCGTTGGCGCCGGAGAGGCCGGAGAGCCAGTCGGTCAGCGCGGACTGGAGCTCCGCGATCGGCTTGCCGATCACCAGGAACATCAGGAAGCCGACGGCGATCGACGACAGCAGCGGGATCACCACCACCGGCATGATGCCGCGCAGCGCGGCGGGCACCCGCACCCGCTGGACCGCCAGGACGGCGCCGCCCGCGAGGAGGCCGGCGGCGAGGCCGCCGAGGAAGCCCGCGTCGATGGTCAGCGCGATGGAGCCGCCGACGAAGCCGGGCACGAGACCGGGCCGGTCCGCCATGCCGTACGCGATGTAGCCGGCGAGGACCGGGACCAGGAAGGCGAACGCGAGCCCGCCGATCTGGAACAGCAGCGCGGCCCAGCTGTCGAGCTGCCCCCACGCGAAGTGCTCGGCGACGGACGGCGCCTTGTCGATGTCGTAGCCGCCGAGCGCGAAGCCCAGGGCGATCAGCAGACCGCCGGCGGCGACGAACGGCACCATGTAACTGACGCCGGACATCAGCCACTTGCGCAGCTTGGTGCCGTACCCCTCGGCGGGCTCCCCGGCCTTCTCCACGGGGGTGGGCGCGGCGGGGGCGGTGGTCTCGCCGCGCTCGGCCCGGCCGCGCACCTCGGCGATCAGCTCGGCGGGGCGGTTGATGCCGGCCTTGACGCCGACGTCGACGACCGCCTTCCCGGCGAACCGTTCCTTCTCCCGTACGGGCACGTCATGGGCGAAGATCACGCCGTCGGCCGCGGCGACGGCCGCCGGGTCGAGCCGGGTGAACCCGGCCGAGCCCTGGGTCTCCACGACCAGCTCGACCCCGGCCTCCCGGCCGGCCTTCTCCAGCGCCTCGGCGGCCATGTAGGTGTGCGCGATGCCGGTGGGGCAGGAGGTGACGGCGACGATCCGGAAGGGACGCGCCTCCGGGGCCGGGGTCGCGACCGGCTCCGGAGCCTCCGGCTCCGCGGGGGCCTGCGGCGGCTCCTCCCCCGCGATCAGCGCCGCCGCCTCCGCCGGGGAGGCCACGGCCCGCAGCGCGCCGGTGAAGCCCTCGTCCATCAGCTGTCGGGCGAGCGACGACAGGATCGTCAGATGGGCGTCGTCGGCGCCGGCCGGGGCGGCGATCAGGAAGATGAGGTCCGCCGGGCCGTCGGGGGCGCCGAAGTCGATGCCGGCGGCCGAGCGGCCGAACGCGAGGGTCGGCTCGGTGACGTGGGCGCTGCGGCAGTGCGGGATGCCGATGCCGCCGTCGAGGCCGGTCGGCATCTGGGCCTCGCGGGCGGCGACGTCGGCGAGGAAGCCGTCCAGGTCGGTCACCCGGCCCCGCGCGGCCATGCGCTCGGCGAGCGAGCGGGCCGCCGCCTCCTTGGTGCCGGCGGCCAGGTCGAGGTCGACCAGGTCCGCGGTGATCATGGTGCTCATCGCGGGCTCCCTTGCTCGCTGAGGACGGTGTCCAGGGGTACGTCGGAGGTGACGGTCACGGCGGCCGGGTCGAGGTCCGCCGGGGTGGGCATCTGGCTGCCGGGCAGCTGGACGGCGGCGGCGCCGTGCGCGACGGCGGCGGCCAGCGCCTCCGGTCCGTCGCCGCCCGCGGCCAGGAAGCCGGCGAGGGAGGCGTCGCCCGCGCCGACGTCGGAGCGGACGGCGGGGACGGACGCGGAGCCGAACCAGGTGCCGGCGGCGGTGACGAGGAGCTGCCCGTCGGCGCCGAGGCTGGCGAGGACCGAGCCCGCGCCCCGCTCGCGCACCTCCTCGGCGGCCTTCACGGCGTCGCCGACGGTCCGCAGCGGGCGGCCGACGGCCTCGGCGAGCTCGTCGGCGTTGGGCTTCACGACGTCCGGCCGGGCGGTGAGGGCGGCGAGCAGCGAGGGCCCCGAGGTGTCGAGGGCGATCCGGGCGCCGGCGCCGTGGGCGCGGGCGACCAGCCGGGCGTACCACTCGGGGGCGAGGCCGCGCGGGAGGCTGCCGCAGCAGGCGATCCAGGCGGCGGCCGGGGAGTGGGCGCCGACGGTGGCGAGCAGCGTCTCGGACTCCTCGGCGGTGAGTTCCGGGCCGGGCGCGTTGATCTTGGTGAGGGTGCCGTCGGGCTCGGCGAGGGCGATGTTGGAGCGGGTCTGGCCGGCCAGCGGCACCGGGGCGACCTCGATGCCCTGCCCGGCGAGGAGCTGGGCGACGAGGGCGCCGGGGGCGCCGCCGAGCGGCACGACGGCGACGGTGCGGTGGCCGGCGGCGGCGACCGCCCGGGAGACGTTGACGCCCTTGCCGCCGGGGTCGACGCGCTCGGCGGTGGCCCGCAGGACCTCGCCGCGTTCAAGGCCGGGGACCTCGTACGTGCGGTCCAGGGAGGGGTTCGGGGTGACGGTGAGGATCATGCGCGGACGACTTCCGTTCCGGCGGCCTCGATGGCCGCGGCGGTCTCGGGGGCGAGGCCGCTGTCGGTGATCAGCAGGTCGACGTCGGCGAGGGCGCCGAAGCGGGCGAAGTGCTCCTCGCCGTGCTTGGCGGAGTCGGCGAGCAGGACGACCCGGCGGGCGGAGGCGAGGACGGCCCGCTTCACGGCCGCCTCGGCGAGGTCGGGGGTGGTGAGGCCGTGGGCGGCGGAGAAGCCGTTCGCGCCGACGAAGGCGACGTCGGCGCGGATCTCGCCGTACGCGCGCAGCGCCCAGGCGTCGACGGCGGCCCGGGTGCGGTGCCGGACGCGCCCGCCGACCAGGTGCAGGTCGATGCCGGGGTGGTCGGCGAGCCGGGCGGCGGCGGGCAGCGCGTGGGTGACGACGGTCAGCGCGCTGTCGAGCGGGAAGGCAGCGGCCAGCCGGGCGACGGTCGAGCCGGCGTCGAGGACGACGCTGCCTTCGGCGGGCAGTTCGGCCAGGGCGGCGGCGACGATGCGGTCCTTCTCGTCGGCGGCCACCCCCTCGCGCTCGGCGAGGTCGGGCTCGAAGTCCAGCCGGCCGGCGGGGATGGCGCCGCCGTGCACCCGCCGGACGAGCCCGGCCCGGTCGAGGGCCTTCAGGTCGCGCCGTACGGTCTCGGCGGTGACCTGGAACTCCTCGGCGAGGGAGAGCACGTCGACCCGCCCGCTCTCACGGGCCAGCCGGAGGATCTCTTGCTGTCGCTCGGGTGCGTACATGGTGAGTCTGTGTCCGTTTCGATGCCCGAACCTGTGGTTTCAGTGTCAGGTTACGCCGGGGATTCCGCGAAGTAAACGCAGTCGGACACTGAAACGGGCACGAACGGGCATCGAGGTCCAAGGTCCCGTCGGATGTACGCCGAAGGGCCCCGGTCGGCGACCGGGGCCCTTCGGGGGCATGCGCTGGGCGCGGTGGGACTGTCTCAGGAACTGTTTCAGGAGGTGAGCGCCGGCTCCTTCTCCCCCGCCGCCTCCCCGGACGGCGACCCGGCCGCCGGGACGGCGTCGTCCGCGCCGCCCTCCAGGTGCTGCTTCGGCCGCGCCGGGAGCGCGAACATCACCAGGAAGATGGCGGTGAGGACGACCGCCGCCCAGCCGAGCGAGTTGCGGAAGGCGTCCGTGAACGCCGTCGTGATCTCCTGCGGGGCCTGCTTCAGCCGCTCCTCGTCGAAGGTGCCGAAGAAGACGACCGACACCAGGCCGAGTCCGATCGCGTTGCCCATCTGCCCGGTCATGTTGATGAGACCGGAGGCCGAGCCCGCGTGCTCCTTCGGGACCTCCGACAGCACCGCGTCGGTCAGCGGCGCCACGATCAGGCCCATGCCGAGCCCCATCACGACCAGCGCCGGGACCATCTGCCAGGACGTGATCTCCGCGCCGTACCGCCCGGCCACGAAGAAGTACAGCAGGATGCCCGCGACCATCGTCAGCGCGCCGCCCTGCAGCACCTTGCGGCCGAAGCGCGGCACCAGCAGCTGCACCGACAGGCCCGCCGCCAGGGAGACGGCGATCGAGAACGGCACCCCGGTCAGACCGGCCCGCAGCGCGCTCCAGCCGAGGCCGAGCTGCATGTACAGCGTCCACACCAGGAAGAAGATGCCGAGCACGATGCCGAACGACAGCTGCACGGCGATGCCGGCCGCGAAGGACCGCACGCGGAACAGCGCCAGCTCGATCAGCGGCGACCCGTCCTTGCGCGTCTTGTACCGCTCGTACGCCACGAGGACGCCGAACACGACCGGGCTGGACGCCATCATCAGGTGGCCCCACAGCGGCCAGTCCAGCTCGCGGCCCCGGGTCAGCGGGTAGATCAGCAGGAGCAGCGCGGCCGTCACCAGCACGACGCCGACCAGGTCGAGACGGAGCGCCTTGGGCGCCTTCGACTCGGTGATGAACGCCCGGCCGAGGAGCAGCGCCGCCACGCCCACCGGCAGGTTGATGAGGAAGATCGGCCGCCACTCCAGGCCCGCGATGTTCCACTCGGTGAGCAGCGCGCCGAGCAGCGGTCCGGAGACCGCGCCGAGACCGACGATCGCGCCGAAGAGACCGAAGACCTTGCCGCGCTCGTGCGGCGGGAAGGTGACGTGGACGATCGACAGCACCTGCGGCACCATCATCGCCGCCGCCGCACCCTGGAGGAGGCGGGAGGCCACCAGCATCTCCGGGCTGGCGGCGAAGCCGCACAGCGCGGACGCGAGGGTGAAGCCGGCCGTGCCGAGCAGGAAGAGCCGCTTGCGGCCGTAGATGTCGCCGAGCCGGCCGCCGGTGATCAGACCGGCCGCGAAGGCCAGCGCGTAGCCGGCGGTGATCCACTGGATCGCGGTGGTCGTGGTGCCGAGGTCGTGCTCGATGCTGGGGATCGCGATGTTGACGATCGTGGCGTCGACCAGGTCCATGAAGGCGGCCGTCATGACGATGGCGAGGGCGATCCAGCGTCTGCTGTCCCCCGCGGTGGTGCTGTCCGCCCCCGTGGCGGCTTCGGTCTCGTGTGCGCTCATAGGAGGACCATAGGAGTCGTATAGGCCAGCCCGCGTCCTATTTCCCCCGCATGATGGTCGGCATGACGGACACCCCGGCACGACTCCTGAATCTGCTCTCGCTCCTCCAGACCCCGCGCGAGTGGCCCGGCAGCGAGCTCGCCGAACGCCTCGCGGTCTCCTCGCGCACCATCCGCCGCGACATCGACCGGCTGCGGGACCTCGGCTATCCCGTCGAGGCGACCCGCGGCGCCGTCGGCGGCTACCGGCTCGTCGCCGGGACGGCGATGCCGCCGCTGCTCCTCGACGACGAGGAGGCCGTCGCCATCGCCGTCGGCCTCCGGGCCGGCGCCGGGCACGCCATCGAGGGCGTCGACGAGGCGTCCGTACGGGCCCTGGCCAAGCTGGAGCAGGTGCTGCCGGCGCGGCTGCGGCACCGGGTCTCCACGCTGCAGAACGCGACGCTCCCGCTGACCCGCGGCGACGGCGCGACCGTCGCGCCCTCCACCCTCACCGCCCTCGCGGGCGCGGTCACCGGCCGCGAACGGCTCCGCTTCAGCTACCGCGCGGGCGACGGGACGGAGAGCAAGCGGCTCGTCGAGCCGTACCGGCTGGTGTCGACGGGCCGGCGGTGGTACCTCGTCGCGTACGACCTCGGGCGCGAGGACTGGCGGACCTTCCGCGTCGACCGCGTCACCGACCCGCTCGCGACCGGGGCGCGCTTCACGCCGCGGGAGCTGCCGGAGGGCGACGAGGCGGCGTACCTGGCGCGGTCCATGACGCGGGCGCAGGGGGAGGTGGACCTGGACGTCGAGTTCGACGCGCCGGCGGAGTTCGTCGTCGCGCGCCTGCCCGCGCACCTGGCGCCGGTCGCGACGGGGCCGGACACGTGCCGGCTGCGGGCGCGGGTCACGGACTCCGTGGAGTGGCTCGCGATCCGCTTCGCGATCATGGACGCGCCTTTCCGCGTCCACGCGCCGACGTCCCTCCGCACGTACCTGGAAACCCTGACGACCCGCCTGACAGCCGCCCTCACCTGACGCCGCCGGCCGTTCCGGGCGTCCCGCCGTTCCGCTGTGGGCATACGTTCCGCTAGGGCTGGGGGTCCCCCCTGGACGAAGTCCTTGGGGGAGGGTGGGCACAACGGAACGGCACCGTTGCGGGTGCCTCCGCTCCCGGGCCTGGACCCGCACCGAACGGGCGCCGCACACCGGGTGCGGGTTCAGGCGCAGTAGCCTCGGCGCGGCACGCGGCGCCGTCCCGTGTGCCCACCCGTTCCGCCCTGCGGAACGCCTGCCCACACGGGGGGGCGCCGGCCGCTCTAGGCCACCGCGTCGAAGCCCGTGTCCCGCGCCATCTTCTTCAGTTCCAGCAGCGCGTGCTTCTCGATCTGGCGGATCCGCTCGCGCGTCAGCCCGTGCTCCTTGCCGACCTCCGTCAGCGTCCGCTCGCGCCCGTCCTCGATGCCGTACCGCATCCGGATGATGGACGCCGTCCGGTGGTCGAGCTTGTCGATCAGGTCGTCGAGCTCCTCGCTGCGCAGCAGCGTGAGGACGGACTGCTCCGGCGAGACCGCCGACGTGTCCTCCAGCAGGTCGCCGAACTGCGTCTCGCCCTCGTCGTCGACCGACATGTTGAGCGAGACCGGGTCGCGCGCCCAGTCCAGGACGTCCGTGATCCGCTCCGGGGTGGAGCCGAGCTCCTCCGCGACCTCCGCGGGCTCCGGCTCGCGGCCGTGCTCGCGGTTGAACTCGCGCTGGACCCGGCGGATCCGGCCCAGTTCCTCCACGAGGTGGACGGGGAGCCGGATGGTGCGGGACTGGTCGGCGATGGACCGGGTGATGGCCTGGCGGATCCACCACGTGGCGTACGTGGAGAACTTGAAGCCCTTCGCGTAGTCGAACTTCTCGACCGCGCGCACCAGGCCCGCGTTCCCCTCCTGGATCAGGTCGAGCAGGGGCAGGCCGCTGCGCGGGTACCGGCGGGCGACCGCGACGACGAGCCGCAGGTTGGACTTGATGAAGAGGTCCTTGGCACGCTCGCCCTCGGCGGCCAGCGCCTCGAGCTCCTCGCGGGTCGCCCCGCCCGCCTCGGTGTCCTCCACCTCGCCGTCGAGGATCTGCTGGGCGTAGACGCCCGCCTCGATGGTCTGGGAGAGCTCGACCTCCTTGGCGGCGTCGAGCAGGGGCGTGCGCGCGATCTCGTCGAGGTACATGCCGACCAGGTCGCGGTCGGCGATCTCCCCGCCCACGGCGCGAACGCTGCTGGCCCGGCTGTCCCCGCTCTTGGCGGCGGACTGACGACGGGCGACGGCACGGGTTGCCATGCGTGCTCCCTTGCTGAGTAGGTCGCGACACCCTTGCGGGTGCCCTGCATCCGACGGAAACAACGACCGGAATCGGGACAGAATTCCCAGGAGACTCAGGATTTTCGCGATCATGCAGTATCCTGCGCGGCCACCGCCCCGCCCGCCGGTCCGCCGCCGGCACGGATCCGCAGGTCAGAGCCCCCGGTACGGCCCCCCGGCCGTTCTCCGACCACACTGTCGGTGAGACGGCCGTCACACGACCGGACCGACCCCGGCCACCTTCTCGCCTCTGGCCTTCGAGTCTCCGGCCTTCGAGTCTCCGGCCTTCGAGTCTCCGGCCTTCGAGCCTTCGCGCCTTCTCGCCTTCCCGCCTTCTCTCCCTCTACGACGCCGGAACGTCCCGCGGAGTTGCCTCCCGGGCAAACCCCCGGCCATCGGCCGAGGCCCGGCTCCGCCCCCCGCTGTAGGTCCCCAGCCCGTTACGCGCCCCCGGACCCGCGGCCTACCGTCCCGGCCATGGACACCACCGGCATCCTCGACGAGGCCCTCGAACGGCTCCACACCACCGGACCCGAGCGGAACGGCTGGCTCACCAACCACGCGCCGATGGCCGTGGAGGCGCTGGCCCGGCACGGGCACGCCGCCGCCGTGCACCGCTGGCTCGACGCGTACGCCCCGAAGCTGGAGGACGCGCCCGCCCCGCACACCCCGGTCACCGCCGGGAACTGGCGCGAGGCGCTGGGCGATCCGGCCCGCATCACCGACTGGACCCGCCACTTCGCCCGCGAGCTGGCCGACCGGCCGTGGCGGGAGGTGCTGGCGGAGTGGTGGCCCCGGCTGCTGCCCGGCATCGCGGGCGGCGCCACCCACCCGGTGATCCGCACCGGGCACGCCGTACGGACCCTGCTGGCGCCCGGCGGGGAGACGGAACCCCGGCGGGCGGAGCTGGCGCACGCGCTCGGCTACTGGGCGGCGCGCCACCAGCCGCTGCCGCCGCTCACCGCGCTGGCCGCCGCGCCGGACGCCGCTGCCGCGCTCGCCGCCGTACCGCCCGTCCCGGAGCAGGAGGGCGGGATCCGGCAGCGGCTCGCGCAGCTCACCGCCTTCCCCGCGTGGGGCGCGGAGACGGAGCCGGAGGCGGCGCGGGAGCGGCTGGCCGAGCTGGTGACGGCGGCCGTGCACCGGTACGCGACGCACGGGCACGGCGAACCGATCATGCTGGTGCACGCGGCGACCGCGCCCAACGCGGTGCTGCGGACCCTGCCGGCGCTCCCCCGCGCCCTGTGGGCGCCGAGCCTGGCGGCGGCCTGGGCGGCGTCGGCGGCGGTGACGGCCGCGTACACGCCCCGGGAGGCCGCTCCGTACGCGCCGGCCGGCCTCACGGCGGAGGAGGTCTTCGCGCGGGCGGCGGCGCACGGCGACGACCACACGATCAAGTTCGCGGACACGGCGCTGGACGTCGGCGGCCCGCTCGCCCTGGCCGCCGCCGTCCGCTCGGTGGAACTGAACCCGCCGGTCTTCTGAGGACGGCCGGCGGGGGACGGTCAGCCGAACTGGACGGACCGCTTCGCAAGCCCCATCCAGAAGCCGTCGATGACCGACCGTCCGGCGTCGAGGTCGCCGGCCGCGTCCGCCGCGCCCAGGGCGACGAAGAGCGGCGCGAAGTGCTCCGTACGGGGGTGGGCGAGGCGTCCGGCCGGGGACTTGTGCGCGAAGTCGAGCAGGGCGTCCACGTCGTGGGCGGCGAGGGCCTCGCTCCCCCACGCGTCGAACTCGGCCGACCAGCCCGGCACGCCGCCGCCAGGGTGCCGGAGGGCGGCGAGGTTGTGGGTGAAGAAGCCGCTGCCGACGATGAGCACGCCCTCGTCGCGCAGCGGGGCCAGCTTGCGGCCGACGTCCATGAGCCGGCGCGGGTCCAGGGTCGGCAGGGAGATCTGGAGGACGGGGACGTCCGCGTCCGGGTACATCTCGACGAGCGGCACGTACGCGCCGTGGTCGAGGCCCCGGTCGGGGATGTCCTGGACGGGCGTGCCGGGCCCGCGCAGCAGCTTGCGGACGGACTCGGCGAGCGCGGGCGCGCCGGGGGCGGCGTACCGCACGGTGTAGTAGTGCTCCGGGAAGCCCCAGAAGTCGTAGACCAGGGGGACGGTCTCGGTGGCGCCGAGCGCCAGCGGGGCCTCCTCCCAGTGGGCGGAGACCATGAGGATCGCCGTGGGGCGGGGCAGGCCGGCGGACCAGGCGGCGAGTTCGCCGGGCCAGACGGGGTCGTCGGCGAGCGGGGGCGCGCCGTGGGAGAGGTAGAGCGCGGGCATCCGCGCGTCGAGGGCGGCGTCCATGGCGGGCCTCCGTTCCTGAGCCGGGTCACCCGGTGAGGGGGCGAACGGTCATGGGGCGAACGCTTGAAGTTTCAAGCTCTATGGATGCAGCGTAAACCTACATAGTTCAACTTTCAAGAACGGGTCGTACGATGGACCGCATGGGTGCCACCGAAGACAGGACCGGACCGCGCTGGCTCAGCGACGACGAACAGCGCGTCTGGCGCTCGTACCTCCACGCCACCACGCTCCTGGAGGACCACCTCGACCGCCAGTTGCAGCGGGACGCGGGCATGCCGCACGTCTACTACGGCCTGCTGGTCCAGCTCTCCCAGGCCCCGCGCCGGCGGCTCCGCATGACCGAGCTCGCCAGGAGCGCCAAGATCACCCGTTCCCGCCTCTCGCACGCCGTCGCCCGCCTGGAGAAGAACGGCTGGGTGCGGCGCGAGGACTGCCCGTCCGACAAGCGCGGCCAGTTCGCCCAGCTCACGGACGAGGGCATGGAGGTGCTGCGGCGCACCGCGCCCGGGCACGTGGCGGCGGTGCGGCAGGCGATGTTCGACCGGCTCAGCCCCGAGCAGGTCGCGCAGCTCGGCGCCATCATGCGCGTCATGGCGGAGGGCCTGGAGCCGGCGGGCCCGGACGCGGACCTGCCCTGGCTCCGCTGAGCGGAACCAGGGCAGGCGGCCGGGGGAAGGGGGTGCGGGAGGTCAGTGCGCGATGACCGGCACCTTCAGCTCGTCGTCGGCGCCGTCGCCGGAGCCGGCGACCACGCCCGTGTCCGGCTTCCCGGTGGTGATCAGCACGGCGGCGATCGCCGCGGACACGGCCAGGATGCCGACCGCCCACCAGATCGCGGCGGTGTAGCCCTCGACCATGCCCTGGAGCTGGAGCAGCTTCTGGGCGGCCGGGGTGGTCGCGCCGGCCGCGTGGTCGGTGAGGTACGCGGTCGTCGCGGAGGCGGCGATCGTGTTCAGCAGGGCCGTACCGATGGCGCCGCCGACCTGCTGCGAGGTGTTGACCATCGCGGAGGCCACACCGGCGTCCTTCGCTTCCACGCCGTGCGTCGCCAGCGACATGGCCGGCATGAACGCCGTACCCATGCCGAGGCCCAGCAGCAGCTGCGCGGGCAGGATCAGACCGGCGTACGAGCTGCCGACCTCCAGCTGCGTCAGCAGCAGCATGCCGACCGCGGCGGTCAGGAAGCCGGGGGCCATGAGCAGCCGCGGCGGGACCCGGGTCATCAGCCGCGTACCGATCTGCGTCGAGCCGATGATCATGCCCGCGATCATGGGCAGGAACGCGAAGCCTGTCATGACCGGCGAGTAGCCCTTCACGACCTGGAGGTAGTAGGTCAGGAAGAGGAAGAGGCCGAACATCGCGATGACGGCGAGGCCGAGCGAGAGGTAGACGCCGCCGCGGTTGCGGTCGGTGAGGACGCGCAGCGGCAGCAGCGGGTTCCGGACCTTCGCCTCGACCAGCACGAACGCGCCGAGCAGCACCACCGAGCCGACGAACATGCCGATCGTGCCGGTGTCGCTCCAGCCCTCGGACTCGGCGCGGGTGAAGCCGTACACGAGCGCGACCAGGCCCAGGGTGGACAGGATCACGCCGGGGATGTCGAGCGCGGAGCGGTTCCGGCCGCCGGCCGGCTCGCGGACCACCAGGTACGCGCCGACGGCGGCGACGACGGCGAACGGGATGTTGACGAAGAAGGTCCAGCGCCAGTTCAGGTACTCGGTGAGGACACCGCCGAGGATCAGGCCCACGGCGCCGCCGCCGCCGGCGATCGCACCGTAGATGCCGAACGCCTTCGCGCGCTCCTTGGCGTCGGTGAACGTCACCGCGAGCAGCGACAGCGCGGCGGGCGCGAGCAGCGCGCCGAAGGCGCCCTGGAGGGCGCGGGCCCCGAGCATCATGGCCTCGCCGGTCGCGGCACCGCCGAGGGCGGACGCGGCGGCGAAGCCGATCAGACCGACGACGAAGGCGCGCTTGCGGCCCCAGAGGTCGGCGATCCGGCCGCCGAAGAGCAGCAGTCCGCCGAAGGCGAGGGCGTAGGCGGTGATGACCCACTGCCGGTTGCCGTCCGATATGCCGAGGTCCTGCTGGGCGGAGGGGAGGGCGATGTTCACGATGGTCGCGTCGAGCACGACCATCAGCTGGGCGAGGGCGATGAAGACGAGCGCCTTCCAGCGGCCGGGGTCGGGCTGGAGGCCGGCCGTCGACCGGGCGGTCTCGGCGGTTTCGGGCATGGGGGTAGCCACCTCTTGGTGCGTAAGCGAAGAAAAAGGACGTACTGAGAAAATCTGAGGGCCGCCGCTGGTCCGAGGTCTACGGCGCCACGGCTCTACGGCTCTACGGCTCTGGGGCTCTCCGGCTTCAGGCGCGGAAGCAGCCCGCCGTCACGCGTCGCGTCGCAGGTCCTCCAGGGTCGCGGCCGAGCCGGGGAGCGCGGAGCGGGCGGGGGCTTCCAGGCCGTCGAGGAAGACCTGGAGGTGCCGGTGGACGAAGGGCTCGAACGCGGCGCAGCCGGTGCCGGGCAGCGGCCGGGTGAGCTGCGAGACGCCGACCAGCACGTCGCCGGCGCCGACGTCCGGCCGGAGCCGGCCCGCCGCGCGCGCCAGGCCGAGGAGTTCCTCGACGGACTCCTCCAGCCGGTCGCGTTCGGCGACGAGGTCGGGGTGGTCGTGGTCGAAGCCCGCGTCGAGCATCGGGCAGAGCGCGCCGACCTTCTCGTCGGCGGCGCCGTGCACGAAGCCCCGTACCGCCTCGAAGGCGTCCGCCTCGCCGCCGGTGACGGACGCGGCGGCCCGCTCGGCGAGCCCGGCGACCCGGGCGGTCAGCGAGAGGACGACCTCGCGGACGAGGTCGGCGCGCTCGGGGAAGTTCCGGTAGAGGGTGGCGTTGCCGACGCCGGCCCGGCGGGCGATCTCGTCGTACGGCACGAGGGGCCCGAACTCCACGAACATCTCGCGGGCGGCCGTCACCAGCCGCTCGCGGTTGCGCAGGGCGTCGGCGCGGGGACGCGGCACGCGCCGCGCGGGCGCGGCGAGACCACCGCCTGCTTCCGTCACATCCTCCGGCACCGGGCACCTCCACCACAGCTGACGATCACGATCCGGGGACTCCGTCCCCACTTCCTCGAACTCTCTCCTAAACGGGGAAGGAATCCCCGGATATTTCGCGGCCCTCTGTGACCTGGCTCACATCCCACCCCTCCGTCACTCTCCGCCCCCGGATACCCACGATCGGTCCACCCGGCGCGCGCCCCCGCACCGCTCCGCACAGGCTGATCGCACGGCACCACGCCGCTGACCTGGCCCCGACCGGAGAGGCGACCGCATGCAGCACACCCGCCGGCGGATACGCAGACCGGTCGCCCTCGCGGCGACCTCGGCCCTCCTGCTCACCGTGCTCGTCTCGGCGAGCACCACACTCCCCGGCCCCGCCCCCGCGTCGGCGGGCCCGGTGGCCACCGTGCCCGACACCACCCGGCTGGGGCCGTGCCGCATCGCCACCGCACTGGACGTGCAGATGTCGGAGGGACTGCCGACCGCCCCCGGTTTCGCGCGCTCCACCGGCCAGGTCCGGGCCCTGACCCTCATGGTCGACTTCCCCGACGCGCGCGGCGAGGGCACCGCCATGGCGCGCTTCCGCGAGTTCTTCCCGCAGACGTCCGACTGGTTCCACGTCAGCTCGTACGGCCGGCTCCAGTACCGCGCCGAGACCCCGATACCCGACTGGCTGCGGATGCCGCGGCCGTTCACCTCGTACGGGATCGAGCGCGGCGCCCCGTACGAACCGGGCTACCGCTCCTTCGTCGAGGACATCGTGAAGGCGGCCGACCCGAAGGTCGACTTCAGCGCCTACGACCTGGTCAACGTCCTGGTCACGCCGAACGCCGGCCCGTCCGCCCTGGACACCGTCCTGTCCGTGACGTTCTCCGGCAACGACGACGCGCCGTACGCCGACGGCGTGCCGCTCGCCAACACGTCCTTCGTCTACAGCCGCCAGGACGACGGCTCCGGGAGCTACCCGGAGACCGGCTACCGCGTCCTCCCCCACGAGAACGGGCACGTCTTCGGCCTCCCCGACCTCTACACCGCCGACGGCGGCGGCACGGTCGGCCACTGGGACATCATGTCCGAGGACTGGGGCGCCAACAACGACCTGCTCGGCTGGCACAAGTGGAAGCTCGGCTGGCTCGACGACGACCAGGTCCGCTGCGCGTCCACCACCGGCACCAGCGAGCACCTGCTCACCCCGCTGGCCGTGGCCGGCGGCCCCAAGCTCGTCTTCGTCCCGCTCTCCGACACGTCCGGATACGCCGTCGAGGTCCGCACCCGCGAGGGCAACGACGAGGCCGTCTGCGAACCCGGCGTGCTCGTCTACCGCGTCGAGTCCGACGTGGACACCGGCCACGGCCCGGTGACCGTCGCCGACAGCGACCGCGCCAGCGGCGGCTGCACCCGCCGCCCCAACGTCCACGCGGAACTCTCCGACGCGCCCTACCGCCCGGGCGAGACCTTCACGGACCGCACCCACGGCGTCCGGATAGGCGTGGTGGACGAGGGCACGGACGGCAGCTTCCGCGTCAGGGTGAGCAGGAACTGAGACGGGAGCGGGAGCGGCAGGTTCAAGAAGACCCGCGGCCCCCCTCACCCCCACAGCCGCCGAAGCTCCCCCTTCAGCAGCTTCCCGGCCGGATTCCGGGGCAGCTCCGCGTCCCGTACGAGGACGTGGACGGGCACCTTGAAGGCGGCGAGGCGCGCGGCGACGTGCGCCCGCAGCGCCTCCGCGTCCGCCGCCGCCCCCGGCCGGAGCCGTACGACCGCGCCGACCTCCTCGCCCAGCAGCGGGTGCGGCACGCCGACGACGGCGGCGTCGAGCACGTCGGGGTGCGTCTGGAGCACCCGCTCCACCTCGACGCAGTACACGTTCTCGCCGCCCCGGATCACCAGGTCGGTGAGCCGGTCGACGACGGTGACCCGCCCGTCGGCGTCGACCCGCGCGAGATCGCCGGTACGGAACCATCCGCCGGGCGCGAAGGCGGCGCGGGTCGCCCCGGGATTCCGCCAGTACCCGCGGAAGAGGGACTGCCCGCGCAGCCACAGCTCGCCGACGCCGTCGTCGCCGGCGCCCTCGATCCGCACCTGGGTGGCCGGCGAGGGCCGCCCGACGCTGCCGGGATGGGCGCGGTACTCGGCCCCGACGTTGGCGAGGACACCGCCGCAGGTCTCGGTGAGCCCGTACCCGTTCCGGGGATCGATCCGTTCCCCGTACCCGGCGGCGAGCCCGCCGGTCACCCCGGGCGGCGCGGCGGCCCCGCCGGTGCTCAGCAGCACCAGCGACTCCAGCGGATCACCCATCTCGCGGGCGAGCGCCAGCAGCTGGAGCGCGGTGGTGGGCACGCCCGCGTAGTGGGTGACCCGGTGCTCGCGCATCAGCTCCAGCGCCCGGGCGGGGTCCCACTTCCGCATCATGACGAGGGTGCCGCCGCCGGCCATGACGGCGTACAGCGAGGTGAAGGCGGCGACGTGGAAGAAGGGGAACGTCGTCAGCGACACGACCGGCGCGCCCCCGCCCGGCCGCTCCCCGCGGGCGAGCGCGGCGACGGCGGCGAAGTACCGCGGATGCATGGCGGCGCCGGCCTGCGCGAGGTGCGTGGCGACGGCGCCCTTGGGCCGCCCGGTGGTCCCCGAGGTGTAGAAGATCGTCGCGTCGTCCTCGCCGGTCACCTCCACGTCGGGCGGCCCGGTCAGCGGATCGTCGTCGGCCTCGTACGCGACGAACCCGTCCTCCGCCTCCCCCTGGAACACGATCCCCGGCACCCCGGCCCGCCGCGCCCACGCCCGCACCCGCGGCACCCGCTCCCCGTCGACGAGCAGCAGCCCGGGCGCGCAGTCGTCCAGCGCGTACGCGAACTCGTCCTCCGTCCACCAGGCGTTCAACGGCACGGCGACGAGCCCGGCGAGCTGCACCGCCCAGAAGGCGACCTGCCACTCGGGAAGGTTCCGCATGGCGACGACGACCCGGTCCCCGCGCCGCAGCCCGTACTCCCCCACCATCCGCCGAGCCAGCCCACAGGCCTCGTCGAAGAACCCCCGATACGAGACGACCCGCCCGTCCCCCACCAAAAAAGGGGCGTCCCCGAACCCCCACACCACCTCGACGAACTCCCGCAACGTCCGGGGCCCCCGCACATACACCCCGTCCCGCACCTCGAACGGCCCCCCACCCGCGACCAGCCGCCCCGACTTCCCGCTCAACCCCACACTCCCTCCTCCGACCGACCCCCCAGTCTGACCCACAACCCCACCCCCCAACCCCCCATCCGCTACGCTGTCCCCGACCCCGCCTCCGTAGCTCAGGGGATAGAGCACCGCTCTCCTAAAGCGGGTGTCGCAGGTTCGAATCCTGCCGGGGGCACGCGACGCAGGGCCGGCTCACAGGGACTACTCCCGGGGCCGGCCCTTTCGCATGCCTGTGGCCGGGTCGTCTGCCGGCTCTTGTACGGTGGCCTGCCACGGGGGGTGCCATGCGGGAGCGGGACTGGGACGACGACAGTGCGTACAGGTCGGCTGTGCGGCGGGCGCGGGGCACGATGGTGGTCGCGTTGGTCGGGACGCTGTTGGTGGGCGGGGTCGTCGCCGTCGGCGTGTTCGGGGTGTGGGTGTTCCTGGGGCTCGCCGAGTCGCTCAGTCGGTAGAGGCCGTTCAGGGTGCGCGCGGTCGGTGCCGGCACCGTGCCGCCCCCGAGCAGGGCCAGGTCGGTTAGGGTCCCTCGCGGCTGCGATCCCGGTGCTGCACAGACGGGCGATCGGGTAGGGGGTCACCGGGAGTTCCCCTCTGCTTGCGCCCGTACCAAGCCCTTCCTCGTCGTACGGAACCCCTGCGGGGGCCGTGGCGTCCCATCGCGGACGGAGCGTGCGGGCGGCGGGCGCCCGGTGGATCAAGCGGGGTGCGATGGCGGACCAGTTCGGCGCTCGGAGGCGGCGGCTCGGTGGGGCGGCTGCGGTGGGGGTGCGGGTGGGCGGCCCGGATCGAGGGTGGGCGGGTCGTCGTCCGTGACGCGCGCGGAGAGGTCTTCGCGCGCGTCGGGGACAGGGTGAGCCTGGGGGGCGGGTTCTCACGCCGGGACGTCGATCATCCGTGTGCCGGGGGCGGCATGGGCATGGTGTTCTCCGTCGACGACGTCGAGGGGGAGGTCGGTGATGCGTCCGTGGGCGGGTAGACCGCGGGTGCGTCAGCTGACCACCACGTTGTGGGCCGGGGTGATCGTGGGCCGGGCGTCGGCGTAGCCGAGGTCGGCCAGGACGGGGCCGAAGGTCTTGGCGTGGTTGTCCAGGGCCTCCGCGCTCTCCCAGACCTCCGTCACGCGGAAGCCGCCGTCCACCGGGCCCGCCGCGTGGGAGATGAGGCCCGGGTTCCGGACGTCGGCGAAGGTGGTGAAGCCCCGGCCGGCCGTGACGCGGTCGATGACCGTGTCGTAGACGGCCTGGTCGGCGCCGGGGAGGTCGAAGGTGACGATGATGGCCATGGGTGTCTCTCTTCGGAGGTGTCGTCAGTTCTGGGTGTCGAAGGTGTCCGGGACCGGCAGCGTCGACCAGTTCGTGAGCGGCCAGGCGACGACGATCGCGCGGCCGACGACGTCCGTGAGGGGGACCATGCCGCCGCGGCCGTCGTTCTGGTGGTAGCGGGAGTCCTGCGAGTGCTGCCGGTGGTCGCCCATCACCCAGACGTGCCCGGCGGGGACCGTGACCTTGAACTGGCCGCCCGCGTCCGTGCTGCACGGCGTGTTGCCCTCGTGGACGTACGGCTCGTCCAGCGGCGTGCCGTTGAGCTTGACCGGGCCCGTGCCCTGGCATTCGACCGTGTCGCCGGCGACGCCGATGACGCGCTTGATGAGGTGCTGCTCGCCGGCCGCGGGCATCAGGCCGACGAAGCCGAGGACCTTCTGGGTGGTGCTCGGCGGCTTCAGTTCGTGGCCGGCCAGCCAGTCGGCGGGGTCGCGGAAGACGACGACCTCGCCGCGTTCGGCCTCCGAGCCGAACCAGGGGGTGAGCTTGTCGACCAGGACCCGGTCGTCCTCCTGGAGCGTGTTCTGCATGGAGCCCGAGGGGATCAGGAACGCCTGCACCAGGAAGGTCTTGATCAGGAAGGCGAGGACCAGCGCGACCGCCGCCAGCAGCGGGTACTCCACCCACGGGGAGAGGCGGCGGCGCTTCGGCGGCCGGCCGCCGGCGGGCGGCGCCTCGGGTTCGGTCCGCACGTCCGTCGCCGCGGCGGTCGCCGTGTCTCCCGTGTCCGTCACGTGCGCCGTCCCCGATTCAGTTCGTTCCTGCCGCATGGGGACGACCCTAGGGCCGGAGCGGGGTGGACGGCAGACTTCCTCCGCCTTCACCCTCCTTATGAGTGACCGCGGCATGAGTGACCGCGGCATGAGTGACCCGCCGCTTGAGCGGGCCTCAGCGCAGTTCCTCCGGGCAGGCCGTGCCGCGCGGGAAGAGCTTGTACGGGGCCGCCAGGCGGTACGTGCCGGCCTTGGGGGCGATCAGCTCCGTCCACTCGTCGCCCTGCTCGTCCGGTTCCGCCTTCAGCAGGCAGCCGTGCTCGTTGGCGAAGACCTTCGGGAGTTCCTTGTCGGACTCCTCGCGGGCCAGCTTCGACTCCTCCGTCTCCTGCGGCGGCTCCAGCTTGCCGCCGTTCTCGTCCATGAGCGCCAGCCACGGCGAGTACGGGACGCGGATGGTGACCCGGGCGGGGCGGTCGAGGCGGAGGACGACCTCGTTCTCGGCGGCGCGCTCGACCTGGGCGGGGGCGTCGGCGAGCGGCGTGGCGTCGGCGACCTCGTACAGCCGCCAGTTCGCGTCCGCCCACACCTGGCTCAGGTACGGCAGGCCCTTCGCGACCAGCTCCGCCTCCCGCTCCGCGCCCGAGTCGGGGGCGCCCGTCGGGAGGACGACGTACCGGACCGACCAGCGGTGGAGCCACTCGCGGTAGTTCACGGCGTTGAGGGTGTCGTCGTAGAAGAGCGGGTTGCGCTCCATGTCCGCCTGGCGGTTCCAGCCGCGCGCCAGGTTGATGTACGGGCTGAGCGCCGAGGACTCGCGGTGGCTGGAGGCCGGCACGACCTCGACGCGGGCCTTGCGGGCGTCCCGCACCTGGAGCTGGTTGATCAGCGGCGCCACCTCGAAGGCCCAGGAGGCGTCGGGGCGGGTGCGGATCACGTCGTCGACGCCCTTGAAGCCGATCCAGAAGTTCAGGCCGAGGAAGGCGACGGCCAGGGCGTACCAGCGGCGTGAGCGCGGACGCGCGTACGGCAGCGCCGCCAGCAGCGCCACGCCCGCGAAGAGCATCGGCAGCCGCGAGATGTTCGTGCCGATCTGCGAGTCGATCAGCCAGGTCAGGAACGTGCCGACGGTGTAGCAGGCGGCGGCGGTGCGGACCGTGCGCCAGTCCCCCGGTACGAGGACGAGGACGAGGATCCCGAAGGCCAGCGGCAGTATCGCCGAGGCGAACGCCATCGGCTGGGTGCCGGAGAAGGGGAACAGCCAGGACGAGAGCGCGACGATCACCACGGGGGCGATGCCGATCGCGTACGCGCCGGGGCGCCGCTTGTTGAGGAACAGCGCCGCGGCCACGACCCCGAGGAACAGGCCCGCGACCGGGCTGCACGCCGTCGCGAGCCCGGACAGCGGCACCGCCACGGCCGCCTTCGCCCAGCGCTTGCGGCGCCAGCGGTGCGGCCAGCAGAAGACGGCGGCGACCGCGCCGAGCGCGAACATCATGCCGAGCCCGAAGGTCACCCGGCCCGACAGCGCGTTGCAGAGGAAGGCGAAGACGCCCGCGAGGGAGCAGGCCATCGGGTTCCGCACGGCCGGGACCCGCACGAGGATCAGCGCGGTCAGGGCCGCGGAGAGCGTCCCCGCGATCATCATCGTGGACCGGACGCCGAGCACCGACATCACGTACGGCGAGACGACGCTGTACGAGACCGGGTGCATGCCCCCGTACCAGGCCAGGTTGTACGCGGAGTCCGGGTGCCGTCCGACGAACTCGGCCCAGGCGTCCTGGGCGGCGAGGTCGCCGCCGCTGTTCGCGAAGTAGAAGAACCACAGGATGTGGAGGAGCGCGGCGACGCCCGTCGCCACCATCACCGGGTAGCGGCGCTTGCGCCGGCGCGCCGCGGGCGGTGCCTGCGGCGTCGGCGCGGGGGGCGTGGTCCGCTCGGGGGCGGAGCGCTGGTTCGGGAGCACTATTCGCGGGGGTGAACCGGTGGGGGTGGTGGGGAGGGTGGCAGTGGTGGAGGCGGGCGCCGTGGCGGGGGGTTCCTGGCGGGGGCCCTCGTCGGGGTCCCTGCCGGAATCCTGCCCCGGTGCCGGCTCGGGCGCCTCTCCGGACGCCGGGTCCGGACGCCGTCCGGACGGCCGGTCCGCCGCGGGGCCCGCCTCCCGGGCGGTGTCCTGGCCGGACTCCGGCGCGGCACCGGTCTCCCGTGCGGAAAGGGGCGCGGCGGCCGTGCTGCGGCCCGCGCGTGTCGGCTCGGCGGTGGTCACTGCGGCCCTTTCCCGTGCTGCTCTTGCCCTCTGCCCGTCTCGCGTCCCGCGCGGCTCCGCGTGTCGCGTCTCGGCTGCCCGAAAACGCTAACAGCAGGGCGCCCCGGTCGTCCGGGGCGCCCACCCGATCAGGTCAGCCGGCCGTGCGGCCCGCCCGTCAGCCCACCCGGGTCAGCTTCTTGTCGAAGCCGGGCTCCACCAGGTCGGTCTGGAGCGCCACCGGGGCGCTGACCTTCCCGGCGCCCTCGCCGATCGAGACGGTGCCGACGACGTCCCCGGCCCTGCCGGAGTGCGGGACGGCCTTGCCGCCGTCGGTCAGGTCCAGGTCGACCTTGAGGCCGGGCCAGCCGACCGCCTTGATGTCCTTGGTCGCCGCGACCGGGGTCCGGCCGCCGAGGCCGTCGTCCACGTAGCCGACGACCTGGCCCTTCTTGACGACGACCGCGGAGGTGACGTCCTCCTGGGCCTTCTTGATCAGCTCGTAGCTGTAGTCCAGCGACAGCTCCAGCTTGTCGTTGAGCCGTTCGGCGTTCTGCGCGCCCATCACGATGCCCAGCACCCGGTGGACCCTGCCGTCGACGACCGTGTTCGCCGACCAGAGCAGGTTGCCGCCCGCGGGGGTGGAGGAGCCGGTCTTGATGCCGTTGACGCCGGGCTTGAGCAGCAGCCGGCTGTTGTTGTTCTCGATGTAGCCGACGCCCTCGATGGTGGCGTTCGGCATGTCCACGATCTCGCGGAACACGTCGAACTCCATGACCGCCTTCGCCAGCTTCAGCTGGTCCTTCGGGGTCGAGACGGTGGAGTCGAGCAGGCCGGACGGGTCGGTGTACCGGGACTGGGTCATGCCCAGGTCCTTGGCGGCGGCGTTCATCTTGTCGACGAACGCCTGCTCCGAGCCGGCGTCCCAGCGGGCGAGCAGCCGGGCCACGTTGTTGGCCGACGGGATCATCAGGAGCTGGAGGAGCTCCTTCTCCGTGTAGGTCTGGCCCTCCTTGACCGCCGCCGTCGACTCGTGGACCGCCTTCGCCTGGTCGGCGGCCTTCTTGTCGACGGTGATCTCGGGGCCCTGCTGCTTCCCCTTGATCGGGTGGTCGCGGAGGATCACGTACGCGGTCATCGTCTTCGTCACGGACGCGATCGGGGCCGGCTTCTGCGCCCCCCACGTGCCCATGGAGCCGACGCCCTCGACCTCCACCGCGCCCTGGCCCTCGCCGGGCCACGGCATCTGGAGCGGGCCGCCCGCGAAGGTGTACGTCGGGGCCGCGGACAGCTTCAGCGCGGGCGCCGGCAGCGGCCGGACCATCTGCACGATCGCAAAGACGATCAGGAGCAGCAGGACCAGCGGGGTCCAGATCCGGATCCGGCGCAGGGTCGTGCGCCAGGCGTTCGGCGGCGGGGGCGGCGTGTTCGTCAGCTCGGCCAGCAGGTCGAGCGGGGGCAGCGGCGGCAGCGGCTGCTGCCGGGTGCGCTCGGGTCCGGCGAGGGCCGCCGGGGTGGGGGCGGCGGCCTGCGCGGGCGCGGACGCGGACGGCTGCGCCGGGGCGGGCGCGGCCGGCTTGTCGGCGGTGGCCGGGCGCGGCGGGGTGACGGCGGGGCCGGCCGCCTTCTGCTGCGGCTGGGGCTGCTGCTGGGGCTTCTGGTCGGCCGGGATGTCCGGGCGGAGCGGTACGAAGGTGCTCGTCCGCTCGCTGTCGGACTCGGGGCCGGAGGCGGACGCGTCGCGCGGGAGCTTGAGGGCGGTCGTCGGCTGGTCGACGGCGGGCGCGGCCGGAGGGCGTACCGCCCGGAACATGGTGGTCGGCTGGTCGACCGGCTCCTCGGCCTTCGGCTTCTCCTCGGCCTTCGGCGCCTCGGCCTTCGCCGGCTCCGCCGCCTCCGCCGCCTTCTTCGCGGCGAACCAGGACGGCTCGGCCGCCTTCGGCGCCTCGTCGGAGTCGTCGTCGGCGTCACGGGCGTCCTCGGGGGCCTCCGAGGGCTCCTCGGCCGCGGAGGCGGGCTCCTCGGCCGCCACAACGGCCTCAGGAGCCTCAGGAGCCTCAGGGGCTGCAGAGGCCTCAGGAGCCTCGTCTTCGGCCTCGCCCTCGGTCTCGGAGGTCTCGGCCTCCGACGGACGGCTCTCGCGCTCGTCCTCGTCCGCCGCCGTCGCGACCCACGCCGCCACGGCCTGCTTCAGGCGGTCGCCGCCGTCCGCCGACTCCGCCGCGGGCTCGTCGTCCTCCGGGGTGCGCGGGGCCAGGGTCTTGAACACCGCCGTCGGCTGGTCCACCCGGTCCGGCGCGGACACCGCGGACGCCGGGGTCTCCGAGGGCGCAACCGTCGGCGACGCCGATGTCGTCTTCCCCTCCGACGACCCCTGCTGCTCCGCTCTGTCGGGGGACTCGCCCGCCACCGTGCCTCCTCCATGCGTCATACGTACGTCCGAACCGTCTACCAGTGTCCTGTGTGAACCCCTTGGCTCCCGTGCTAGACGAGAACGACATACCTACTGGTTCCCGGACGAACCACCCAGGCACTCTCGACAGATGAATGTGAGAGGGGTCACCCTGTCATTCATCCACGCGGGGAGGCATGGATGGGCAGGAGCCGCAGAACCATTCCGGAGGAGCTTCTGCTGCTCGCTCTGGACCCGGCCACGGGTACCACAGCGCAGCCGCAGTCGCTCGACCTGGGCCTGGCCGGAGCACAGCTAGTGGAGCTGGCTCTGGCAGGACGGATAGCCCCTGACGGGGATCGTATCGCCGTGGTGATGCCACGGCCGACCGGAGATCCGACTCTGGACTCCGCACTGGAACTGCTGCGCAGGCGCGGCAGTCCGGTCCGGGCCGTCCACTGGATCGGCGGGCCCCGGCTGGGGCTCCGCCAGACGTATCTCTCGCATCTGGAGCGATGCGGCATGGTGCATGCCGTGGAGGGCCAGATGTGCGGGGTGCTGCCGACGACTCGCTACCAGGCGACGGACACGGCGATCAGCCGGGAGATCAGGGCCCGGCTGGACAGTGCGATCCGCACCGGCGTACCGCCGGACCCGCGGACCGCGGCGCTCGCCGCACTGGCCCACGCGGTCGGTCTCGGCAAGCACCTGTATCCCGGCAACGAAGGACGGTCGTCGCGGTCCCGGCTGCGCGACCTGATCCGGCACGACCCCATGGGCGGCCTCGTGGCGCACGCTGTGATGGACGTCCAGAACGGCGCGGCCGCGCAGCCGCGCCGGAGCGGCCAGGGCGTACCCGCCCAGCCGCGGGGCGGCATGGCCCGCGCCGCCGCCCACTGAGGCGGCCGCGCACCGCGACGCCACCTCACGCACGACGCACCACGCATGACGCACCACGCGCGTTCACGGCGCGGCCGGCACCGGCACCGCCGTACGCGCGCACTTCACCGCACCACGCGCACGAACCCCTCCGGGAGCCGCACGCGGATGTGCGGGGCGCCTCCGGGCGTCCCGCACATCCGCGTCGAATCCGAGCACCCGCACGGGCGTTGTCGCGTTTTCCCAGCGCACGCCACACCTTTGGTGGCAGTCTGCCAAGCAGTAGATACTCACAGCTACGCATCGCAGACAGCAGCCGGAGGTGCAGTTTCCGTGGCGTCCAGTGTCAACCCCACCGTCAGGCGACGCCGATTGGGGCAGGAGCTGCGCAAGCTCCGCGAGGGCAAGGGCATGACGGCCGAACAGGTCGCCGAGCGCCTCCTCGTCTCCCAGTCCAAGATCAGCCGCCTCGAGAACGGCCGCCGCTCCATCAGCCAGCGCGACGTGCGCGACCTGTGCGGGGTGTACGAGGTCGAGGACGAGGCCATGGTCAACTCGCTGATGCAGATGGCCAAGGACTCGCGCCAGCAGGGCTGGTGGCACGCCTTCGGCGACATCCCGTACAGCGTCTACATCGGTCTGGAGACGGACGCGCAGAGCCTGCGCGTGTACGAGCCGCAGATCATCCCCGGTCTGCTCCAGACCCGCGCGTACGCCACCGCCGTTATCTCCGGCGCGCTCCCCGAGTCGACGCCGGCGGACATCGAGAAGCGGACCAGCGTCCGCACCCGCCGCCAGGAGCGGATCAACAAGGAGGAGAACCCGCTGCGCCTGTGGGCGGTCATCGACGAGGCGGCGCTGCGCCGGGTCGTCGGCAACCGGCGGGTGATGGCCGAGCAGCTGGAGCACCTGGTGGAGCAGTCGCACCTGCCGCACGTGACCGTGCAGGTGCTGCCGTTCGACACGGGTGCGCACCCGGGCATCAGCGGCCAGTACTCCATCCTGGAGTTCCCGGACGCCTCCGACTCCAGCGTCGTCTACATCGAGGGCGTGACGAGCGACCTGTACCTGGAGAAGGGGCCGGACGTGGCGAAGTACAGCTTCATGTACGAGCACCTGCGGGCGCAGGCGTTGGGTGTGGAGCAGACGCGGGACTTCGTCGCCGACATCGCGAAGCGGTACGCCGACGGCTGAGGTTCCCGCGGGCCGGGGAAGCGGGCCGGGGAAGCGGGTCAGGGAGGCGGGTCGGGAAGCGGGTCGGGGAACGCGAGGCGCGGCCCAGAGCGCGGGGGCGGATACGGTACACCGCCGACTCAGCGCGCCGGAAGCTCAGTTGGCATATGTCACCCGGTCGTGTGAACGCCGGTCCCGCCGCTCGGGACCGGCGAGTAGCGTCGATCAGGCCGGTGAAGACCACGCCGGCACCGACTCTCACGCCCTTCGGGCAGAACCGGAGCTGAGCACATCATGGCCATCATCCAGGGTGCCACCGACAACTGGACCAAGTCCTCCTACTCCGGCGGCAACGGCGCCTGCGTCGAGGTGAAGTCGCCGGCCGTCGCCTCCATCGACGTCCGCGACTCCAAGGCCCCCGAGGGCCCGTCCCTCTCTTTCGGACCGGGCTCGTGGAACGCCTTCGTCGGCCAGGTGAGCAACGGGGCCCTCTGAGCCTCGCGGAGCCGCCCTCTCGTCCGGTCCGCCGTCCTGGCCGAGAGGGCTCTCTCATGCCCGGAAAGCTCCTGCCGCCGGGCGGAGTCCGTCACCTCAGCCGGTCCACGTACCGGTCGGTCCCGGGGACGGTCGGGACGAACGGCGCCACCAGTTCCACCCGGCCCGCGTCCGCCGCGAGGCCGTCCAGGTCCGCGAAGTGCTCCGCCCAGCAGTCGCGCGGATCCCGCTCCAGGAACCACAGCAGGGTGAGCCGGGTGCCGACGCCCTCCACCTGCTTCACGTACGCCATGCGGTCGCCGGGCAGCGGCGTCGGGCGGAAGACGGTGACCATCGCCGCCGGTGAACCGGCGAGCCGGCGCGGCAGTTCCCGCGAGCACAGCCGCTCCAGCAGCGCCGCCCGCTCCCCCGGGCCGGCGCAGTCCACGACCTGGAGGACCAGGCCCGCGTAGGGGTGGTCGAGGGCGTGGACGTCGCGCGGGCCGGCCGCCCCGTCCCGGTACACCGTCGCCTCGTGGTCCTGGAACGACGTGAAGACGTGGGTGCGGCCGTGGTGGACGCGGGCGTCGCGGTGGAGGCGCTTGTTGATGGCGACGGTCCACTTCATGTGCGCGTCGTAGCGGCCCTCGGTGATCCAGTACGTGGAGAGGTAGCAGCCGGCGGTGACCGGCTGCGCGACGGCGGACTTCTCCGGCGTCCGGAGCTCCTGGAGGTCGCGGGTGGCGACCCAGCGGCGGCCCGCGAACATCCACGGCATCGCCATCGCGCCGGCGTAGTAGTGGTCGTCCTCGTACCAGCGGTTGTACGCGTACTCGTGGCCCGGGTGCGGCTCCACCATGGTGATCAGGGCGTGACCGGGGCGGACCCCGTACGGCCCGGTGGCGGCCAGCTCGGCGTACCTCTCGGTGTCGTCCATCGCCGTCGTCTCCCTTCCCTGCGCGGCTCGGGACACCTACTCTGACGGACCGTCAGATAGCTGGCCAGAGGCGGGAGTGACCCGGATGCTGCTCCAGGGGAAGACGGTCGTCGTGTCGGGCGTCGGGACCGGGCTCGGTCGCCGGGTGGCGGAGGCGGTGGTGCGCGACGGGGGCAACGCGGTCCTCGGCGCCCGCACCGGCGCGCACCTCGCCGGGGTGGCCGCCGCGATCGACCCGCCGGGCGGGCGCACCGCGCACCTCGCCACCGACATCACCGACGAGCGGCAGTGCGAGGCGCTGGCCGCGCTCGCGGTGGAACGCTTCGGCGGGATCGACGCGGTCGTGCAGGTCGCGGCCTGGGACGGGTACTTCGGCGGCCTCGCCGACGCCGACTTCGCCACCTGGCAGGGCGTCCTCGACGTCAACCTGCTCGGGACGCTGCGGATGACGCGCGCGTGCCTGCCGGCGCTGCGGGCGGCCGGGGGCGGGGCGGTCGTCCTCATCGGCACGCAGTCGGCCGTCGCCGCGCCGACCGAGGTCCGGCAGGCCGCGTACGCCGCGTCGAAGGGGGCGCTGACGTCGGCGATGTACTCGCTGGCGCGGGAGCTGGGGCCCGACCGGATCCGGGTCAACACGGTGCTGCCGGGGTGGATGTGGGGGCCGCCGGTGGAGGCGTTCGTGCGCTTCACGGCGCAGGCGGAGGGGGTGGCGGAGGCGGACGTCCTGGCCCGGCTCGCCTCCCGGGTCGCCCTCCCGGACCTGGCCACCGACGCGGACGTCGCGGACGCGGTCGTCTTCCTGGCGTCGCCCCGGGCCCGGTCGATCACGGGGCAGTCGCTGCTGGTGAACGCCGGGGAGGTGATGCGGTGAGCCGCCCGTCCCGCGGACCCGCGGGGGTCACGGCGTCGGGTAGCGGGCGTGCCAGGTGGGGGTGTGGAGGGTGGCGGCCTGGGTGAGCTCCATGGACAGGTCGTCGGCGAGTTCGAGGACCGTGCCCCGGCCCTCCAGCGCCGCCAGCCAGGCCGCCGGGAGGGCCGTCTCGCCGTGCTGGGCGCCGAGGAGGGCGCCGGTGACGGCGGCGGTGACGGCGGACGGGCCGTCGTGGTTGGCGGCGAGGCGCAGCCCGTGGCGGACGTCCTCGCCGACGAGGGCGCAGTAGACGGCCGCCGCCAGCTGGCCCTCCGCGGTGTCCTCGGCCGCCCCGAGGGCGGTGACGCGGTCCGCGTCGGGGACGCCCTCGCGTACGGCTCCGAGGGCGCGGGTCAGGGCCTCGGTGACGGGTTCGTGGCCGGGGCGGCCGGCCAGCAGCGCCAGGGCCGTGCCGGCGGCGGCCTCGACGGAGGCGCCGCGGGCGGTGCCGTGCACGGTCACGGCGAGCGCGCCGGCGGCGAGGGTGGCGGCGGGGGCGCCGTGGGTCTGGGCGGCGCACTCGACGGCGAGCTGGCAGACGAGCTGCGGCTCCCAGCCGACGAGGAGGCCGAAAGGGGCGGAGCGGGCGAGGGCGCCGGAGTCGCCGGCGTCGGGGTTCTTGGGCTGGTCGAGGGTGCCGAGCCGGTCGTCGCCGAGGCCGGTGAGGCAGGCGCGGGGCGGCCGGCGGCGGGCGTACAGCCACTCCTGGCGGCCGAGCCAGCCGTTGTCGCGGCGGCGCTCGTCGGGGCCCCAGTCGCGCTGGGTGGCCGCCCAGCGCAGGGCGGCGCGGTGCACCTCGGTGGGCGGGTGCCAGACGCCGCTGTCGCGGCGGACGTGGGCGCGGATGAGGCCGTCGACGGTGAAGAGGCTCATCTGGGTGGCGGCGGTGACCGGCAGGGTGCCGTCGGGGGGTTCGGTGAGGCCGGCGTCGCCGTGCGCGGTACGGAGCTCGTCCAGCGTCCGGTCGTGCGCGCCGGCGCCGAAGGCGTCGCCGACGGCGGCGCCGAGCAGGCAGCCGCGGACGCGCGAACGGAAGTCCTGCTGTTCGGTGCGGCCCCACACGGCCGCGGCAGTGGTGGTCACGACGTGCCCTCCCCCGTCCGAGGTCCCGTTCTCTCACCGGTCTCCGCAGCACTCTAATCGACCGGGTGTGTCCGTTCGGGGTGCGGAACCTTATGTGATCGGACGCCCTTCAGGCCGCTTTTGACCCCAGTTCACCCGAGGTCCCGGGGGGAGAGGGACCCGCCTCCGTCAGCCCTCCACCACCGGGAGGAGTGCGGGGAGGTGGCCGTCGGAGGCGCGGGCGGCTGTCTGGCGTTCGGCGGGGACCTCGCCGTAGAGGGTGGTGCGCGGGCGGGCGGGGCGTCCGGCGGCCTGGGCGATCGCCTCCAGGTCGCGGATGGAGCGGTAGGAGCCGTAACTCGATCCGGCCATGCGGGAGATGGTTTCCTCCATCAGGGTGCCGCCGAGGTCGTTGGCGCCGGAGCGGAGCATCTGGGCGGCGCCTTCCGCGCCCAGTTTTACCCAGCTGGTCTGGATGTTGGGGATGTGGGGGTGGAGCAGGAGGCGGGCCATGGCGGTCACGGCGCGGTTGTCGCGGACGGTCGGGCCGGGGCGGGCGATGCCGGCCAGGTAGACGGGCGCGTTGGTGTGGATGAAGGGGAGGGTGACGAACTCGGTGAAGCCGCCGGTGCGCTGCTGGATCCCGGCGAGGGTGCGGAGGTGGCCGAGCCAGTGGCGGGGCTGGTCGACGTGCCCGTACATCATGGTCGAGGACGAGCGGATGCCCAGCTCGTGCGCGGTGGTGACGACCTCGATCCAGGTGGCGGTGGGCAGTTTGCCCTTGGTGAGGACCCAGCGGACCTCGTCGTCCAGGATCTCGGCCGCGGTGCCGGGGATCGAGTCGAGTCCGGCCTCCTTCGCCGCCTGGAGCCATTCGCGGATCGACAGGCCGGTGCGGGAGGCGCCGTTGACGACCTCCATGGGCGAGAAGGCGTGCACGTGCAGGCCCGGCACCCGTTCCTTCACGGCCCTGGCGATGTCGAAGTAGGCGGTGCCGGGCAGGTCGGGGTGGATGCCGCCCTGCATGCACACCTCGACCGCGCCGACGTCCCACGCCTGCTGGGCGCGGTCGGCGACCTGACCGAGGGAGAGGGTGTAGGCGTCGGCGTCGGTGCGGCGCTGCGCGAAGGCGCAGAAACGGCAGCCGGTGTAGCAGACGTTGGTGAAGTTGATGTTCCGCGTGACGATGTACGTCACCTCGTCGCCGGCCACCGACTTGCGCACGTCGTCGGCGACGCGGGTCAGGGCGTCCAGCGCGGGGCCGTCGGCGTGCAGGAGGGCGAGGGCCTGCGGGTCGGTCAGCCGCGTCGGGTCGTCGGCGGCGACGGCGAGGGCTTCGCGGACGTCGGCGTCGATCCGCTCCGGCCGCATACCGGGCGCTGCGGCCTCCCGCAGCGCCTCCCAGTCGCCGTAGACGGCGTCGAAATCGGTGCGCCGGTCACCGGTGCGGCCCTCGGTGTCGACGGCGGTGTGCAGATCGGTACGGCCCGAAGCGGTGAACGCCTCGTCGGGCTCCTGCCAGGGCAGGCCGCGCACCACGGCGTCCGGGTTCGCCAGGCCCGTCTGCGGGTCGGCGAGCGCACGGACGTGCGGGACGATCCGCGGGTCCAGCCACGGCTCACCCCGCTGGACGAACTCCGGGTAGACGCAGAGCCGTTCGCGCAGCTCGAAACCGGCGGCACGGGAGCGCGCGGCCAGTTCCTCGATCTTCGGCCAGGGCCGTTCGGGGTTGACGTGGTCGATGGTGAGCGGGGACACGCCGCCCCAGTCGTCGATGCCGGCCGCGATCAGCCGCTCGTACTCGGCGTCGACCAGGTTCGGCGGTGCCTGGATGTTCGCCGACGGACCCATGATCAGCCGGGCGACGGCCACCGCCGCGACCAGGTCGTCCAGTTCTGCGTCGGGCATCGACCGCATCGCCGTGTCCGGCTTGGCCCGGAAGTTCTGGATGATCAGCTCCTGCACGCCGTGATAGGCCCGCGCCACCCGCCGCAGCGCGAACAGCGACTCGGCCCGCTCCTCGTACGTCTCCCCGATCCCCAGCAGCAGCCCCGACGTGAAGGGGACGGAGGACCGGCCGGCGTCCTCCAGGACCCGCAGCCGCACCGCCGGCTCCTTGTCCGGCGAGCCGTGGTGCGGGCCACCGGGCTCCGACCACAGACGGGTCGCGGTCGTCTCCAGCATCATCCCCATCGACGGCGCCACCGGCTTCAGCCGCTGGAAGTCCGTCCACGACAGCACCCCCGGGTTCAGGTGCGGCAGCAGCCCGGTCTCCTCCAGGATCCGCACCGACATCGCCCGCACATAGGCGAGGGTGTCGTCGTAGCCGTGCGCGTCCAGCCACTCCCGCGCCTCCGGCCACCGCTCCTCCGGCTTGTCACCGAGGGTGATCAGCGCCTCCTTGCAGCCGAGTGCGGCGCCCTTGCGCGCGATGTCCAGGACCTCGTCCGGCGACAGGAACATCCCGTGCCCCGCCCGCCGCAGCTTGCCCGGCACGGTGACGAACGTGCAGTAGTGACACGTGTCCCGGCACAGCCGCGTCAGCGGTATGAACACGCTCTTCGAGTACGTGATCACCCCCGGCCGCCCCGCCGCCTCCAGACCCGCGTCCCGCACCCGCCCCGCGACCGCCACCAGCTCCGCCAGGTCCCCCCCGCGCGCCCGCAGCAGCACCGCCGCCTCGGCCACGTCCAGCGCCACCCCGTCCCGCGCCCGCCGCAGGGCCCTCCGCATCGCGTTCCTGGTGGGGGCCGCGCCCCCCTGCTCGGCCCGAGGCCCGGTCTGCTGGTCCGTCATGCCCCGAGCATACGAGCGCGGCGGCGGCGCCGGACCGGGGTCCCCGCAGCCCGCCGCCCGCCCGTCAGCCCAGGTACTCCGCGTACCCGTCCAGGACGCGCAGGACCTCCGCCTCGGGCGCCGGCGGCAGCTGGAGGACGGTCTCCTCGCAGCCGAGGTCGGCGTAGTGGGCGAGCTTGCCGGGGGTGGGGAGGACGGCGTACGGGACGACCTGGAGGGTCTTCGGGTCGCGGCCCGCCTCCTCCCAGGCGCGGCGCAGCAGCGGGAGGGAGTCGGTGAGGCCGCGGCCCCCGATGGGCAGCCAGCCGTCCGTGTGGGCGGCGATCGCGCGGAACAGCTTGGGGCCGGCGGCGCCGCCGAGGAGGACGCGGGGGGCGCCGGCGGGCGGTTTCGGCCAGGCTTCGGAGGCGCGGACCGAGTAGCCGAAGGCGCCTTCGTACGCGGTCGGTTCGGGGGCCCACAGGGCCTTCATGAGGGCGAGGCGGTCGTGGACGAGGTCGCGGCGGGTGGCCCAGGCGACGTTGTGGTCGGCGGCCTCCTCGCGGTTCCAGCCGTAGCCGACGCCGAGGGTGAGGCGTCCGCCGGAGAGGTGGTCGAGGGTGGCGGCCTGCTTGGCGAGGGCGATGGGGTCGTGCTGGGCGAGCAGCGTGATGCCGGTGCCGAGCGCGAGCCGTTCGGTGACGGCCGCGGCCTGGGCGAGGGCGACGTACGGGTCGAGGGTCCGGCCGTACTCGCGGGCGGCGGGACCGCCCGCCGGGTGCTCGGTGTCCCGGGAGACGGGGAGGTGGGTGTGCTCGGGCAGGTAGAGCCCGGCGAAGCCGCGCGCCTCCAGCTCGCGGGCGAGCCGCACGGGCGTGATGGTCTCGTCGGTCAGGAAGATCGTGGTCGAGATCCGCATGACGGCACGGTAGGGGCTGGGGCGGCGGATTCCGAGGGGGCGGACGGGTGCGGCGCAATCCGGGTGCCGCGCTCTCGCGGGGGGCCTAGCGTGGCGGGGTGCTGAAGCGAATCGAGACGTACTACGACGCCGTTCCCCGCTCCTCCGCCCGCGCCGAGGACTTCGGGCCGCTGACCCTGTTCGTGCGCGAGGGGGCCGGCGGGTGGCCCTTCTACGCGCGGCCCGCGCTCGGGCGTCCCGGGCCGGTGTCGGTGGGGGACGTGGAGAAGGTGCGGGCCCGGCAGCGGGAGCTGGGGGTGCCGGAGGCGTTCGAGTGGGTGGCGGAGACGACGCCGGGGCTGCGGGCGGCCGTGGAGGCGAGCGGCCTCACCGTGCACGCGCACCCGCTGATGGTGCTGGACGGCGCGCCGCTCGCCGTGCCGGAGCCGGCGGGGGCGGCCGTGCGGGAGGTCGGCGCGGACGATCCCGAGCTGGCGGCGGCCGTCGCCGCCCCGTACGCGGCGTTCGGCGCGGCGCCGGGCCCGGGTGACGCGGAGCGGGTGGCGGGGCGGATCGCCGCCGGCCTGACGGTCCTGGTCGCCGCCTTCGACGCGGCGGACGGCCAGGCGCTGGCGGGCGGGCAGGTCCAGCCGGTCGGGGACGTGGCGGAGGTGGTGGGCGTCGGCACCCGGCCGGAGGCCCGCCGCCGGGGCCTGGGTCTGGCGGTGACGGCGGCGCTGGTCGCGCGGGCCCGGGCGGCGGGGGCCGGGACGGTCTTCCTGACGGCCTCGGACGGGGACGTGGAGCGGCTGTACGCCCGCCTCGGCTTCCGTACGGTCGCGACGGCCCTCATCGCGGAGCCGGCACCGGAGGGTGGCGGGTCGTAACCCGGCCCGGCGGGTGTCCGTTGGAGCGGTCATGAAGAGGATCCTCACCGCAGCCGCCCTGACCGCCGCCGCCACCGCCGGCGCCCTCGCCTCCGCCGGCACCGCCGCCGCCGACGCGGGTGGCCTGAACCTGCCGTCGGTCGTCCCCCTGAGCGGCGTCCTCGACCCGAAGCCGCTCCCGCCCGAGGCCGCCGACCTCCCGCCGGCCAACCAGGCGGTGAACGGCCTGCTGCCCGGGCGGCGCTGAGCCGGGAGGAGCAGGCGGGAAGACGGACGAAAGCGGCGGTACCCCCCACGGGACCGCCGCTTTCGCGTTTCGGGATGACTCAGGTGGCCGCGCCGGACGTCAGTCGGCGACCACCAGGGACGGGGTCTCCTTGGTGAGGACCTCGCCGCGGAAGAAGGCCGGGCTGCGGCGCTGCATGACCAGCATGATCACCGCGCCGAGGAGGAGCAGGCCGACGGCGATGACGAAGACGGAGCCGACGCCGAAGACGGCGGAGCCGGAGCCGTAGGCCGGGTCCCACATGTCGTAGAGCGTCTTGCCGAAGACGGCCGTGAGCATCAGGCCGCCGAGGGCGGGCATCAGGCCCTTGAAGGCGAGGTCGCGGAAGGAGCGGAAGAGCTCCGCGCGGAAGTACCAGACGCAGGCGAAGGCCGTGATGCCGTAGTAGAAGCAGATCATGAGGCCGAGCGCGTAGATGGTGTCGACCAGGACGTGCTCGCTGACCAGGGTCATCACGGTGTAGAAGGCGCCGGTGGCGACACCCGCGACGACGGTGGCCTTGCCGGGGGTCTTGAAGACCGGGTGGACCTTGGTGAAGGACTTCGGCAGGGCCTCGTAGGTGGACATGGCGAGGACCGTGCGGGCGACCGGGATGAAGGTGGTCTGGAGGCTCGCGGCGGCGGAGGCCAGGACGGCGACGAAGAGGAAGACGCCGAGGACCGGGCCCATGACCGGGCCGGCGAGGGCGGCGAAGACGTTGTCGGAGGTCTCCGGGTTGGCGAGGCCGAGGCCCTGGTCGCCGGAGCCGACGGCCATCTGCGCGGCGATGCCGGTGGCCAGGTAGGAGCCGACCAGGACGACCATCGCGATGAGCGCGGCGCGGCCGGGGGTCTTGTCGCTGCCGGTGGTCTCCTCGTTGGTCGCCATGCAGGCGTCCCAGCCCCAGTACATGAAGATCGAGAGGGAGAGGCCGGCGGTGAAGGCGGCGAAGGACTGGACCGCGAAGGGGTTCATCCAGGACCAGGAGAAGTCGACCGAGGTCTCGAAGGAGCCGGCCTTGGACAGGGCCAGGGCGACGAAGACGGCGAGGACGACGAGCTGGAGGCCGACGAGGGCGTACTGGACGCCCTTGGTGGCCGTCATGCCGCGGTAGCTGATCGCGGTGGCGACGGCGATCAGGGCGAGGCAGGTGACGATGTGGACGGCCTTGTTGTCGTCCAGGGCGGCGACCGACTCGCTGCCGGTGATCTCGCCGGCGAGGAGCCAGAAGTACGAGGTGGCGACGCCGGCCAGGTTGGAGAGGACGATGATCGTGGCGATCACCAGGCCCCAGCCGCACATCCAGCCGATCTTGGGGCCGAAGGCCTTCACGGTCCAGGTGAAGGAGGTGCCGCAGTCCGGCATGGCCTTGTTGAGCTCCCGGTACGCGAAGGCGACGAGGAGCATCGGGAGGAAGCCCGCGAGGAAGACGGCGGGCATCTGGAGGCCGACCTCGCCGGCGGTGGAGCCGAGGGTCGACGTCAGGCAGTACACCGGGGCGACGGTGGAGATGCCGATGACGGCGTTGCCGAGGAGGCCGACGGAGTTGCCGCCGAGGCCCTTCTTGCGCATGTCCTGAGTGTCGCCCGGGGCGTTGACGCCCCTTACCGTGTCTCCGGCCTGGGGCCGCGCTTCCACCTGAGTCATGAACAGGACGTTAAGTGCTGCGGTTTCCTTATCCGGAGGATCAGACTCCGCTCGCCTGATCGATCAATGCCTTGCATTGCGAGGTCAGATCCGGACATCCGCCGATGATTGAAAGATCGACCACCCCGCCGGACCGACCAACCGGTAGGTCGACCGGGCGCCGTCCGATATGCGGGAACCGCAGCGAAGCCCGTAATGTCCGTTTTCAAATTTTCCCGAGGAATTTTCCCGGCGTCCGCCCGGAGGGCCGGAACCCTTGGGAGGACTGGGTTCCGGCCTTTGTACCGACCGGTCAGCCCGGCCAGACCACGGCCTGGAGCTCGCTGTAGGCGTGGAGGGCGTACGAGCCCACGTCCCGTCCGACCCCGCTCTTCTTGAAGCCGCCGAAGGGCGCCTCCATGTTCCGGCCGACGGTGTTGATGCCGACCCCGCCGGCCCGCAGCCGGGCGGCCACCCGGAAGGCGCGGGCCACGTCGCCGGACCACACGTAGTCGAGCAGCCCGTAGTCGCTGTCGTTGGCGAGCGCGACGCCCTCCTCCTCGTCGTCGAAGGGGACGACCACGACGACCGGGCCGAAGATCTCCTCCCGTACCACCCGCATCCCGGGGGTGCAGTCCGCGAGCAGCGTCGGCGCCACGTAGAAGCCGCGGTCGAAGGGCGGGCGCTCGCCGCCCGCGACGACCGTGGCGCCCTCCTTCCGCCCCAGCTCCACGTACGCCTCCACCCGGTCGCGGTGGGCCGCCGAGATCACCGGGCCGACGACCGTGCCCCGCTCCGCGGGGTGGCCGACCTTCATGAGGGCGACGTGGGCGGTCAGCTTCTCGACCAGCCGCCGGTAGATCCCGCGCTGGGCCAGCACCCGGGTGGGGGCGGTGCAGATCTGGCCGCTGTAGAAGGCGAAGGTGGTGCCGATGCCGGCCGTCGCCGCGTCCAGGTCGGCGTCGTCGAAGACGAGCGCCGCGCCCTTGCCGCCCAGCTCCATCAGCTGCCGCTTCACGTCCCGGCCGCACACCTCGCCGATGGCCCGGCCGACCGCCGTGGAGCCGGTGAAGGAGACCATGTCGACGTCCGGGGAGTCGACGGCCGCCTCGCCGACGGCGGGCGCGGAGCCGGTGACCAGGTTGACCACCCCGGGCGGCACGCCCGCCTCCTCCAGGGCGCGGACCAGCGCGACGACGGACAGCGGATCCTGCGGGGCCGGCTTCACCACCACCGTGTTGCCCATGGCCAGCGCCGGCGCGATCTTGCCGGCCGGGTTGGCCCAGGGGTTGTTGTACGAGGTGATGCAGGTGACGACGCCGACCGGGCGGCGCACCGCGACCGCGCCGAAGACACCGGCCCGTCCCATCGGCCCGGCCTCGTTGATCTGCGGCGGCAGGGCCTCCTCGACCGGTTCCAGCGCCCCCCGCGCGTACCGCCGGAAGCGGGCGGCGCCGACGGCGACCTGCATCGAGCGGGCGGTGGCGGTGGTGGCGCCGGTCTCGGCGCGGGCGAGGGCGGTGTGCGCCTCGGCGTCCCTGGCCATGATCGCCGCGGCCCGGTCGAGGAGCGCGGCCCGCTCCTCGGGCCGGGTCCGCGACCAGGACGCGAAGGCGTCGCGGGCGGCGGCGGCCGCCTCGTACACCTGGGCCCGGGACGCCTCGGGGGCCAGCCCGACGGTCTCCTCCGTCGCCGGGTCGATCACCGCGTAGTGGCCGCCGTCGGGCTCGGTCCACGTGCCGCCGATGAAGAGGCGCTCGGTCCTCACCGGGTGCTCACCGTCCTCGTGTCGCGGCCGGAGCGCAGCACCCGGCCGGGAACGGCGCCGGTCACCCGGTCGTCGCGGACGGTCTCCACGCCGTTGACGCGGACGGAGACGATTCCGACGGCCCGGGAGTCCAGGCGCGGGCTGCCGCCGGGCAGGTCGTGGACGAGGGTCGCCGGGCCGGCGTCGATCCGCTCGGGGTCGAAGAGGACCAGGTCGGCGTGGTGGCCGTCGGCGATCCGGCCGCGCTCGCGGAGCCCGAAGAGCCGGGCCGGGTCGTCGCTGAGCATCCGCACGGCCCGCTCCAGCGGCACCAGCTTCCGGCCGCGCAGGCAGTCGCCGAGGAAGCGGGTCGTGTACGGGGCTCCGCACATGCGGTCCAGGTGGGCGCCGGCGTCGGAGCCGCCGAGCATCACGTCCTCGTGCTGCCAGGTCTCGGCGCGCAGCGCCCAGGAGGCCGGGTCGTTGTCGGTGGGCATCGGCCACAGGACGGTCCGCAGGTCGTCCTCGGCGCAGATCTCGACGAGGCACTGGAAGGGGTCCTGGCCGCGTTCGGCGGCGACGTCCCGCACGATCCGGCCGGTCAGGCCGTCGTTCTCGGGGCTGTACGTGTCGCCGATGACGTACCGGCCGAAGTCCGCGAGCCGGCGGAAGACGCCGGCCTCCCGGGAGTCGGCGCGGCGCAGCATCCCGGCGCGCACCTCCGGGTCGCGGAGCTTCGCGATCCGCTCGGGGACGGGCAGGCCCAGGATCTCGCCCCAGCCGGGGATGAGGTTGAGGGCGCAGAAGGTGCCGAGGGACATGTTCATGGGGGTGAGGATCGGCATGGTGAGGGCGACGATCCGGCCGCCGGACTTGCGGGCCCGTTCGGAGGCGGTGAGCTGGCGGGGGACGCGTTCGGGGACGGCGGCGTCGATGGTGAGGACGTTCCAGTTGAGGGGCCGGCCGGCGGCGGCGGTCATCTCGACGAAGAGGTCGATCTCGTCGTCGGTGAACTGGTCGAGGCAGCCCGCGAGGATCGCCTCCAGCTGGGTGCCCTCGTGTTCGCCGACGGCCTTCGCGAGGGCGATCAGCTCGGCGGGGCTCGCGTGCCGGGAGGCGACGGGGACGCCGTCGCCGTCGGAGTGGGTGGACGACTGGGTGGTGGACAGGCCCCAGGCGCCGGCCGCCATGGCGTCCTTGAGGAGGGCGGTCATCCGTTCCAGCTGCTCGGGGGTGGCGGGCCCGCCGACGGCGGCCTCGCCCATCACGTAGCGGCGCAGGGCGCAGTGGCCGACCATGAAGCCGGCGTTGACGGCGATCCGTCCCTCCAGCGCGTCGAGGTACTCGCCGAAGCTCGACCAGCTCCAGTCGACGCCCTCCTCCAGGGCCTTGAGGGCCATGCCCTCGACCTTGGCCATCATGCGGCGGGTGTAGTCGGCGTCCTCCGGCCGGTCGGGGTGGAGCGGGGCGAGGGTGAAGCCGCAGTTGCCGCCGGCGACGGTGGTGACGCCGTGGTTCATGGAGGGGGTGGCGTACGGGTCCCAGAACAGCTGGGCGTCGTAGTGGGTGTGGGGGTCGACGAAGCCGGGCGCGAGGACGAGTCCGGTGGCGTCCTCGGTGGTACGGGCTTCCGCCCCGGGGGGCGGGAGCACGATGCGGCCGTCGCGGATGCCGACGTCGGCGACGCGGGCGGGGGCGCCGGTGCCGTCCACGACGGTGGCGCCCCTGATGAGGTGGTCGAGCATGACGTCCCTTTCTGTCCTGGGCCACGCGTGGGCCCCGGCCGGAGCCGCCGCGGAACGGCCGCCGGCCGGGGCGGGTGACGAGACGCCGGCCCGGGAAGCCGAACGCCTCGCGCTTCTGGGCGCCGTCGTGGGGCCAGGCGCCTAGGCGGAGGCGGCGTGGCGGAAGCGGGTGGTGCGGTGGACGGGGTCCGTGTCGATCTGGGGGATCACGTGTTCGCCGATCAGCTTGATCGTGTTCATCGTGTCCTCGTAGGAGATCCCGATCGGGAGCCCGAAGGAGAGCTGGTCGGCGCCGGCCTGCTCCCAGCGGCGGCACTGGGCGAGGACCTCCGAGGGGTCGCCGCAGATCATCAGCTCCTCGGCGATGAGGAGTTCGATGATCTCGGCGGAGTACTCGGGGAGGAGTTCGGGCCACTCGGGGACGCCCTCGGGCCGGGGGAAGGTGTCGTGGTAGCGGAAGAGCAGCGACTGGAGGTAGTTCAGTCCGCCGCCGACGGCGATCTCGACGGCCTTGTCGTGGGTCTCGGCGCAGATCGCCGTCGACGTCACCATGACGTTGTCGTTGACGAAGTCGCCGACCGCCCTGGCCTCCTTGATCGCGTTCTTGTAGGACTCGACGACCCATTCCATGTCGGAGACCTTCTGGACGCTGAAGCCGAGGACGCCGAGGCCCAACCTCCCGGCCATGGCGTAGGAGGACGGGGAGCCGGCGGCGTACCACATGGCGGGGTGGGAGGCGCCGTACGGCTTGGGGAGGATCTTGCGGGGCGGGAGGGACCAGTGCTTGCCCTGGAAGCCCTGGTACTCGTCCTGGAGCCACATCTTGGGGAACTCGGCGATGGTCTCCTCCCAGAGTTCCTTGGTGTGGTTCATGTCGGTGATGCCCGGGAAGAAGCCGAGGATCTCGTGGGAGCCGGCGCCGCGGCCGGAGCCGAACTCGAAGCGGCCGGCGGAGAGGTGGTCGAGCATGGCGACCTTCTCGGCGACCTTGACCGGGTGGTTGACCGGGGCGAGCGGGTTGAAGATCCCGGAGCCGAGGTGGATGCGCTCGGTGGCGTGGGCGAGGTAGCCCAGGTAGACGTCGTTGGCCGAGAGGTGCGAGTACTCCTCCAGGAAGTGGTGTTCGGAGGCCCAGGCGTACTTGAAGTTCGACCTGTCGGCCTGGATGACGTACTCGGTCTCCTCCATGAGGGCCTTGTGCTCGGCTTCGGGATCGGTCTCGGCGCGCTTGCCGACGTATCCCTGTACGAAGATCCCGAATTCCACGGAAGTCACCGTCCTCGTGAGTTTCTGACGTTCCGTCAGATTCTTGGACGCGCCGCACGGTGTCAATACCTGACGGCTCGTCAGATACGCTCAGAACAGGGAGACGCCGGCCAGCCAGCCGCCGTCGATCACGAACGGCTGGCCGGTCACGTACGAGGAGTCGTCCGAGGTCAGGAAGAGGGCGAGGGCCGCCACCTCCTCCGGGCGGCCGATCCGGCCGAGCGGCACCAGCCTGCGGTACAGCTCGCCGGTGGCGGCCGGGTCGACGCCCTCCGGGTTGCTCATCGCGGTGTCGATCGCGCCGGGGCAGACCGCGTTGACCCGGATGCCCCGCGGGGCCAGCTCCAGCGCCGCCACCCGGGTCAGGCCGAGCACGGCGTGCTTGGAGGCCGCGTAGGCGCCGACCCCGGCCATCCCGGTCAGGCCCGTGTACGAGGCGGTGTTGACGATCGTGCCGCCGCCGGCCGCCGCGATCTCCGGGGCCACCGTCCGGATGCCCAGGAAGCAGCCGGTCTGGTTGACCGAGACGACCGCCTGGAACTCCTCCAGCGGGGTGGCGAGCAGGTCGTTGAAGCGGAGCACGCCGGCGTTGTTGACCAGGGCGTCGATCCGCCCGAACCGTTCCTTCGCCGCCGCCACGGCCGCCGTCCACTCCTCCTCGCGGGTCACGTCCAGGTGGACGTACGCGGCCCGCTCCTCCCCCAGCTCCTTCGCCAGGGCCTCCCCCGGGCCGTCGAGCACGTCGGCCAGGACGACCCTCGCCCCCTCGGCGGCGAACAGCCGCGCCTCCTGCGCGCCCTGCCCGCGCGCGGCCCCCGTGACGATCGCGACCCGCCCGTCCAGCTTGCCCATGCGCCCACTCCCTACAGGTGCGGGGCGACCCCCTCGGCGAAGGCCGCCATCTGGTCGACGAGTTCGGTACGGCTCCGGCTGCGGAACCGCACCTGGACCTGGCCGACGCCCATCGCCCCGTACTCCCGGAGCGAGGCCGCCAGCTCCTCCGGCGGACCGGCCAGCGTGCGGCGCCCGACGTCCCAGCCGGGGGCGCCCACGTACAGCGGCTCGGCGATCGCCCCGCACGTGAAGGGCCCGGTGAGCCCGGCCTCCTCGCGCAGCCGCCGGATCCGCTCGATCCGGCGTGCCAGCACGTCCCGCGGGTCGCCCTGCGGCAGCCAGCCGTCGCCCTTCAGCGCGGCCCGCCGCACCGCCGCAGGCGACGAGCCGCCCACCCAGACGGGAACCCGCTCCTGCGCGGGCCGGGGCCGCTGCCCGAGGTCCTTGAAGGCGAACCGCTCCCCCAGGTGCTCCGGGTACTCCTCCGGGCCGAGCGCCGCCCGCAGCGCGTCGATCGTCTCGTCGAGGACCGCGCCGCGCCGCGCGAAGTCCGCCCCGACCGCGTCGAACTCCTCCCGCACGTGCCCCGCACCCACCCCGAGGACCAGCCGGCCGCCGGAGAGGTGGTCGACGGTCGCGTACGCCTTGGCGGTGACCAGCGGGTGCCGCAGCCCGACGACGGCGACGTGCGACAGCAGCCGGACCCGCTCGGTGGCGGCGGCCAGGAAGGAGAGGGTGGCGACGGGGTCGTACCAGACGGTGCCCATCCCGGCGGCGAGCCGGCGCGGGACGGCCACGTGGTCGCAGCAGGCGACGTACGCGAAGCCGTGCGCGTCGGCCGCCCGGGCCACGGCCAGCAGGTCGGCGGGGCCGGCGGCGGCCTCCCACGGCTCGGCGTAGAGCGCGGACTGCGACTGGACGGGCAGCTGCATCCCGTAGACCACCATGGGGACCCCCTCCTTCTGACGCATCGTCAGTTACGGTGCCGGGGCCATGCTGGCGCCTGACGGGTCATCAGACAAGGGGTCCGTCGCATCGCCGCGCAGGCGACATGTGGAAGGAGTACAGTTCTATGTACATGACCCACAGAGCGGAGGGCCCGGCATGGCCGTGACCCAGATCGACATAGACGAGGACGCGCTGGAGCGGGCCATGGCCCTGTCCAAGGCGCGGACCAAGAAGGAGGCCGTCAACCTGGCCCTTCGGTTCTACGCCGACCGCCAGGAGCGCGCGGCACGCATCGGTCGCCACTTCGAGCGGGCGCGCCACTGGGGGGCGGTCGAGGACGCCGAGCGGCGGCACCGGGCCGAGAAGGACGCAGGGTGATCTACCTTCTCGACACGTCCGGACTCGTCCGGCTGCTCGGTGACCCCGCACTCCAGTCGGCCTGGTACGACGCCATCGACGCCGAGTCGATCGCGTCGTGCTACCCCCAGCGCGCCGCATTCCTGCGCAGCGCCCGGAACGGCCGCGAGTACGACGAGATCGCCGAGATGTTCACCGAGCTCTACCCCGATGTCGCGGTGCCCAAGAACGCCGGCCGCTGGATCGACTCCGTACAGCGCCGGATGGCGAAAGCCGGCGAGCACCGGAGCGCCTCGGCCGTCGACCTGATCATCGCGGCCACCGCCGCTCACCACGGACTGACCGTCCTCCACGACGATGACGACTACCGGACCGTCGCCCGGCATGCGCCCGACCTGAGCGAGCACAACGTCCGGGACGCCCGGGCATAGGCCGGGACGGCGCCGGCCGCTCCGCGCGTGACGTGCGGCCCCGCCCCCGCGCGTCACGGCCTCCAGAGGCCCTCCGGCGTCAGCCCCAGCAGGTCGATGGCGTTGCCGCGGACGATCCGCTCGACGACGTCCGGCGGCAGGTGGCCCATCTGCGCCTCGCCGACCTCCCGGGACTTCGGCCAGGTGGAGTCGGAGTGCGGGTAGTCCGTCTCGTACAGGACGTTCCCCGCGCCGATCGCGTCGAGGTTGCGCAGCCCGAAGGCGTCGTCGAAGAAGCAGCCGAAGACGTGCCCGGCGAACAGCTCCGACGGCGGCCGGGTGACCTTGTCGGCGACCCCGCCCCAGGCGCGGTTCTCCTCCCAGACCACGTCCGCCCGCTCCAGGATGTACGGGATCCACCCGATCTGGCCCTCGGCGTACATGATCCGCAGGTTCGGGAAGCGCTCGAACTTGCCGCTCATCAGCCAGTCGACCATCGAGAAGCAGCAGTTGGCGAAGGTGATCGTGGAGCCGACCGCCGGCGGGGCGTCCGCGGAGGTCGACGGCATCCGGCTGGACGAGCCGATGTGCATCGCGACGACCGTGCCGGTCTCGTCGCAGGCCCGCAGGAACGGGTCCCAGTGGTCGGTGTGGACCGACGGCAGCCCCAAGTGCGGCGGGATCTCGGAGAAGGCGACCGCCCGCACGCCCCGGGCCGCGTTCCGCCGCACCTCGGCGGCGGCCAGCTCCGGGTCCCACAGCGGGACGAGGGTGAGCGGGATCAGCCGGCCCCGTGCTTCGGGGCCGCACCACTCCTCGACCATCCAGTCGTTGTACGCGCGGACGCAGAGCAGTCCGAGCTCGCGGTCGGCCGCCTCGGTGAAGGTCTGGCCGCAGAAGCGCGGGAAGGTCGGGAAGCAGAGCGCGGACTGGACGTGGTTGACGTCCATGTCGGCGAGCCGGTCCGGCACGGAGAAGGAACCGGGCCGCATCTGCTCGTACGTGATCACTTCGAGGCGTATCTCGTCGCGGTCGTAGCCGACGGCGGTGTCGAGCCGGGTGAGGGGCCTGTGCAGATCCTCGTAGACCCACCAGTCGCCGACCGGCCCGTCGTCGCCCTGCGCGCCCATGACGGGCGCGAACCTGCCGCCGAGGAAGGTCATCTCCTTCAGCGGGGCCCGGACGATCCGGGGGCCGGTGTCGCGGTACCGGGACGGGAGCCGGTCCCGCCAGACGTGCGCGGGCTCCACGGTGTGGTCGTCCACCGAGATGATCCTGGGGAAGGTCTCCTGGGTCTCCATGTCCTTCACGGTAGCGTCGATCTGACGAACCGTCAGCTATTGTGACGGCCGCCGCCCGTCACAGCTCCTTCACGACGGTCGCCCCGATGCTGACGCGCTCCCTCCGGACAAGGCAGACTGTTCCGGGGCGATACCACCGGTAGGGGCAGGGGGAGCCATGGGGCAGGAGAACGGGCCGCGCGTCCCGGCGCAGGGCCCCGGCGGACACGGCGCCGGGCCGGCGTCCGGCGTACCCCGGCCACGGGCCGGGAACGGCGCGGAGACGCGGGCCGGTACGGAGACGCGGGCCGAGACGGAGGCCGGCGCGGAGACGCGGGCCGGGGCGACGCCGGCGGCGGGCACACCCGAGGACGGCACCGGGCTGCGGTTCGGCGTGCTCGGGCCCGTACGGGCGTGGCGGGACGGGGAACCGCTGGCCACCGGCTCCCCGCAGCAGCGAGCCCTGCTCGCCGCCCTGCTCCTGCGCGGCGGCCGCACCGCCACCGCCGCCGAGCTCATCGACGCGCTGTGGGGCGACGAACCCCCCTCCCAGGCGCTCGCCGCGCTCCGCACGTACGCCTCCCGGCTCCGCAAGGTCCTCGGCGCCGAGGTGCTGGTCAGCGAGTCCGGCGGCTACGCGCTCCGCACCACCGCGCTCGACCTCACCCGGGCCCGCGAACTGGCCGCCGACGCCGACAAGCTGCGCGCCGCCGGCGACCGGACCGCCGCCCGCGCCCGGCTCGCCGAGGCCCTGGACCTGTGGGACGGCGAAGTCCTGGCGTCCGTGCCCGGACCGTACGCGGACACCCAGCGGACCCGCCTGGAGGAGTGGCGGCTCACCCTCCTGGAGACCCGCGTCGACATCGACCTGGAGATCGGCGCGCACGCCGAGGCCGTCTCCGAACTGACCGCGCTCACCGCCGCCCACCCGCTCCGCGAGCGCCTCCGCGAACTGCTGATGCTCGCGCTCTACCGCAGCGGCCGGCAGGCGGAGGCGCTCGCCGTGTACGCCGACACCCGCCGGCTCCTCGCCGACGAACTCGGCGTCGACCCGACGCCCGAACTCTCCCGGCTCCAGCAGCGCATCCTCCAGGGCGACGCCGAACTCGCCCGCCCCGTCGAGGAGCAGGCACCCGCCGCCGCGCCCGTCGCCCGGCCCGCCCAGCTCCCCGCGACCGTCGCCGACTTCACCGGCCGGGCCGCCTTCGTGCGGGAGCTCGGCGCGCGGCTCGCCACCGCCGAGGGCTCCGTCATGGCGGTCTCGGCGCTCGCCGGCATCGGCGGCGTCGGCAAGACGACGCTCGCCGTGCACGTCGCCCACGAGGCCCGGCCGCACTTCCCCGACGGGCAGCTGTACGTCGACCTCCAGGGCGCCGGCTCCCGCGCCGCCGCCCCGGAGACGGTCCTCGGCTCCTTCCTGCGGGCCCTCGGCACCCCGGACTCCGCCATCCCCGACTCCCTGGAGGACCGGGCGGCCCTCTACCGCTCGACCCTCGACGGCCGCCGGGTCCTGATCCTCCTCGACAACGCCCGGGACGCCGCCCAGATCCGCCCGCTCCTCCCCGGCACGGCCGGCTGCGCCGCGCTCGTCACCAGCCGCATCCGCATGGTCGACCTGGCGGGCGCGCACCTCGTGGACCTCGACGTGATGTCCCCCGAGGAGGCGCTCCAGCTCTTCACCCGGATCGTCGGCGAGGAGCGGGTGCGGGCGGAGCGGGAGGCCGCGCTGGACGTGGTCGCGGCCTGCGGCTTCCTGCCGCTCGCGATCCGCATCGCCGCGTCGCGCCTGGCGGCCCGCCGCACCTGGACGGTGTCGGTCCTCGCCGCCAAGCTGGCGGACGAGCGCCGCCGGCTGGACGAGCTCCAGGCGGGCGACCTCGCGGTCAAGGCGACCTTCGAGCTCGGCTACGGGCAGCTGGAGCCGGCCCAGGCGCGCGCCTTCCGCCTGCTGGGCCTCGCGGACGGCCCCGACATCTCGCTCGCCGCCGCGGCGGCGGTCCTGGACCTTCCCCTGTGGGACGCCGAGGACCTGCTGGAGGCGCTGGTCGACACGTCCCTCCTGGAGTCGGCGGCTCCCGGCCGCTACCGCTACCACGACCTGGTCCGGCTGTACGCGCGCGCGTGCGCCGACCGCGACGAGCACCCGCCGACGGAGAAGGCGGCGGCCCTGTCGCGGCTGCTCGACTTCTACCTGTCGACGGCGGCCCGGGTGTACGCCATCGAGCGCCCCGGCGACCGCCTGGTCGACCACCTCGAACCCACCGAGTACGAGGGCCTGGCCTTCACCGACCGCCACGACGCCCAGGACTGGCTGTACGCCGAGTCCCACTGCCTCCTCGCCTGCGTCCGCCAGTCCGCCGCCGCCCCCACGACCCTCCGCCGCGCGGTCGACCTCCTGTGGGCGTCCCTGGACCTCGCGGAGTCCGGCGCCAACTCCAAGGAGTACGAGGCGGTGGCGACGGTGCTGCGGGAGGCGGCGGCGAGGGCGGGGGACACGCGGGCGGAGGGGCGGGCGGCCAACACGCTGGCGTACGTCCACCACTACCAGGGGCGCTTCGACCAGGCGGACCGGGAGGCCGCGGAGGTGACCGAGCTGTCCGGGTCCGTGGACGACCGCCTTCCCATGTGCTGGGCGCACAACGTGCGGGGCGCCGTCGCGCTCTATCAGGGGCGGCACCAGGCTGGCGACCACCACTTCTCGCTGGCGATCGCGGACTTCCGGAACGTCGGCGACCGGGCGGGCGAGGCGTCCGCCCTCTGCAACCTGTCCCGGCTCCGCCTGGCCGCCGGACAACGGGAGGACGCCGTCCGCATGGCTCAGCAGGGGGCGGCCATGTACGACGACATGGGGCATTCCCTCAAGGGGGCGAACGGCCGCTACGCGCTGGGTCTCGCGCTCACCGAGAACGGGCAGCTCGACGCTGCCGCCGGGCAACTCCGGGACGCGCTGGGCGTCTTCATGGAGAGCCGGCAGCGGCTGTGGGAGGGCATGACCCTCTTCCGCCTCGCCGAGGTCGACATCGCCGCCCGCCGGTACGGCGCGGCGGCCGCCGGGGCCGAGAAGGCCCTGTCCGTGCTGCGGGGCATCGGCGGCGACTGGCGGCGCGGAAACGTGCTGACCGTACTCGGCCGGGCACTCGACGCCCTCGGCCAGTCCGGGCGGGCCCGGGTGTGCTGGCAGGAGGCGCTCGACATCTACGAGGAGCTGGGCTCGCCGGAGTCGGCCGAGGTCAGGGGCCTGCTCGCCGAGCGGGCGGCGGCCTGACACCGGGCCTTCCGGCGGGCGTTCATCGTTCGTTTATCGCCCCGGGCCACAGTTGTCCTCAACGATCCGTCGCGTCGGGGGGCAGACGGGTCGCCGCAGAGGCTGTCACACCCACGCACTAGGGTGAGCGGCCCTGGGAGCCCGTCCGGCCGGCCACGGGGGAACAGCCGGACGGGCTCCCCACCGCACCGCACGCAAGCCATCCACCAGGAGGGGAACACCATGGCCGAGATCGACGCGACCGACCCGACCGTCAAGCCGGAGAACCTGCACGTCACCGGCGGCGAGACCGAGCAGATCGGCACCAAGAACCTGCACGTCACCTCGGAGCCGGCGGACGCCATCGCGGACAAGGTCCTCGGCGAGGGCGCCGCCTCGACCGACAACCTCCACGTGACCACGGAGCCGGTCAAGTAAGCCACTTCCCCACGGGGATGACGGCACCGGCGACGCCTACGGGGGAGCCGCCGGTGCCACCCGCAGGGGGTCCGGTCGACGGGGGAGCGCACGGTCCGGGGGACTCCGGACGGAACCAGGGGGGATCCGTCCGGAAGGGACCGTGAGCAACGCGATCGGGCCGCCGACAGGAGGGGCCGGGCAGACGCCCGGCCCCTCCCGCGTGTGCGGCCATCTGACGAAGTAGAACGTTCCGCTTCGCGGCCGGTGGCCCTCACCGCGAGGATCGATCCGCCCGAAACCCACACCTTCAGGAAGCGTGAGACATGAGCACACCGAAACGGCTCTTCGCCCTCGCGGCCGTCGTCGCGGCACTGGCCTTCGGCGCGGCGTCGCCCGCCTCCGCCAACATGCACGTCACCACCACCTCCTACGGCGACCTCCGCGCCGGCTGAGCGTTCGCCGGGAAACGGGCCACCAACAAGGCGCCCCCCTCCTCCGTGTCCTCGATCGTGAGGGTGCCGCCGTGGGCGGTGGTGAGGTCTCTGGCGATGGGGAGGCCCAGGCCGGCGCCCCCCGTGGTGCGGGTGCGGGTGGGGTCCAGGCGGGTGAAGCGCTCGAAGACGCGGGCGCGGTCGGCGGGCGGGATGCCGGGGCCGTCGTCCTGGACGGAGAGGACCAGGTGCCGGTCCGTGCGGTGGACGCGGACGGTGACCGTGGAGCGGGCGTGGCGGCAGGCGTTGGCAAGGAGGTTGCGCAGGACGCGGTCCAGGTGGCCCGGGTGGCCGGGGAGGACCGCGGGGGCAGGGGCCTCGCAGTGGAGGGTGAGCGCCGCCGCCTCCGGGAGGTGCTGGTGCTCGCGGACCAGGTCCTCCGCGAGGGCCGCGAGGTCGACCGGTTCGCGGACCGGCGGGGCGGAGCCGTGGCCGGCGAGGAGGAGCAGGTCGTCGGCGAGGTGCTGGAGGCGGACGACGTCCGTCACCGCCTCCCGTACGACCTCCGGCCAGTCGCCGGCGGACTCCGGGTGGCGGAGGGACGATTCGAGCTGGGCGCGCAGGGCCGCGAGCGGGCTGCGGAGTTCGTGCGCCGCGTCGGCGGTGAACTCGCGCTGCCGGGTGGCGGCGGCCTCCACCCGGTCCAGCGTCGCGTTCGTCGTGCGGGCGAGGTCCGCGATGACGTCGGCGGTCGGCGGGACGGGGACCCGGCGGTCGAGCGACTGCCCGGTGATGTCGGCGAGTTCGCGGCGGATCGCCTCGACCGGCCGCAGCGCCCGCGCGACCATGACGTGCACGAGGAAGCCGGTCAGGAGGGCCGTCAGCGGGACGCCGGTGGTGAGGGCGACCCAGTACACCTTGTCGAGGGTGTCGTGCGCGTCGTTCAGGGTCTGGAAGGTGTGCACGGCCGCGAGGAAGAACGCCCCGGTGGCCGCCGCCGCGGTGAGCGCGACCCGGCCGCGGAAGGAGATCCGCCGCCCGCCCCGGCCGACGGCCGCCGCGACCGCCGCGGCGGTGATGAGGCCGGCGGAGGGGCCGACGCAGGCGACGGCCCAGCGGAGGGCCTTCTCGGCGACGTCGACCTTGCCGAACTCGTTCTCCCGGACGAGCCAGCTGCCGTAGGCCGCGTAGAGGCAGGCGGTGACGGCGGCGGCGACGGCCGCGCCCCGGAGCCGTACCCGCCAGGGGCCGCCCCGGCCGGCGACGGCGCAGACGACGGCGACGTACAGGGCGCCCAGCCAGGTGCCCCAGGTGGTGATCCACTCGATCTGCGGGCCGACCCGGTCGTCGTTGAGGTGGACGGCGGGCCAGGTGGAGCGGAGGCCGGCGGCCCGGTCGGCGTACTGGAGCAGCGCGACGGCGCAGCCGACGACGAGCGCGGCGGCGAGGCCGGACGCCCAGACGGGGCGGGTCGCCCACGCGGGGCGCGGGGCGCGGGCGGGGTCACGCACGGCCGCTGACCCGGTAGCCGGCGCCGCGCACGGTCTCGATGGTGTCGCGGCCGAAGGGGACGTCGATCTTGCGGCGTACGGCGCTGATGTAGACGTGCACGATGTTCGGGTCGCCGGTGAAGTCCGCCGACCACACCTCGTCGAGGACGTCGACGACGGGCACCACCTCGTCGAGGCGGCCGAGCAGGCAGTGCAGGACGGCGAACTCCTTCGGGGTGAGGGCGATCCGCTCGGCGCCGCGCCCGCAGGTGCGGCGGGCGGGGTCGAGCCACAGGTCGCCGGCCTCCAGGAGGGTGGGGGTGCGGGCGCCGCCGCGCCGCAGGAGGGCCCGCAGCCGGGCCTCCAGGACCACGTACGAGAAGGGTTTCGCCAGGTAGTCGTCGGCGCCGGTGTCCAGGCCCTCGGCCTCGTCGTACGGGCCGTTCTTCGCGGTCAGCATCAGCACCGGCACGTCGTTGCCCTCGGCGCGCAGCCGGGCGCAGACCTGGTAGCCGCTGAGGCCGGGCAGCATGAGGTCCAGCAGGACGGCGGCGTAGCGGTGTTCGCGGGCCAGGTGGAGTCCGGTGACGCCGTCGTGGGCGACGTCGACGGTGTAGCCGACGGCCGTGAGCCCGCGCCGCAGGGAGGCGGCTATCCGTTCCTCGTCCTCGATCGCCAGGATGCGCATGGCCCCGAGTATCGCCGCCGGCGCGGGCGGTTCCTGAGGAATTCCTCAGGGTGCTTCAGGGGCACTTCAGGGGGTGCCCCGGAAGCTGCCCGCATGTTCGTCACCTCCGTTCCCGAGGCGCCGCCGCTCCGCAGGCCGGCGGCGGCCCCGTCCCGCACCGGCCCGGCCGTCGTCGCCGGTGTCCTGTTCGTCCTGCACACGGTGTTCGCGCTGCGGAACCACGCCCGGTTCCGGACGACCGGATACGACCTGGGGATCTTCGGGCAGGCGGTGCGGTCGTGGGCGGAGGGGCGGCTGCCGGCGTCGGAGATCCGGACGGCGACGGCGCCGCCGGGGTTCGCCGGGGAGGCGCTGCCGCTGCTGGGGGACCACTTCCATCCGGTGCTGGCGCTGCTCGGTCCGGTGTACCGGCTGGTGCCGCGGGTGGAGGTGCTGCTGGTGGCGCAGACGGCGCTCGTCGCGGTGGCGGTGTACGTGACGGGGCGGACCGCGCAGCGGCATCTGCCCGCACGGTCGTCCGCCGGTCCGGTGGTCGGCGCGGTCTGCGGTCTCGCATGGGGCGTGCAGACGCTGGTCGGCTTCGACTTCCACGAGGTGGCGTTCGCGCTGCCGCTGCTGGCGCTGGCCTGCCGGGCGTATCTGGACGGCCGGACGCGGGCCGCGGCCGGGTGGGCGGCGGGGCTGCTCCTCGTGAAGGAGGACCTGGGGGCGACGGCCGCCGTCCTCGGGCTGCTGATCGCGTACCCCGGGCGGGACCGGCGGACGGGGTGGCTCCTGACCGGCGGGTCGGTGCTCGCCACGGTGCTCGTCCTCAAGGTGGTCGTCCCGGGCTTCGCGCCCGACGGCCGCTATCTGTACGCCGGGCAGGTCGGCGGCGCGTACGGGCTCCTCGACGGCTGGTCCGTGAAGGCGCTCACCGTCCTCGCGCTGCTCGCCGTCACCGGCGGCCTGGTGCTGCGCAGTCCGCTGGCGTGGCTGCTGCTGCCCACGCTGGCCTGGCGGTTCACCTCTTCGGTGCCGTCCCACTGGGAGCCCGGGCTGCACTACTCGGCCGTGCTCGTGCCGATCGCGTGCGCGGCCCTCGTGGACGCGCTGCGGCGCGGGGCGCGGCTCCCCCTGGCCGTACCGCTCGGGGCCGTGCTGCTGCTCCTGCCCCTCCAGCCGACCGCCCAGCTCGCCGCGCCCGGCTTCTGGCGGGAGAGCCCGCGCGAGGCGTCGGCGCGGGCGGCGGTGGAGCGGGTGCCGGACGGGGTGCGGGTGGCGGCGAGCAACACGCTCGCCCCGCACCTCACGGACCGGACGGTGGTGCGGCTCGCGGCGCCGGGGCTGCTCGACCGGGAGCCGGCCGTGGAGTGGCTGGTCCTGGACCGCGCGGACGGGTTCCCGGCGGGGGCGACGGCCGGGGTGCTGCGGGAGGCGGCCTCGGACCCGGCGTGGCGGGTGGTGCGGGACGGGGCCGGGATCGTCCTCCTCACCCGGGCGGGGTGAGCGGTCAGCGGCGGGCGTAGGAGCCGAGGCCGACGAGGCAGTACACGTACTCGCTGATGGTGGTGCCGTTCATGGTGTAGCGGTGCGAGAAGGCGTACTCGGTCTTCGGGTTGGCGTTGCACCGGTTCATGTCGGAGGTGAAGGGGAAGGTCTGGATGACCTTGTAGTGGGCGTCCGAGGCCGAGCAGGGGACCTCTTCGACGCCGCTGACGGACTGGGCGGTCTCCGAGTCCGGCAGGGTGCCGTTGAGGCAGGTGCCCTTGTCGTACGGGTCGGGCTCCTCCTCGGTGGGGGTGGCGGTCGCGCTGGGGGCGAGGTCGCCGAGGTCGAGGCTGGGGAAGGGCGAGACGGAGAAGGTGGGGACGGTGGGGCGGGCGGCGGGCGTGTCCCGGTCGTCGTTGGCGGTGAGGAGGTAGCCGCCGCCGATGACCGCGGCGAGGACGACGAGCGGGACGAGACAGCCGGCGACGCCGGAGCCGCGGCGGGCGGGGGCCGGTCCGCCGGCGACGGTGATGCGGAGCAGGACGGTCGTGCCGGCGAACGGGACGGGGATGACGTCGCCGTGACGGCAGGGCGGGACGTGCAGCTGGGTGGGGCCGCCGCCGGGCAGGGTGACTGGGATGACGACGCCGGTGGCGGCCTGCTGCGGGGTGAGGGTGAGGGGGATCTCCTGCGTGGACACCTGCTGCTCCTCGGGTCGGAGGTCGGAGGGGACGGGAGTGCGCGCCTCTATGACGTGTACACGTGAGCGACCGGTTGCACCTCTCTGGAAACGGATTCCAATCTTCCGCTTCAACTCCGCTTCCGCAGCTCCCCCTTGACCACCTTCCCGCCCGCGTTCCGCGGCAGCTCCGTCACGAACTCGACGTGCCGGGGCACCTTGTAGTTCGCCATCTCCCGCCGCGACCAGGCGATCAGGTCGTCGGCGGTGATCCGCGCGCCCGGCCGGCGCACCGCGAACGCCTTGCCGACCTCACCGAGCCGGGCGTCGGGCACGCCGATGACGGCGACGTCGGCGATGTCCGGGTGCAGGCCCAGCAGTTGCTCGATCTCGGCGGGGTAGGCGTTGAAGCCGCCGACGATGAACATGTCCTTGAGCCGGTCGGTGATCCGCAGGTTGCCGGCCGCGTCGAGGACCCCGACGTCCCCGGTGCGCAGCCAGCCGTCCGGGTCGATCGCGGCGGCCGTCGCCTCCTCGTCCTCGAAGTAGCCGCGCATCACGTTGTGCCCCCGGACCAGCACCTCGCCGGAGCCGGAGAGCCGGACCTCGACGCCGGGAACGGGCCGGCCGGAGGTGGTGGCGACGGTCTCGTCGGGGTCGTCGCGGCGGCACATGGTGACGAGGCCGCTCGCCTCCGACAGGCCGTACGCGGTGAGGACGGTGCCGACGCCCAGTTCGGAGCGGAGCCGTTCGACGAGCAGCAGCGGGACGACGGCGGCGCCGGTCACCACCAGCCGGAGGCTGGACAGGTCGTGGGCGGCGCGGGCCGGGTGGTCGAGCAGCGACTGGTGGAGGGTGGGCGGGCCGGGCAGCACGCTGATCCGCTCGGCCGCGATGTTGGCGAGGACGGTGTCGACGGTGAAGACCGGCTGCGGCACGATCACCGCGCCGCGCATGAGGCAGGCGAGGACGCCCGCCTTGTAGCCGAAGGTGTGGAAGAACGGGTTCACCACCAGGTAGCGGTCGCCCTCGGCGAGCCCGGCGAGCTCCGCCCACTGCGCGTAGCAGCGCAGGCTCTGGGCGTGGCTGATGACGGCGCCCTTGGGGCGGCCGGTGGTGCCGGAGGTGTAGACGATGTCGGAGGGGGCGTCCGGGTCGACGGCGTCGGCGCGGGCCCGGACGCGGGCCGCGGACACCCCGTCGCCCGCCGCGAGGAACGCCTTCCAGGTCGACCACCCGGCCTCGTCCGGGGCCGTGTCGCCCAGGACGACGACCCGCTCCAGGTGCGGCAGGGGCACGCCGGCGCGGCGCAGGGAGGCGACGTACGAGGTGCCGAGGAAGGTGCCGGTGACGAAGAGCAGGCGGGCGCGGGAGCGGGCGAGGAGGTCGGCGGCCTCGGCGCCCTTGAAGCGGGTGTTGAGCGGGACGAGGACGGCGCCGGCGGTGACCGCGCCGAGGGCGGCGACGATCCAGTCGAGGCTGTTGGGCGCCCAGACCGCGACCCGGTCCCCGGCCCGCACCCCGGCGGCCAGGCAGGCGGCGGCGGACCGTTCGACGCGCGCGGCGAGCTCGGCGTACGAGACGCGGGTGCGGCCGTCGGCGACCGCCTCCAGCCCTCCGTACCGCTCCCCCGCCGCCCGGACGAGCCCCGGGATCGTGCCCCACTCCAGGTCGCCGCGCACTTCCATACCCAACCTCCCGGCACCGCACCATAGCTGACTATCCGTCAGATTAGTTGTAGCCTGACGCGCTGTCAGCAGTGCTGCCCCCTGAGGAGGTCCGGTGCTCAAGGACGCCACCGCCATCGTCGGCATAGGACAGACCGCCTTCGCGAAACAGCTCCCCGAGACCGAGAAGACCCTCGCGTGCCGGGCGATCCTCGCCGCCCTCGACGACGCCGGCATCGCCCCGTCCGAGGTCGACGCCTTCGCCTCCTACACCATGGAGGAGACCGACGAGGTCGAGGTCGCCAAGGCCATCGGCGCCGGCGACGTCACCTTCTTCTCCCGGGTCGGCTACGGCGGCGGCGGCTCCTGCGCCACCGTCGGCCACCTCGCCGCCGCCGTCGCCACCGGCCAGGCGAGCGTCGGCGTAGCCTGGCGCTCCCGCAAGCGCGGCTCCGGCCCCCGCCCCTGGAAGAACACCGCCGTCCAGCTCCCCACCCCCGGCCAGTGGACCCGCCCGCACGGACTGCTCCGCCCCGCCGACGAGATCGGCATGCTCGCCCGCCGCTACATGCACGAGTACGGCGCCACCCGCGACCACCTCTTCAACGTCGCCCTCGCCTGCCGCAACCGCGCCAACCAGAACCCCGCCGCGATCATGTACGAGCGCCCGCTGACCCGCGAGATGTACATGACCTCCCGCTGGATCAGCGAACCCCTCTGCCTCTTCGACAACTGCCTGGAGACCGACGGGGCCCTCGCCTGCGTCGTCGTCTCCGCCGAACGCGCCCGCGACTGCCGGCAGCGGCCCGTCTACGTGCACTCCGCCGCCCAGGGCCTGCCCGCCCAGCACCACGGCATGGTCAACTACTGGAACGACGACCCGCTCACCGGACCCGCCTGGACCGCCGCCCGCCACCTGTGGAAGACCGCCGACTTCGGCCCCCAGGACGTCGACGTCGCCCAGATCTACGACGCCTTCACCCCGCTGATCCCGCTCTCCCTGGAGGGCTACGGCTTCTGCGGGCGCGGCGAGGGCGCCGCCTTCACCGAGGGCGGCGCCCTCGAACTCGGCGGCCGGCTCCCCCTCAACACCGGCGGCGGCGGCCTCTCCGAGGCGTACGTCCACGGCTTCAACCTCGTCAACGAGGGCGTCAAGCAGCTCCGCGGCACCTCCACCGCCCAAGTCCCCGGCGCCGCCACCTGCCTCGTCACCGCCGGCGAAGGCGTCCCCACCTCCGCCCTCCTCCTCAGGAGCTGACCCGTGCTGAACCCCGTCATCGACGAAGACGGCGCCCCCTTCTGGGAGTTCACCGCCCGCGGCGAACTCCGGATCCAGGCGTGCGCCGAGGACCACTGCGGCGAACTCCGCTTCCCGCCCCGCCCCTGCTGCCCCCACTGCCAGTCCTTCGCCACCACCTGGCGGCGCATGTCCGGCCGCGGCCGGATCTGGTCGTACGTGCTCCCGCACCCGCCGCTGCTGCCCGACTACGCCGCCCAGGCCCCCTACAACGCGGTCCTCGTCGAACTCGCCGACGCCCCCCGCGTCCGCCTCGCCGGCAACGTCGTCACCGCCCCCGACGCCCCCCTGAACTCCGTCGACCCCGCCCGGCTGCGGATCGGCGCCCCCGTCCGTGTCGCCTTCACCGAGATCGACGGCATCGCCGTCCCCCGCTGGCTCCTGGAACGCGGATGAGCGGCGCCCCCGGCCTCGCGGTGGAACGCGACGAGAAGACCGGCGTCGCCGTCGTCACCCTCGACCGGCCCGCCCGCCACAACGCGATCACCCTCGCCATGGCGGACGCGCTCGCCGCCGCCTGGCGGGGATTCCGGTACGACGACACCGTCCGCGCGATCGTCCTCACCGGCGCCGGCGGCCGCGCCTTCTGCACCGGCGTCGACCGCGACGACGCCGCCCGGGTGCCGCAGCCCCCGTCCCCGTACAGCGTCGACGACCCGCTGATCGCCATCGGGCCCAAGGCCAACGACCTGTGGAAACCGGTGATCGCCGCGGTCGAGGGGATGGCCTGCGGGGGCGCCTTCTACCTGCTCGGCGAGGCCGAGTTCCTGATCGCCGGCGAGACGGCGACCTTCTTCGACCCGCACACCACCTACGGCATGGTCAGCGCCTTCGAGACCATCCACATGGCGCAGCGGACGCCCTTCGGGGAGATCGCCCGGATGGCCCTCATGGGCTCCGCCGAACGCCTCTCCGCCCGGCGCGCCTACGAGACCGGCCTGGTCAGCGAGGTGACCGCGCCCGGCGGTGCGCTCGCCGCCGCGCGGGAGGCGGCGGCCGTCATCGCCGGCTACCCGACGGAGGCCGTGCAGGGCACCGTACGGGCCCTGTGGACGGCCAAGGAGGCGGTGAGGTCCCAGGCGCTCGCCCAGGCCCCGCAGCTGGTGACGCTCGGGAACCTGCCGGCGGACCGGCAGGCGGAGCTGTTCACCGCGCGGCGGACCGGACACCGGACGCGGTAGGGCCTCCCGCTCCCGGACCGTGCTCCCGGACTACAGCTGCTGCACCGTGCCGACCGTGCACGAGGCGACCCGGTCCACGAGCCCGGGGCTGCCCATCGGCACCTCGACGTCCTTCCGCTCCCCCGCCTGCAGCGCCACCGTCGTCTCCGCCGTGGAGATCACGGACCCCTTGTCGCTGCGGAACTCCAGGACCACGCGGTAGCTGAGCGGGGTGTACTCGGGGTTGGAGAACCGCAGCGTCGCCGTCGTGTCCGCCTTGCGGGCGGGCTTGCCCTTGCGCTTCTTCCGCGCGGGCTCCACGCAGTCGACGACCGTCACGTCCGGGCCCGCCGTGCCGGAGGCGGAGGGCGCCGGCTCGGCGGTGTACTCGCTGCCGCTGCCGCTGCCGCCGTCCCCGCTCCACCCGGAGCCCTGGTAGTCGTCGTTGTCCTTCTTGTCGCTGGAGCAGCCGCCGCCGTCACTGCTGCGGCTCTTGCTCTTGCCGCTGCCGCCGCCCTTGCCGCCCGAGCCGGTCTCGAAGCCGGTCAGCGCCAGCACCACCACCGTCAGCGCCGCCGCCAGCTTCCACCGGGTCCGTACCATCGCCGTCCTCCCCGTCCGTCCGTCGTGTGCGGGCCACACCCTAGCGAGCCCCGGCGCCCCGCATGGCGGGCCCCGGCCACCGCGCGTAGCGTCGAAAGCGGGAGCGCAGGACCTCGAAGCACCCCGAGGAGGGCGCACGATGATCCGCAACGTCGTCGGCTCGGTCCTCGCCCTCGTCGGAGCGACGGCCGCCGTCTGGAGCCCCTTCCGTGCCTGGTACGACGGCCGTCACGGCCGCGACTACCGGATCGGGGACCTCTTCTCCGGCATCACCGAGACCCGGGCCGGGGTCATCGGCTCGATCCTGCTGCCGTTCGCCGTCGCCGCCCTGCTCGCCGTCGTCGGCGTGGTGCTGCGTTCCCGGGTGCTCGTCGCCGTCGCCGGCGTGGTCGTCCTCGGCTTCACCGTCCTGTGGATGGTCCGGGTCGGGCAGGCCGAGGGCAGCCTCGTCGTGTCCGGCGACGGGCGCGGCCTCGGCGACGGCGTCGCCAACGCCGTCGGCGGCGGCATCCTGCTGCTGCTCGGCGCGCTCGTCATGGCGGGCCGCCGCAAGGACCACCGGCAGGCGCGCGCCCGGCGCGACGAGCAGCCGCCCGCCCGGCCGCAGGACACGGGCCCGGTCACGGCCGAGACGCGCGACGGACACGACGGGTACGACGGGCGCGGCGGGTACGACGCCGAAACCCGGTCCATGCCGTACGCCGCTCCCGGCCGCTTCGACGTGCCGGCCGACCCGCCCCGCGACCGGGACGGCCGGGACGACCGGCCGACGGGCTAGCGGGCCGCCGAGCCGCGGCCCGTGGCCGTGCCCTTCGCCGCGTCGAGCGCGTACACGCAGCGGTCCTTGCTGCACGCGTACACGACCCCGTTGCGGACCACCGGCGAGCCGGTGATCTCGCCGCCCGTGGCGAGCTTCCAGCGCAGCTGCCCACCGGTCGCGTCCAGCGTGTACAGCACGTGGTCGGCGGAGCCGAAGTGGACCCGCCCGTCCGCGACGACCGGGGTGCCGACCAGTTCGGAGCCGGCCGCGAACCGCCAGCGGGGCGTGCCCGTGACCGCGTCCAGGGTGTAGAGGGCGCTGCCGCTGCCGACGTGCACGTTGCCCGCGGCGACGAGCACCGGCTCGGACGACTGGCGCTGCTCGGTCGCGATCCGCCAGCGGTCCTGCCCGGTGGTGGCGTCGATCGCGTACACCGTGCCGAGGTGGTCGGCCAGGTACACGCCGCCGCCGGTGACCGCCGGGCCGGGCGCGAAGGCGGGCGGCGAGAGGAAGACGGCGGGCGCCTCGAAGTGCCAGCGGACGTGCCCGGCGGCGATGTCGATGGACAGGACGCGGGTGCCGGCGGAGACGTACACGCAGCCGTCCTCGGCAGGGGCGACCCGCACCGGGACGTGCCCGCAGGACGCGGCGTCGCCGATCGGGTACGACCAGCGCTCGGTGCCCGTGCGGGCGTCGAGCGCCTGGAGCCGGGCGTCCCGCCACACGTACACGGTGTCGCCGTGCACGGCCGGGCCCGCCTCCGGGGTCTCGAAGTCCGTCTGGCAGCCGGTGATCTCCCACAGCTTGGCGCCGTTGGACGCCTCCCAGCCCTGCACGCCGCCGCCCCGGGTGCCGGTGACGACGGTGCCCCGGTCCACCTGGAGGGAGTACACCCAGGCGTCGGTGCGCAGCCGCCACCGCTCGCTGCCGTCGACGGCGTCCAGCGCGTACAGCGTGGGCCCGTCCGAGGCGTGGATCCGGCCCTGCGCGACCGCCATCGACCAGGCCACGTCCCGGGTCTTGAACTGGCGCCGGCCGGACCCGGTGTCCAGCGCGTGCACCTCGAAGGAGGTCACGTACAGCAGGTCGCCGTCGACGACCGGCGTCCCCCACACGTCGTTCGACATGCGGAAGCGCCACGGCCGCCAGCCGCCGGGCGCAGGCTGCGGCGGTACGGCCGGGGCCTCCGGCGCCGGGGCGGGCGCGGGCGCCGCCTCCCCGCCGGGCGGCCGGAGCCAGCCGGTGGCGTGCGGGTCGGCGGCCTGGCCGACCGCGAGCGCCGCCCGGGTGTCCGCGACCCGCGGCCCGGGGCCGATCGGCACGGTGGCGCCGCCGAGCCGCACCGGCCCGCCGGACTCCTCCGCGGGCCCCGCGTGCCGGCCGCCCGCGTGGACGGGCTCGGGCGCACGCGGGTCGCCGCCGTCGTACGGGACGGGCGGGCGCGGCGGCATCGGCGGCGGGGACACCGGCGGCTGCGGGACCGTCCGGCCGCCGCCGCGGCGGGTCTCGATCATGGCGACGGCGCTCTCCGGCAGCCACGCCGACGCGGTGCCGCTGTCGTCGCTGCCGGGGCCGAAGAGGTGCGGGGCGAGCATGGCCTGGAGGTCGGCCGGCGTCGGCCGCTGGGCCACGTCCATCTGCATGCACGCCTCGATGAGCGGCCGCAGCTCCTCCGGCAGGCCCTCCAGGTCGGGGCCCTCGCGGAGCAGCATGAAGACGGTCTCCACCGGGTTGGCGCCGTGGAAGGGCGCGTGGCCGGTGGCGGCGAACACCAGCATGGAGCCGAGCGAGAAGACGTCGCTGGCGCCGGTGACGCTGCGCGAGTCCCGGGCCTGCTCGGGCGACATGTAGGCGGGGGTGCCCACGGCGACGTTGGTCATCGTCAGCCGTGTGTTGGAGACGCCGGACGCGATGCCGAAGTCGATCACCCGGGGCCCGTCCTCGACGACGAGCACGTTCGACGGCTTGAGGTCGCGGTGGACGAGCCCGGCGCCGTGGATGGACTGCAGGGCCTCGGCGACACCGGCGGCGAGCCAGCGGACGGCCTGGGCCGGGAGCGGCCCGCACTCGTTCACTATCTCTTCCAGCGACGGCGCCGGGACGTACGCGGTCGCCAGCCACGGCACGGCGGCGCGCGGGTCGGCGTCGACGACGGCGGCCGTGTAGAACCCGGACACCGCCCGGGCGGCCTCCACCTCCCGGGTGAAGCGGACCCGGAACAGCTGGTCCTCCGCGAGCTCCGTGCGCACGGTCTTGATCGCCACGCGCCGGCCGGACGCCGACCGCGCGAGATAGACCAGGCCCATGCCGCCCGCGCCGAGCCGGCCCAGCACCTCGAAGGGCCCGATGCGTCTCGGGTCGTGCTGCGTCAGCTGTTCCACTTGCCTGCCACCTCCCCGTACGGGCCATGACGGTACGGCCCGGGCCCCTGATTCTTCCTGTCCGGAGCCCTTGTTGCGAACCCGGGGGCGGATCGGGGTGTCACACCTCATACGGAGCGGAAGCCTCACCGGTCGGGCGGCGGCTCCGCGAGGGTGGAGGCGGGGGGTGCGGGGACGGCGAGGGGGGCGGTGTCGGTGGAGAGGGCGGCGGGCTCCTCGCCGGCCGCGAGGGGGGCGGGCGGGGCCGGGTCGGCGAGGACGGCGAAGCGGGCGCCCTGGTTGTCGTGGAGGACGGCGATCCGGCCGTGGGGGGTGTCGGCGGGGGGTTCGGCGACCCGGCCGCCGAGCCGGACGGTGGTGGCGCACGCCTCGTCGGTGTCGCGGACGGCGAAGTAGACGAGGACGTGGCCGGGCATCTCGGCAGGGAAGGCGTCGGTGATGACGGCCCGGCCGCCGAAGGCGGTGTCGTCGCCGGCGCGGGAGCCGGGCGGGGACCAGACCCGGTAGTCGAAACCGGGCTCCTTGCCCTCCTCGGCGGGGTCGGCCTGGCGGCCGAGCCAGCCGAAGACGGAGGCGTAGAAGGTGTCCACGGGCCCGGGGCGGCGGGTGTACACCTCCATCCAGCAGAACGCGCCCGGTTCGTTCACGACCTCGAAGCCGTCGTCCTCGCCGGACTGGCGCAGGCCGACGACGGCGCCGCCGGGGTCGGCGGCGAGGGCGAGGACGCCGAAGGGGCCGACCGGGTACGGCTCCATGACCATCTGCCCGCCGGCCGCCCGGACCCGGGAGGCGACGGTGCCGGCGTCGGCGGTGGCGAGGTAGACGGTCCAGGTCGTGGGCATCCGGCCGTCGCGCTTGGGGAGCAGCCCGGCGACCCGGCGGCCGTCCAGCAGGGCCTCGTCGCGGTCCTCGTCGAAGGTCCAGCCGAAGAGCTCGCCGTAGAAGCGCTTGCCCGCCTCCAGGTCGGGGAGCTGCGCGTCCACCCAGCACGGGGTGCCCTCTGTGTATACGGCCATGGCTCCACGCTAGGACGGCGGACCGGCCGGCGCGCCCCGGCGTGCGCCGTCCGGGGCGGTCGCCGTCGTGCGGGGCGGAGGCGAGCGCGGTCGTACGGGACGGGGCCGTTCGCGGTCGTACGGGAGGGAGCGGGCGGAGGCGGGCGGGCGGAGGCGGGCGCGGGGCCGGGCGGGAGGCGCGGGGGCCGGGCGCGGGGTGGCGTGCGACGCGCCGGGGAGACCCCCGCCGACCTCGGGGAACGGGGTGCACCCCATTTGCAGTCGGCCGAATCGCGCGCCGACCCCCCCTCGGTAAGCTGACGGCATGACAGGACAAGTACGCACCGTCGACGGCCGCGTGGCCGGACGACGCGGTCAGGCGACGCGGCAGAAGCTGCTCGACTGCCTCGGTGAGATGCTCAGCTCCTCGCCGTACCGGGACGTCAAGGTGATCGACGTGGCCCGGAAGGCGGGTACTTCACCCGCGACGTTCTATCAGTACTTCCCGGACGTCGAGGGGGCCGTCCTGGAGCTCGCGGAGGAAATGGCGAAGGAGGGCGCCGGATTGACCGAACTGGTCTCCGGGCGCTCCTGGGTCGGCAAGGCGGCCTGGCAGACCTCCGAGGAACTCGTCGACGGCTTCCTGGACTTCTGGCGGAAGCACGACGCGATCCTGCGGGTCGTGGACCTCGGCGCCGCCGAGGGCGACAAGCGCTTCTACAAGATCCGCATGAAGATCCTGAACTCGGTCACCAACTCCCTGACGGACGCGGTGAAGGAGCTCCAGGGCAAGGGCAAGATCGACAAGGAGGTCAGCGCCGCGGCGGTGGCGGGCTCGCTCGTGGCGATGCTGGCCGCGGTCGCCGGCCACCAGAAGGGCTTCACCACCTGGGGTGTGAAGCAGGCCGAACTCAAGCCGAACCTGGCCCTGTTGGTGCATCTGGGCATCACCGGCAAGAAGCCGGTGAGATAGCCCGGAGTGCTGCCGGGCGACCGCCCGGAGCCTCCCCTCCTTCCCCTCGTCCTGTCGTCGACGCCGACGCCGGCCGCCGCCCCTCGCGGGCGGGACCGCCGTCGGCGTCGTCGTGTCCGGGGCCGGATCACCGGCGGGTGAGGCGGAAGAGCCGGATCTCGCGGTCGATCCGGGCCTGGTACGCGGCGTACGGGGGCCAGAAGGCGAGCGCCGCCGCCCAGGCCGCGGCCCGTTCGTCGCCGGTGAGCCGTTCGGCGCGCACGGGGACGGTCTCGCCCTTCCAGCTGATCTCGGCGTCCGGGTGGGCGAGCAGGTTGGCGGTCCAGGAGGGGTGGCCGGGGCGGCCGAAGTTGGAGCCGATCAGCAGCCAGGTCCCCCGGTCGGGTTCGGGCATGCAGGCGAGTGGGGTGGTGCGGGGCAGGCCGCTGCGGGCGCCGGTGGCGGTGAGCACGACTCCGGGCAGCATCCGGGTGCTGAGCAGGGCTTTTCCGCCGCTGAGCCGGTGCACGGCCTGGTCGAGGGCGGGGATGACGTGGGGGGCGATCTTCGCGAAGGCGCGGGTCGAGGAGACCTTCTGGACGAGCGTCACGCCGAGGGGCATCAGGCCGCCGCCTCTCGGAGGAGTCCGGTGCGTTCGGCCGCGCGGGCCCTGAGCCGGCCGACGGGTCCGAAGAGGAGCGCGTCGGCGGCGGCGCGGCGGCCGAAGCGGTCGGCGTCGTGCGGGGGTACGGCTTCGCCGGCGGCGGCGCGGAGGACGTCGAGGGCCTGGGCGAGCGCGAGGGGGCCGCTCTCGGGGCCGGGTCCCGGTGCGCGGGCGGCGCCGTGGGTGAGCGTCCGGGCGGTCTCGATCCGGGCGTGCAGGTCGGCGAGGCGGTGCCGGTCGCGGGCGGTGGCGTGGCGGAGGGCGCCGTCCAGGGCGGCGCGGGCGGCTCCGGTGGCCTCGGCGGCGAGGAGGACGGCGGCGGTGCGGCCGGCGGCGGCGAGGGCGCGGGTGATGTCGGCGGGGTCGGCGGGGTCCTCGCCGAGGAGGGCGGCCGGGACGTCGCGGAGCTGGACGCCGGCCGGCCGGCGGGTGGGGTCGAGGCCGGTGCGGGGGGTGCGGACGAGGCCGGGGCCTGCGTCGTCGGCGCGGACCAGGTAGAGGAGCGTACGGCTGCGGGCGAAGCCGCCGGTGTGGGCGGCGACGAGGAGGAGTCCGGCGCTGTGCCCGTCGAGGACCTGGTCGGCCTCGCCATAGAGCAGCCAGCCGGTGGAGGGCGCGGGGGCCGGGCGGGCCTGGACGCCGCCGGCGCGGCCGTCGCCGGACCAGGCGCCGGTGGTGTTGTCGCCGGTGAGCCCGAGGGCGTGGGCGAGGGAGCCGCCGGGGACGGCGAGCGCGCAGGTGAGGGTGCCGTCGGCGACGCGGGGCAGCAGGGCGGCGCGCTGGGCGGGGGTGCCGAGGGCGGCGACGAGGGGGGCGGTGAGGGCGGCGGTGGCGAGCAGCGGGGAGGGGGCGAGGGTGCGGCCGGTCTCCTCGCAGGCGAGGGCGAGCGCGGGGAGGCCGCGGCCGGTGCCGCCGTACTCCGCGGGGAGGGCGAGCCGGGTGAGGCCGAGCTCGCCGGACATCCGGGCCCACAGGGCGGGGTCGTACCCCTCGGGGGCGCCGGCCGGGGGTCCGGCGTGCCGTTCGAGCAGGCCGCGCAGGGTGCGCAGGGTGCGGCGGAACTGCCGCTGGTCCTCGGTGAGCGGATCGGGGTCCGCGCCGTCGGCGGTGTCCATGGGGCTTCCTCCGTATCTGACGGGCCGTCATGTTAGGCCGCGCGGAAGCGGATTGCCCAGAGCGACGCGCCCCCCGATCCGCCCGGATCTGATGTACCGTCAGATTCATGACCGCTTCCACGCGCACCGCTCCCCCCGGCCGCCGCCGGGTCGCCGTCGCCGGCGTCGCGCTCTCCGACTGCGGCCGGGTCGACGAGGCCACCCCCTACGCGCTGCACGCCCAGGCCGCCCGCCGCGCCCTCGCCGACAGCGGCCTCGACCGCTCCCTCGTCGACGGCCTCGCCTCCGCCGGGCTCGGCACCCTCGCCCCCGTCGAAGTCGCCGAATACCTGGGGCTGCGCCCCACCTGGGTCGACTCCACCACCGTCGGCGGCGCCACCTGGGAGGTCATGGCCGCCCACGCCGCCGACGCCATCGCGACGGGCCGCGCCCACGCGGTGCTGCTCGTGTACGGCTCCACCGCGCGCGCCGACATCAAGGCCCGCCGCCGCACCGCCAACCTCTCCTTCGGCGCCCGCGGCCCGCTCCAGTTCGAGGTGCCGTACGGACACACCCTCGTCGCCAAGTACGCGATGGCCGCCCGCCGCCACATGCACCGGTACGGCACCACGCTGGAGCAGCTCGCCGAGGTCGCCGTCCGGGCCCGGGCGCACGCGGCGCACAACCCCGAGGCGATGTTCCGCGACCCGATCACCGTCGACGACGTCCTGTCCGGCCCGATGATCGCCGACCCCTTCACCAAGCTGCACTGCTGCATCCGCAGCGACGGCGGCTGCGCGGTCCTCCTCGTCGCCGAGGAGTACGTCGCGGACACCCGCAAGGCACCGGTCTGGATCCTCGGCGCCGGCGAACACACCTCCCACACGACCATGTCCGAGTGGGACGACCTCACCGTCTCCCCCGCGGCCGTCAGCGGACGCCTCGCCTTCGCGCGCGCCGGCGTCACGCCCGCCGACATCGACGTCGCCGAGATCTACGACGCCTTCACCTACATGACCCTGGTGACCCTGGAGGACCTCGGCTTCTGCGCCAAGGGCGAGGGCGGCGCGTACGTCACCGACCCGGCCGCCGTGCCGGTCAACACCGACGGCGGCGGCCTCTCCGCCTGCCACCCCGGCATGCGGGGCCTCTTCCTCCTGGTCGAGGCGGTGCGCCAGCTCCGCGGCGAGGCGCCCGGCCTCCAGGTCCGCCGCCCCGACGGCTCCCTCCCCCGCCTCGCCGTCGCCTCCGCCACCGGCGGCTGGTTCTGCTCCGCCGCCACCCTCGTCCTGTCGAGCGCCTGACGCCGCGCGGGACCCGCACGCCGGCGGCCCGGTGCGCATACCCTCGCCCCATGAGTGACGCGTTTCGCCAGGCGCTGCACGGGCTGCGGGTCTGGGACACCGAGCTGCCCGCCTTCGACCCGGAAGCCGCCCCGGCCGAGCCCCTGCCCCTCTTCCACACCTGGTTCCTCGGCGCCGTCGCCGCAGGCCAGCCCGAGCCGCACACCGTCGCGCTCGCCACGGCCGGCGCGGACGGCCGCCCCGACGTCCGGACGGTGATGCTGCACGACGCGGACGCCCGCGGCTGGCACTTCGCCTCGCACGCCACCAGCGCCAAGGGCCGCCAGCTCGCCGCCAACCCGCGGGCCGCGCTCGGCTTCTACTGGCCGGCCCAGGGCCGCCAGGTCCGGGTGCGGGGGCCCGTGACGACGGCGAGCCGGGAGGAGGCGTACGCCGACCTGCACGCGCGGACCACCGGCGCCCTCGCCGCCGCCCTCACCGGCCGCCAGAGCGAACCCCTCGACTCCCCCGGCACCCTCGCCGCCGCGAGCGACGCGGCCTGGCGCCGCGCCGAGGCCGAGCCGGACGCCGACGCCCCCACCTGGACCCTGTACGTGGTCGAGCCGGAGGAGGTGGAGTTCTTCCAGGGCGACGCCCGCCGCCGCCACCTCCGCCTCCGCTACCGCCGGACCGGTCCCGGCGGCGACTGGACCCGCGAACTCCTCTGGCCCTAGAGGGATCCGCGCGTACCTCTCCCCTGGAGGGGATCCGCTAGAGGGGATCCGCGTACATCTCCTCGACCTCCCGCGCGAAGTCCCGCAGCACCGCCCGCCGCCGGAGCTTCAGCGACGGGGTGAGGTGGCCGGACGACTCGGAGAACCCGGTGGTCACGATCCGGAAGGCGCGGATGGACTCGGCCCGGGAGACCAGCCGGTTGGCGTCGTCCACCGCCTGCCGGACCACCGCGAGCAGTTCGTCGTCGCGGGCCAGCTCCCACAGCGCCAGGTGGTCCTTGCCCCGCATGCGCCGCCAGTGGGCGAGGCCCTCGTGGTCGAGGGTGATCAGCGCGGCGACGTACGGCCGGCCGTCGCCGACCACCATGCACTGGGCCACGAGCGGATGGGCGCGCAGCCGGTCCTCCAGCGGCGCGGGCGCGACGTTCTTGCCGGCGGTCGTGACGAGGAGGTCCTTCTTGCGGCCGGTGAGGGTGAGGTAGCCGTCGTCGTCGAGGGCGCCGACGTCGCCGGTGGGGAACCAGCCGCCGTCGGTGTGCGGGACGGCGGTGCCGCGCCGCGCGTCCCAGTAGCCGGCGAAGACGTGCGGGCCGCGCAGCCACACCTCGCCGTCGTCGGCGATCCGGACGGCGGTGCCGGGCAGCGGAAGGCCGACCGTGCCGGTGCGCGGCGCGAGCGGCGGGGTGACGGTGGACGCGGCGGTGGTCTCCGTGAGGCCGTACCCCTCGAAGACCTCGACGCCCGCCCCGCGGAAGAACTCCGCGAGCCGCACGCCCAGCGGCGCGCCGCCGCAGATCACGTACCGCACCCGGCCGCCGAGCGCCGCCCGGATCCGCCGGTAGACCAGCGGGTCGTACAGGGCGCGGGCGGCCCGCACCGACAGCGGCGGCGTCCCGCCCCGCCCGTAGCGGCGGGCGGTGCGCGCGGCGCGGTCGAAGGCGGCGCCCCGGCCGGAGCGTTCGGCGGTGGCGCGGGCCCGGTCGTACACCTTCTCCATCACGTACGGGATCGCGAGGAGGAACGTCGGCCGGAAGGCGGCCAGGTCGTCGAGGAGCGCGTCGCCCTCCACGGCCGGCGCGTGCCCGACGCGCACCCGGGCGCGGACGCAGCCGACCGCGACCATCCGCCCGAAGACGTGCGAGAGCGGCAGGAAGAGGAGGGTGGCGGGCGGTTCGCCGCCCTCGGGCGCGAAGACGGGGTGGAGCAGCCGGATCGCGTTGTCGACCTCGGCGAAGAAGTTGGCGTGGGTGAGGGCGCAGCCCTTGGGCCGGCCGGTGGTGCCGGAGGTGTACACGAGGGTGGCGAGGGCGTCGGGGGTGAGGAGTCCGCGCCGGGCGGTGACCGTCTCGTCGGGGACGCGCGCGCCGGCCTCGCGCAGCTGCCGCACGGCTCCGGCGCCGAGGACCCACAGGTGGGCGAGGCCCGGGAGCTGCCGGCGTTCGGCGGAGACGAGCCGGCCCTGGTCCGCGTCCTCGACCACGCAGGCGACGGCGCCGGAGTCCTGGAGGATCCAGCGGGTCTGGAAGGCGGAGGCGGTGGGGTACACGGGGACGGTGACGAGTCCGGCGGCCCAGGCGGCGAAGTCGAGGAGCGTCCACTCGTAGGTCGTCCGGGCCATCAGCGCGAGCCGGTCGCCGGGGCGGAGCCCGTGGGCGACGAGCCCCTTGGCGACGGCGTGCACCTCGGCGGCGAACCGGGCGGCGGTCACGTCCGTCCAGCGTCCGTCGGCGTCCTTGCGGGAGAAGACGACGGCGTCGGGGTGATGGCGGGCGTTGTCGTACGGCAGGTCGGCGAGCGATCCGCGGTCCACGAGGGGGACGAGGGCGGGCGCGGCGGCCTCCCGGACCCGGCCGTCGACGCGGAGGAGGGCGAGGTCGGACGGCACGGGCGGCTCCTCGGTCTGCGCGATGGACGAAGGTGGTGCGTCGTGCGTCGTGCGTACGTCGTGCGTGTGCGTGCGTCGTGCGTCGTGGAGCGGACGTGCGGCCGTACGGAGCCCTCACGGACCCGCCCGGGGGGACTGGCCGGTAACCTTACTGCCCGGTAAGGCTCAGCGGGGAGACCAGCGCTCGTTCTTCATGAGATTCCCGAGCCCGGACCAGGCGAAGTTCATCAGCGTCGCGGCGGCCTCCCGCGCCGTCACCCCGGGCGTCTCGTTGGCCCACGTCGCCAGCGACTCGGCCGACCCGACCAGGGCCTGCGCCAGCGCCGCCACGTCCCGCTCGCCGATGTCGACCGGCCCGTGCGCCGCCCGCGCCGCCTCGCCGATCAGCCCGGTCACGAAGTCCGTGATCTCCTCCCGCATCCGCGCCGCCTCGGTCGCGAACGGCTCGCCCTGCGTCCGCGCGTGCCGGCTCAGCACCGCCCAGGCGTCCGGATGGTCCGCCGCGTGCCCGAAGAACGCCAGCAGCCCCGCCCACAACCGCTCGTCCGGCGGCGCGGCGGTGTCCCCCACGACCGCGGCGACGGCCCCGAGCAGCGCCTCCGCCTCCCGCCGGATGCAGGCGGTGAACAGCTCCTCCTTGGAGTTCAGGTACAGGTAGACCAGCGGCTTCGACACCCCGGCCAGCTCGGCGATCTCGTCCATCGACGCCGCCTGGTACCCCGCCCGCGCGAAACACGCCACGGCGGCGTCCATCATCTGCCGCTCCCGCACGGCCCGCGGCAGCCTCTTGGTCCCCGCCACGTCCCTCTCCGCCCTCGCTGTCCCGCCCATGATCGTCCGGCGCGCCCGCCAAAGCCTACGTGCCCCCCGCCCGGACGGGGGCGAGGGGCACGTGGGGTACGCGGGGCGGGGTCAGGCCGCGGCGGCGACCGCCGTCTTCGGCTCGGCGTCCCGGGAGCCCAGCTCGTCGATCGGGGACGAGGAGGCGTTCTCGTACGCGGTGACGTCGAGGATCTTCTCGCGGGCGGAGACGATCACCGGGACCAGTGCCTGGCCGGCCACGTTCGTCGCCGTGCGCATCATGTCCAGGATCGGGTCGATCGCCATGAGGAGGCCGACGCCCTCCAGGGGGAGGCCCAGGGTGGAGAGGGTCAGGGTCAGCATGACCGTGGCGCCGGTGAGGCCGGCGGTGGCGGCGGAGCCGATCACCGAGACGAAGGCGATCAGCAGGTAGTCGCCGATGCCGAGCTGCACGTCGAAGATCTGCGCGATGAAGATCGCGGCGAGCGCCGGGTAGATCGCGGCGCAGCCGTCCATCTTGGTGGTGGCGCCGAACGGGACGGCGAAGGAGGCGTACTCCTTCGGGACGCCGAGGCGCTCGGTGACCTTCTGGGTGACCGGCATGGTGCCGACCGAGGAGCGGGAGACGAAGGCCAGCTGGATGGCGGGCCAGGCGCCCTTGAAGAACTGGAGCGGGTTGACCTTGGCGACGGTGGCGAGCAGCAGCGGGTAGACGCCGAAGAGGACCAGGGCGCAGCCGATGTAGACGTCGGCGGTGAAGGTCGCGTACTTGCCGATGAGCTCCCAGCCGTAGTCGGCGATGGCGAAGCCGATGAGGCCGACGGTGCCGAGCGGGGCGAGGCGGATGACCCACCACAGGGCCTTCTGGAGGAGTTCCAGGACCGACTCGGAGAGGGTGAGGATCGGCTGGGCCTTGTCGCCGAGCTTGAGGGCGGCGATGCCGGCGACGGCGGCCATGAAGACGATCTGGAGGACGTTCAGCTCGGTGAAGGGCGTGATGACGTCGGTCGGGACGATGCCGGTGAGGAAGTCGATCCAGGAGCCCTCGCGCTTCGGCAGCTTGCCGTCCTGCGGGGTGAGGCCGGTGCCGGCGCCGGGGTTGGTGATCAGGCCGATCGCGAGGCCGATGGCGACCGCGATCAGCGAGGTGATCATGAACCAGAGGAGGGTGCGGGTGGCGAGCCGGGCGGCGTTGTTCACCTTCCGCAGGTTGGTGATGGACACCAGGATGGCGAAGAAGACGAGCGGGGCGACGGCCAGCTTGAGCAGCTGGACGAAGATGTCGCCGACCTGCGCGAGGGTCTCCTTCAGCCAGGAGACGTCCTGGCTGCGGGCGATCCACCCGAGCAGGACGCCGAGCACCAGACCGGCGACGATCTGGGCCCAGAAGGGGACCTTCGGTATCCGGGACGAGGGCTTGGCCTCGGTGGCGGACGCGGACGCGGACACGGACACACTCCACTGATGCGTATGGGGATACGGGACGGGGGTGCGGCACTCGCCCGTGCTTCTCTCGCACGGGGCGCCGCTGCATGCTGCCGGGGAGGCGCGGGGCCTCAGGACTCGCGGCGACAACAGGCCGCGGACATACAGCGGCAGAGATCGACGTGCAGGCGCGCCACGAGCGGGATGCCCGGGGCGTGGTGGAGGCGCACTGCTGTCGTCATGGCCGATACGTTAACACTTGAACTTTGAGATCCTCAAAGCTGTTCTTTGAGATCGAGAACCGGACGCCCGTGACCGAAACAGAACACCCCTGGTGAGAGCCGGAAAGCTCCCGCCAGGGGCAAGTGATCTGTGAGCAACCTTACGCAGCCCTTACACGCCGCCGTCACACACCGCCGTCACACCGGGGGCCGTTCGGCGGGCAGCCGGTACGTGAGGTGCCTGCCGGCCGGCATGGTCATCAGCGACGCCTCCATCGGCGTCCCGTCGGCGGTCCGCGTGAGCCGGAGCAGCCGGAGGACGGCGCTGCCCTCCGGGAGGGCGAGGTGTTCGCGTTCCTCCGGGCCGGCCAGGTCCGCGCTCACGTCCTCGACGACCTCGGCGCCGACGTACCCCAGCTCCTTGAGCAGGGTGACGGCGCCGCCGGGGACCTTGCGCGGTTCGGCGAGGGGCGTGCCGCCGGCGACGGAGAGGGGGTAGTAGCTGTCGGCCAGTTCCACGGGCCGGTCGTCCAGCAGGATCAGCCGCCGCCTGACGACGACGCGCGCGCCGACGGCGAGCCCGAGGGCCGCGCGGACCGCCTCAGGGGCGTCCGCCTCGCCCGCGTGGAGGAGCCGCTGGCCGCCGCGGCGGCCGCGCCGGGCGGCCTCGTCGGTCCACGCGTCGCTCTGCCCGGGCTCGCGCGGGGTCAGGTAGGGCGCGGTCTCGGCGATCCACGCGTCGCCCGCCATGCGGCTGCCCCGGCCCGGGGTCAGACGTCCTCGCGGGTGCGGTTCTCGTGGAGGCGGTCCTTGGCGCGGTCGACCTTCTCGACGATCTCGGCGCTCAGGGAGTCGCGCTGCTTGCGGAGCAGGACGAAGCTCAGGGGGGCCGAGACGACGATGGCGAGGAGCAGGACCCACAGGAGGTTGGAGTCGCCGAGGCCGCGCGGCAGCGCGCCGACGTACACCAGGCCCCACAGGGCGAAGAAGCAGCCGGCGAAGATGCCGAGCCGCATCAGCGAGTAGCGGAGCATGTCAGTCCACGCTTCCCTTCCGAAGCCGTCGCGCGCCGTTCCCAGCCGTGGCGAGCCGTGCCGAACCTTCCCATACGGGACGGCCCCTCCAGTGAAGCACGCGGTGGCGCGGGCGCCGGAAGGGGGTGGCGGGAGTGCCTTGATCCGATCGCCGAGTAAGGGATACGGTCACAATATGACCCTTACCTTCGAGGTCGATCCGCCGGTCGACCAGGCCCTGACCGACAGCATCCTCGACCTCTGGGTCGACGTCACCAACGCGGGCGGCGCCGTCGGCTTCGTCGCACCCGTCACCGGCGACGACGTCCGCCCCGCGCTCCGCCAGCACCTCGTCGGCATGGCCCAGGGCACCCACCGGCTCCTGGTCGGGCGGGACGAGGACGGCACGGTCGCCGCCACCGCCGTCTTCGCGTTCAACACCCACCGCCTCATGACCCACTGGGTGTGGCTGTACACCGTGATGGTGCACCCGAAGCACCAGGGCAAGGGGTACGGCCGCGACCTGATGGCGGCGGTCGAGCGCGCCGTCCGCACCGCCCCCGGCTTCGAGGGCGTCGACGCGATCCGGCTCGGCGTCCGGGGCGGCACCGGCACCGACACCTTCTACGCGAAGGCCGGCTACCAGGAGGTCGGGCGCGTCCCCGGCGCCATCCGCGTGGCCGACGACGACTACCGCGACGACATCACCATGCTGCTGACCCTGACCTGACCGGGCACGGATTGTCGGGTGCCGGACCGCGAGCCGTTCCTACCGTGAGGACGTCGCACCAGACAGGAAGGACCAGCCGTGCTGGACGGACTGAACCGGGCCCTCGACCACGTCGAGGCGCGCCTCGACGGCGACCTCGACCCGGCCGAACTGGCCCGGATCGCCCACACGTCGGAGTACCACTTCCGACGGCTCTTCTCCGCCCTCGCGGGGATGCCGCTGTCGGAGTACGTGCGCCGCCGGCGGCTCACCGTCGCGGGCGCCGAGGTGCTGGCCGGGGAGCGGACGCTGCTGGAGATCGCCGTCCGGTACGGCTACGGCTCCGGCGAGGCGTTCGCCCGGGCGTTCCGCGCGGTCCACGGCATCGGGCCCGGTGAGGCCCGCCGCACCGGCGCCGCGCTCACCGCCCAGCCGCGCATGTCCTTCCGCCTCGTCGTCGAAGGGAACAGCAGCATGAAGTACCGCGTCACGACCCGGGACGCCTTCGGGATCACCGGCAGCAGGGCCCGGGTCCCGCTCGTCCACGAGGGCGAGAACCCGGCGATCGCCGCACAGATCCGGGGCCTGGGACAGGATCGCCTGGCGGCGCTGGCCGCGCTGTCGGCCGGGGAGCCGGCCGGGCTGGTCTCGGCGGTCGTGCACCTCACCGACAGCCGCGAGGAGGGCGCCGAGCTCGACCACTGGTACGGCGCGGTGACCGGCCCGGAGGGGGCGGAGGAGTACGAGACGCTGCACGTCCCCGCCGGCACCTGGGACGTCTTCGAGAACGAGGGCCCCTACCCGCAGGCGCTGCAGTACCTGTGGCGGGACGTCTTCACCGAGTGGTTCCCGTCGAACCCGTACGAGAGCCGCCCCGGCCCGGAGATCCTGTCCGTCCGCCCGTCGGAGGACTGGAAGACGGCGGCGGCGGAGCTGTGGATCCCGGTGCGGCACGCGTCCTGAGACGCGAGGGGCCCGGCGGGGTACGTCACCCGCCGGGCCCCTCGCGTGCGCGCCGCGTCAGACGCGCATCGCCTGCGGCGTCTCCCGCCGGTCCGGGTCCGGGCCCGGGTACTCGCGGATGATCTCGTACCGGGTGTTCCGCTCGACCGGCCGGAAGCCGGCGTCGCGGATCAGCTCCAGCAGGTCCTCGCGGGTGAGCTTGTTCGGCGTGCCGTAGTTGTCGGCGTCGTGCGTGATCTTGTACTCGACCACCGAGCCGTCCATGTCGTCGGCGCCGTGCTGGAGCGCGAGCTGGGCGGTCTGCACACCGTGCATGACCCAGAAGACCTTGACGTGCGGCACGTTGTCGAAGAGGAGCCGGGAGACCGCGAAGGTCTTCAGCGCCTCCGCGCCGGTCGCCATGGTCGTGCGGGCCTGGAGCTTGTTGCGGACCTTGCCGTCCTGCATGTCCACGAAGTCGTGCTGGTAGCGCAGCGGGATGAAGACCTGGAAACCGCCGGTCTCGTCCTGGAGCTCCCGCAGCCGCAGCACGTGGTCGACGCGGTGGCGCGGCTCCTCGATGTGCCCGTACAGCATCGTCGAGGGGGTCTTCAGGCCCTTGGAGTGGGCGAGCCGGTGGATCCGGGACCAGTCCTCCCAGTGGGTGCGGTGGTCCACGATGTGCTGCCGGACCTCCCAGTCGAAGATCTCGGCGCCGCCGCCGGTCAGCGACTCCAGGCCGGCCTCGATGAGCTCGTCGAGGATGTCGGAGGCCGACATCCCCGAGATGGTCTCGAAGTGGTGGATCTCGGTGGCGGTGAAGGCCTTGAGGGAGACGTTCGGGAGCGCCTTCTTCAGCTCGGAGAGGGAGCGCGGGTAGTACCGCCACGGCAGGTTGGGGTGGAGGCCGTTGACGATGTGCAGCTCGGTGAGGTTCTCGCTCTCCATGGCCTTCGCGAGGCGCACGGCCTCCTCGATGCGCATGGTGTACGCGTCCTTCTCGCCCGGCTTGCGCTGGAACGAGCAGTAGGCGCAGGAGGCGGTGCAGACGTTGGTCATGTTCAGATGCCGGTTGACATTGAAGTGGACCACGTCGCCGTTCTTGCGGGTCCGGACCTCGTGGGCCAGCCCGCCGAGCCAGGCGAGGTCGTCGGAGTCGTAGAGGGCGATGCCGTCCTCACGGCTCAGCCGCTCACCGGCGAGCACCTTCTGCTCCAGCTCCCGCTTGAGCCCAGCGTCCATCTCCGGCCGCCTCCCATGTATCCGACGAAATCAGGCTTCACCACCGTACTCTCAGCCCTCTTCGGGCAGGTCCCCGACCCGGTTCTCCCACTTGGTGGAGAGGACGATGGTGGTGCGGGTGCGGGAGACGCCCTTGGTGCCGGAGAGGCGGCGGATCGTCTTCTCCAGGCCGTCGACGTCGCTGGCGCGGACCTTGAGCATGAAGGAGTCGTCGCCGGCGATGAACCAGCAGTCCTCGATCTCGGCGAGGTCCTTCAGGCGGCGGGCCACGTCCTCGTGGTCGGCGGCGTCGGAGAGCGAGATGCCGATGAGGGCGGTGACGCCGAGGCCGAGCGAGGCGGCGTCGACGGTGGCGCGGTAGCCGGTGATGACCCCGGCCGCCTCCAGGCGGTTGATGCGGTCGGTGACGGAGGGGCCGGAGAGCCCGACGAGCCGTCCCAGCTCGGCGTACGAGGCGCGGCCGTTCTCGCGCAGGGCCTGGATGAGCTGCCTGTCCACGGCGTCCATAGGTATACGACCTTCCATTGTCCAGCGATACCGCAAGTTTAGGTGTAGAATCTAAGGCATGCAGGGCCGTCACCCTGCGAATCTTTCAACAGATCAGCGACAGATCAACGACGATCTTTCAGGAGTGAGAACACCGTGTACACGATCGAGATGGCCTACGCCCGTATGCGCGAGCTGCAGGACCTGGCCAACCGCTCGCGTGCCCACCAGACCGCCTCCGCCTCGAAGCGCGCCCCGAAGAAGGCCGCGAAGAAGCGCTAACCGGCACGGGGAACCCCCGGAGCTCCTCCTCCGAGTTCTCCCCGCCACCGGCGGTACAGCTCGTGCGGCACTCCCGCCGCGTCGAGCACCCGCCCCGCGACGAAGTCCACCAGGTCCTGGATGTGCGTCGCCCCCGCGTAGAACGCCGGTGAGGCGGGCAGCACCACGGCGCCCGCCTCGTCCAGCGCCACCATCTGCTTCAGCGTCTGCCCGCTCAGCGGGGTCTCCCGCACCGCGACGACCAGCGGACGCCGCTCCTTGAGCGTCACGCTCGCCACCCGCTGCAACAGGTCCTTCGACAGACCGAGCGCCACTCCCGCCACCGCGGCGGTCGAGGCCGGCACGATCAGCATCCCCTTCGCCGGGTACGACCCCGAGGACGGCCCCGCCGCCAGGTCGCCGGCCGGCCAGTACCGCACGTCGCCCAGGGCGTCCACCGGCACGTCGTACGCGTCCGGCTTCCCGTCCGCGCCCCGCGCCAGCCACGCCGCCAGGTCCTCGCGCCAGTGCGCGTCCCGGAAGGCGATCCCCGTCTCGTCGAGCAGGGTGAGCCGCGAGGCCCGCGACACCACCAGGTCGACGCCCTCCCCCGCGGCGAGCAGCCCCCGCAGCACGGAAGCCGCGTACGGCGTCCCCGACGCCCCGGAAACCCCCACGACCCACGGGGTGCGCTTGCCGTCGTCCATGGCGCCGAGCCTAGAGGGTGAGCCCGCGGACCAGGAGGTCGAGCAGGGCGCAGACGAAGAGGCTGATGCCGATGAACCCGTTCGTCGTGAAGAACGCCCGGTTCAGGCGCGACAGGTCGTGCGGCTTCACGATCGAGTGCTCGTAGCAGAAGGCCGCGACGACGATCACCAGGCCGATCCAGAAGAACAGGCCGGCGCCGGTGGCGAGCGCGTACCAGACCAGCAGGCCCGTGGTGACGACGGCAGAGGCGCGGGCGCCCCACAGCGCCGCCGGGATGCCGAAGCGGGCCGGCACCGACATCACGCCGTGCGCCCGGTCCGCCTGCACGTCCTGGCAGGCGAAGATCAGGTCGAAGCCGCCGATCCACACGCCGACCGCGAGCCCCAGGATCACCGCGTCCCAGGACCACTCCCCGGTCACCGCGAGCCAGGCGCCGATGGGCCCTATGGCCTGCGCGAGGCCGAGGATCGCGTGCGGGAAGTTCGTGAACCGCTTGCCGTACGGGTAGACCACCATCGGGACGACGGCGAGCGGCGCGAGCGCCAGGCACAGCGGGTTGAGCAGCGCGGCGGCGCCGAGGAAGACGACGACCGCGATCCCGGCCCCGGTCCACGCGGAGCGCACCGACACCGCGCCCGTGACCAGCTCCCGGTTGGCCGTGCGCGGATTACGCGCGTCGATCTCGCGGTCGATGATCCGGTTGCAGGCCATCGCGAAGGTCCGCAGGCCCACCATGCAGACGGTGACGAGGAGCAGCGTCCACCAGTCGATCTTCTTGTCCAACTGGAACATCGCGGTGAGCGAGGCGATGTAGGCGAAGGGCAGCGCGAAGACCGAGTGCTCGATCATCACGAGCCGCAGGAACGCCCTGGTGCGGCCGGGCTGGGCGCCGGGCACGGCGGCCGTGGTCACAGCCCGTACTCCTTCCAGCGGCGGTCCACCAGGGCGGCCGTCGCCGGGTCCGACTCCACCATGTCCGGCCAGCCGCCGTCCCGGGTGTAGCCCTCCTCCGGCAGCTTCCTCGTGGCGTCGATGCCCGCCTTGCCTCCCCAGAACTGCTGGTAGGAGGCGTGGTCCAGGTGGTCGACCGGGCCCTCGACGACGGTCAGGTCGCGGGCGTAGTCGGTGTTGCCGAGGGCCCGCCAGGCCACCTCGTGCAGGTCGTGCACGTCGCAGTCCTTGTCGACCACGACGATCAGCTTGGTCAGCGACATCATGTGGGCGCCCCAGATGGCGTGCATGACCTTCTGCGCGTGCTTCGGGTACTTCTTGTCGATCGAGACGATCGCGCAGTTGTGGAAGCCGCCCGACTCCGGCAGGTGGTAGTCGACGATGTCCGGCACGATGATCTTGAGCAGCGGCAGGAAGAACCGCTCCGTCGCCCGTCCCAGCGGTCCGTCCTCGGTCGGCGGCCGGCCGACCACGATCGACTGGAGCAGCGGGCGCTTGCGCATGGTGACGCAGTCGATCGTCAGCGCGGGGAACGGTTCCTGCGGGGTGTAGAAGCCGGTGTGGTCGCCGAAGGGGCCCTCGGGGAGCATCTCGCCGGGCTCCAGCCAGCCCTCGATGACGACCTCGGCGTTGGCCGGGACCTGGAGGGGGACGGTCTTGCAGTCGACCATCTCGATCCGCTTGCCCTGCACGAAGCCGGCGAAGAGGTACTCGTCGATGTCGCCGGGGAGCGGGGCGGTGGAGGCGTACGTGACGGCCGGCGGGCAGCCGAAGGCGATCGCGACCGGCAGCCGCTCGCCGCGCTCGGCGGCGACCGCGTAGTGGTTGCGGCTGTCCTTGTGGATCTGCCAGTGCATGCCGATGGTGCGCTTGTCGTGGCGCTGGAGCCGGTAGAGCCCCAGGTTCCGCACGCCGGTCTCGGGGTGCTTGGTGTGGGTGAGGCCCAGGTTGAAGAAGGAGCCGCCGTCCTTGGGCCAGGTGAACAGCGCGGGCAGCGTGTCGAGGTCGACGTCGTCGCCGGTGAGGACAACCTCCTGCACGGGCGCGTCGGAGGACTTCACCTTCTTCGGCGGCACGTGGACCATCGAGCCCAGCTTGCCGAAGGCCTCGCGGACGCCGATGAAGCCCTGCGGCAGCTCGGGCTTGAGCAGCCCGCCGATCTTCTCGCTGATCTCCCCGTACGACTTCAGGCCGAGCGCCTTGAGGAGCCTGCGGTCCGTGCCGAAGACGTTCATCGCGAGGGGCATGGAGGAGCCCTTCACGTTCTCGAAGAGCAGCGCGGGCCCTCCCGCCTTGTTCACCCGGTCGACGATCTCCCCGACCTCCAGGTACGGGTCGACTTCGGCCTTGATGCGCTTGAGGTCGCCTTCGCGCTCAAGGGCCCTGAGCAGCGAGCGGAGATCGTCGTAAGCCATACGGGCAAGTATCGGTCACCGGCTAGGCTGGAGTCGTCACCGGGGCCGGTTCGACGCGCCCCCGCCACCGCTTCCAGGGGGCTGTTCCACATGCTCAGGGCACTGATGATCCTTCTGCCGCTGGCGCTGACGATCTATGCCTTCATCGACTGCCTGAACACCCCCGAGGACGAGGTCAAGCACCTGCCCAAGGTGGTGTGGGTGATCATCATCCTGCTGTTCTGGGTGGTCGGACCGGTGGTGTGGCTCTTCGCGGGCAAGGCCCGGCACACCCCGGCCCGGGGCGGGCGGGGCGGCTGGGGCGGCCGGGGCGGCGGCTGGGTGGCCCCGGACGACAACCCCGAGTTCCTGAAGTCGCTGGGCGACGAGCGGACCGGCGGGTCGCGGCCCCGGGACCCGGAGGGCGAGCCGGAGCGCCGCGGGGAGGACCGCCCGGAGAACCGCCCCGAGAAGCGCCGCGAAGAGGGCGAGGACAAGGAGAGCTGATGGAACTGCGCCTCCTCGCCACCTTCGAGAAGGTCGCCGAAGTCCTCTCCTTCACCCGCGCCGCCGCCGAACTCGGCTACGCCCAGTCCAGCGTGACGTCCCAGGTCAAGGCGCTGGAGACGGCCCTCGGCACCGAGCTGTTCGACCGGCTCGGCGGCCGGATCCGGCTCACCGGCGCCGGCGAGCGGCTGCTGCCGTACGCGCGCCGCATGGCCGAGCTGGCCGAGGAGGCGCGGGCCGCCGTCGCCGCCGGGGAGCCCGCCGGGACGATCGCCATCGGGACCATGGAGTCCCTCACCACCTACCGGCTCCCGCCGCTCCTGGAGTACGTCCACCACCGCCACCCCGCCGTCCGGCTGTCCCTGCGCCCGACGCTCGGCGACGCGACCCGGCGGGCGCTGCGGCAGGGCACGTACGACCTGGGGTTCCTGATGGAGGCCGAGACCGCGCACGAGGGCCTGGAGACGGAGGTCCTGGGGCCGGAGCCGCTGGCCCTGGTCGCCGCCCCCGGCCACCCGCTCGCGGGCCGTACGGACCTGGTCACCGCCGATCTCACGGGCGCCGGCCTGATCGGCACCGAGCCGGGCTGCGCCTACCGGGACCTCTTCGAGGCGGAGCTGGCGGCGTCGGCGGGCACCCGCGCGGAGTTCCTGGAGTTCGGCACGATCGAGGCGAGCAAGCGGGCGGTGGCGTCCGGGCTCGGGATCGCGCTGCTGCCCCGGATCGCCGTCCAGGAGGAACTGGCGTCCGGGGCGCTGGCCGAGCTCGGCTGGGAGCCGCCTTTCACGCTCTTCACGCAGCTCGCGTGGCGACGGGGGAAGCGGCTTCCGTCGCACGTGCGCCTGTTCGTGGAGCAGGCGCGGCGGCTCGCCCGAGAGTGACCTTCAGGCTGGCGAGGACGATCAGCGGGACGCCGAGCGCCTGCACGAGGCCGATGTGGTGCCCGTACACCGCCCAGTCGACGAGCATCGCGACCGCCGGGTAGGTGAAGGCGAGCACCGCGATCTTCGGGGTGGGCAGCTTGGCGTAGGCCGCGTACATGAGGACGTACATCAGCCCGGTGTGGATCAGGCCGAGACCCGCCAGCCACACCCAGCCCGCGCCGAGCCCGGAGACCGCGCCGAGGTCGGTGAAGGGCAGCAGCAGCGGCACTCCGGCGGCCACCTGCACGAGGGCGATCAGGTGCGGCCGTACGCCGGTGATCCGCTTGGTCACGAAGGTGGCGAGCGCGTACAGCACGGCGGCGGCGAGCGCGTACCCGAGGCCGGCGAGGGAGCCGGTGTCGCCCGGCCGCACCCCGGAGACCAGCACCAGGCCGGCGAAGGCGACCGCGAGCCAGCCGAGCTTGCCGGCCGGGATCCGCTCGCGCAGGAAGAGCGCGCTGAGCAGCACGAGGAAGAACGGCTGGGTGTGGTAGACGACGGTGGCGAGGGAGATGGAGGCGGCGGCGTACGCCTCGAAGAGGAACACCCAGTTGAAGACGATGAACACGCCGCCGAGCAGGGCGAGTCCGAACGAGCGGGCGGTGAAGCCGTGCCCCGTGAGGTAGCCGCGGGCGAGGCTGTACAGCCCGAGCGCGACGGCCCCGAAGAGGCAGCGGAAGAACACCACCTCGAAGGGCGAGGCGCCCGACTCGACGACGAAGACGCCGAGGGTGCCGGACAGCACCATGGCGACGGTCAGTTCCAGCGTTCCGCGGGTCTCGTTTCTCATGCCGACGACGCTACGGACGGGGGCGGCACCGGGTCCACGCGCTGCCGCGGCGTCCTTCCGATGGGCCCGATCGGCGCTGCCGATGGGGCCCGGAATACCGCTGCGCGGGGGCGGGTTGGGAACGGGTGACCGACCGCACGCGGCGCACCCACGAGACCGGAGCAGCAGACATGACCTTCGACGCCGAGCCCGGCGCTGACCGCTCGTTCCTCTTCGTCCTCGGCAGCTCCCGCTCCGACGGCAACTCCGAGATCCTGGCCCGCGAGGCCGCCGCCCACCTGCCCGCCGGCACCCGGCAGCGGTGGGTGGACCTGAACGCCCTCGACCTGCCCGACTTCCAGGACGGCCGGCACGAGAGCGCGGGCCACGAGCCCGGCGAGGTGGAGCGGGAGCTGCTGCGGGCCACGGTGGAGGCGACGGACGTCGTCATCGTCTCCCCGCTGTACTGGTACACGCTCTCCGCGCAGACCAAGCGCTACCTGGACTACTGGTCGGGCTGGCTGAACATGCCGGGCTCCGACTTCAAGGAGCGCATGGCGGGCCGCACCCTGTGGGGCGTGACGGCCATGGCGCACGACGAGCACGTCGTCGCGGACGGCCTGACGACCGCCCTGCACAACTCGGCGGCCTACATGCGCATGCTCTTCGGCGGCGTCCTCCTCGGCACCGGCTCCCGCCCCGGCCGCGTCCGCGCCGACGAGCAGGCCCTGATCCGCGCCAAGACCTTCTTCCAGGGCCCCACCCCGCCGGCCCTCTTCGCCTACGAGAAGGAGACGGCGCAGGCCGACGCGGCGGCGTGAGGCGCGCGCCGGGCGCCCCCGGCGCCCCCGGCCGCCCTCACCGGGCCCGCCCCGGCGCGGGCCCGGTGGCCCGGCAACGCCTCGGCAACAGTCCCGAAAAGACTCTCCAGTTCCCAACACACCGTCGATAAGGTTGAGTTGACTGCGACGGGGGTGGCGGGTGGACAGAGAGCTGTACGGCCGCGAGGCGGTTCTGGAGGCGCGCGGGCTCGCGGCGCGCCTCGTCGGACTCGGGCCGTACGGCCGCGGCCGGGTGGCGTACGAGCACGGCGAGGACCCGCCGGTGACCGTCTTCACCGGCGGGCGCGGCATGGGAAAGACCGTGCTGCTCAAGGAGATCCGCAACCGGTACCGCGGCTTCACCCCGCTCGCCCTCCTCGACTGCGCCGCCGTCGAGGAGCCCGCCGACCACGGTGCCGGCTGGTCCCCGGTCACCGGCGCGCTCGCCGAGCTGGCCCTCCAACTGGCGCCGCGCGGCGAGGCGTTCAAGGCCGTGCCGTTCCCGCGGCTGTCGCTCGGCCTGGTCGCCGTCACCTCGGTCGGCTGGACCCGCGAGGACGACGAGCGGGCCCGCCGCGACCTGCTGCGGCTCGGGCCGCTGCTCGCCACCGTCGACGCCGGCCGGGCCGCCGCCGCGTCCTGGGTCGGCAAGGTCCTCGCCAAGCTGGCCGGCACCGCCGCCGAGGCCGGCGCGCCCTTCGCCGGACTGGTCGCGGAGGCGACCGTCGAGACCGTCGTCGAGGAGTTCTTCGGCGTCTTCAGGAAGGCGCCCGAGGACTGGTTCGGCGGCTACCGCAACGCCGGCGGGCGCGGCCGGGCCGGACTCCAGCAGCTCGCCGTCGACTTCGCGCAGGGCGGCGCCCGCCGGGCCGAGGCCGAGGGCTTCCTCACCCTCACCCTCACCGAGGACCTGCACCGCGCCTACACCGGACTGAAGCTCGGCAGCCGCGTCGGCCGGCCCCTCGTCCTCCTCGACAACGCCCACGAGCCCGTCGGCCGCGCCCTGGTCGAACCGATTCTGCGGGCTCGCGCCGACGGCCGCCGCGACCACACCGTGGTGCTCGCCGCCTCCCGGCTCCCCGACCACGAGGCACTGCGCCACGCCACCCGCGTCCGGCTGCCCGAGACCGCCCACCAGGCGCCCTGCCCGCGCACCAGCCGGGTCGGCTCCGGCCTCCTCGCCGTCGAGCTCACCCCGCTCACCCCCACCCAGACCCGCGCCGCCTTCGACCGCCACGACCCGGCCGACCGCGCCCCCGCCGACCTGGCCCGGGCCGTCCACCGGCTCACCGGCGGCCGTCCGCTCGGCGTCGACCTGCTGGCCCGCGCCGCCGGCGAGGCACCGCCCGCCGTCCGCGCCGCCCTCACCCCCGGCGGCCTGCTCGACCTCACCGTGGAGCTCCGCGAGGACACCGAGCCCGTGCCGGTCGCCCCCGCCCTGCTCGCCGCGCTCCTCCCGGTCCCCCGGCCGGGTCCGTACGCGGTGCTCGCCGCCGCCCACGACGAGGACTCCGCCCGCCGTCTCGCCCAGGCCCGGCTGCCCGCCGAATCCCTCGACGGCGACGTCGCCCTCCGGGTCCGCGACCGGCTGCGCGCCGAACACTGGGCCGACCACCCCGGCCACTTCGTCGGCGACCCGCTGCTGCGCGCCCTGCTGCTGCACCGGCTCCGCTTCGAGGACGACGACCACCCGGCGTACTCGGCCTGGCGGGCCGTCCACGAGACGCTGCGCCGCCACTACGGGCCGCAGCCCGGACCGCACCGGCTCCATCACGACCTCGCCCTCGGCGACACCGCCGAGGCCGTCGCCCACCTGCGGCTCACCTTCCCCGGCCCGGACGTCCTCGGCTGGCTCGGCCTGCTGCGGTTCGTCGCCTCGGCCCCGTACCCCCGGGAGCGCGGCCGCACCGGGCCCGACCCGCGGCGGGCCGTCGCCCTCGGCCAGGACCCCGACCCGGCGATCCCCGACGGCCTCGGCCCCGACGCCGCCGAACTGCACCTCGCCGTACGGCGCCTGCTGCACGCCGTATGGCTGCTCACCGATCCGCTCGCGCTGCCCGACGAGGAGGTCGCCGACCGGCTGGCGCACGAACTGCGCCGGCTCTCCGGCCGCCACCTCACCGGCAGCGGTCCACTGTGGGACGCGGCCGGCCACTGGCCGCGGGACATCCGCGCCTGGCGACGGCTCTCGCTGCCGCCGGGGCGCGAGGACGGAGTCTGACGCCATGCTCGACCGGCTGCGCCGCCGCTTCTTCTGGACACCCCGGCAGAAGCTCCTCAGCACCCTCGTCGCCGTCGCCCTCGTCGCCGGACTCGGCGGCTGGGGCCTCGCCACGTACCTCGAACCGGAGGACCGTTCCTGCGCCGCCGGGGTCGCCCGCCCCGCCGGCAGCACCGAGTGCATCGGCGTCGACGGCACCGGACACGACTTCCGCGTCCCCGCCCTCACCGCGATCACCGCCGCCATCGGCCGCGAGAACGCCACCCTGAAGGACGGCGAGTACGCCACCGTCGCCCTCCTCCTGCCGATCACCGCCACCGATCCCGGCACCGCCGACAAGATCCTCCGCGAACTGCAGGGCGCGTACGCCTACCAGTACCGGGCCAACCACGAGTCGAACAGCGAGACCCCCAAGATCCGGCTCGTCCTCGCCAACACCGGCGAGCGCAACGCCCACTGGCGCACCGTCGTCGACCGGCTCACCGCCATGACCGGCGCCCCCGACCGGCTCCGCGCCGTCTCCGGCGTCGCCACCTCGTCCGCCGAGGTACGGGAGGCGGTCGCCGCGCTGACCGGCGCCGGGATCGCCGTCGTCGGCACCACCATCACCGCCGACGACCTCGCCAACGGCCCCGGCCGCGACCCCTTCCCCGGCCTCGCCCGGGTCTCCCCCACCAACGGCGACGAGGCGAAGGCGCTGGCGAACTTCGGCGAGATCGACGCGGGCCGCGCCATCCTCGTCCAGGACTCCCGCACCGGCGACCACTACATCGACACCCTGCGGACCGCCTTCGCCGCCTCCCTCAAGGGCGCCCCGTACGAGCCGCAGCTCTACACCTCGCCGAAGAAGGACACCGAGGAGGGCACCACCGCCAACACCTTCCGCCAGATCACCCTGCTGCTCTGCGACACCCGCGCCGACACCGTCTTCTTCGCCGGCCGCCACACCCAGCTCCGCCAGTTCATCAACGCGCTCGGCTCCCGCGGCTGCTCCGACCGCGCCTTCACCGTCCTCACCGGCGACGAGGGCTCCTACCTCGGCGCCGACCCCAAGCTGAACCGCGCGGCCCTCGGCAAGAAGCTGACCGTCCGGTACGCGGCCCTCGCCCACCCCGACGCCTGGAAGCCGGCGCCCGGCCGGCCGGTGCCGGCCACCGGCGGCTCGGTCGTCGCCTTCGAGACCTTCCTCACCGACATCGCCCGCGCCGACCGCAAGCCGATCCCGCTGCGGGACGGGCAGGCGATCGTCGCGTACGACGCCATGGCGACGGCCGTCCACGCGATCCGCCAGGCCACCCCGGCGAACGCCCCCTACCCGGAGCTCGCCGACGTCGGCACCCAGTGGCCGCAGGTCAAGGGCTCGCTGCGGGTCGAGGGCGCGAGCGGCTGGATCTGCCTCGACAACCACGGCAACCCGTACAACAAGGCGGTCCCCATCGTCGAGCTGGCCCCCGACGGCACCCAGCGCTTCGTCGAGATCGCCTGGCCCGAGAAGGACCCGCCGGCCACGAGCTGCCTGCCCCCGAAGCGGGGATGACATCCCGCGTCCGCCCGGCCGTATCCGCGCATGACCCCGCGGCCGGCCGGGCAGGCGGTCGTCCTGAGGGCCCCTAGGGGGCGGGCGAGGCGACGGGACGAGGTGGGACGTGGCGCGCGGCGGAGCGGGACGGGTCCTGGACGACGGGCTGATGGCACGACTCCGCCGCGACCCGTTCGCCGTGCAGACCCTGCGGTCCACGGCCGCCGCCACCCTCAGCTACGTCGTCGCCCTCCGGCTCAGCAGCGAACCGGTCCCGCTCACCGCGCCCCTCACCGCCCTGCTGGTCGTCCAGGTCACGCTGTACTCCACGCTCACCACCAGTCTGCGGCGGGTGAACTCGGTCGTCGTCGGCGTCCTCATCGCCATCGCGTTCAGCGTCGTCGTCGGCCTCTCCTGGTGGAGCCTCGCCCTGGTGATCCTGGCGTCGCTGCTGGTCGGCCGGCTCGTCCGGGTCGAGGAGTTCATCCCCGAGGTCGCCATCAGCGCCATGCTCGTCCTCGGCGTCACCCAGGTCTCCGACACGGCCTGGGACCGGGTCCTGGAGACCCTGATCGGCGCCGTCGTCGGCATGCTCTTCAACCTGTTCCTCGCCCCGCCCGTCTGGGTCGACACCGCCGGCGAGTCCATCGAGGACCTGGCCCGGCGCATGCGGCTGCTGCTCCTCGACGTGGCGGACGAGTTCACCGGCGCGCCGCCCGTCGAACGGGCCGCCGCCCGGCTCCACGAGGCCCGCCGCCTCGACAACGACGTCGCCGACGTCGACGGCGCCCTGCGCACCGCCGAGGACAGCCTGCGGTTCAACCCGCGCGTCAAGGAGGGCATGCTCCACCGGGTGGTGCTCCGCACCGGCCTCGACACCCTGGAGATCAGCGCCGTCGTCCTGCGGGTCCTCGCCCGCACCCTCACCGACCTGGCGAAACACCGCGACGGGCGGGCGCTGCTGCCGGACCGGGCCGCGCTCGCCGTCCGGGAGACCGCCCAGTACACCGCCGACGCCCTCGTCAGCTTCGCCGTCCTCGTCACCGCCCGCGGCAGCGAGGCCGCCGAGGCGGCGGAGACCCGGCTCGCGGGCGAGCTGCGGGCGGCCCGGGCCTGCCGGGACGACGCCGCCGACCGGCTCCTCGCCCAGGCGCTCGCCGACCCGCGGGGCTGGCAGCTGTACGGGGCGATGCTCGCCGAGCTCGACCGGATCCTCGACGAGCTCGACCCCGAGCACCGGGGCCGCAGGCTGATGGAGGAGCTGGACCGGCAGGCGGCCGAGCGCCGCGCCCGCCGGGCCCGCCTCACCCGCCGCGACCGCTGGGCCGCCCTCCGCGCCCGCGTCCGCACCGGACGCTGACCGGACGGGAGAGGACCGTGCAGACGCCCCCCCGAACGCGCGGCGGGGCATGCGAGGCAACGACGAGAGGAGAACCATGAGCGCGCCGTCTTCCGCGGACGCCGGGACGGGAACGGTGACCACGGCCGTACCGGCCCGGCTGGACCGCCTTCCCTGGTCCCGCTGGCACTGGATGATCGTCATCGGCCTGGGGACCGTCTGGATCCTCGACGGCCTCGAGGTCACCATCGTCGGCAACGTCGCCGGCCGGCTGGCCGAGGAGGGCAGCGGCCTCGACATCACGGCCGCCCAGGTCACCGGGGTGGCCGCCGCGCTGTACGTGGCGGGCGCCTGCTCGGGCGCGCTGTTCTTCGGCTGGCTGACCGACCGCTACGGCCGCAAGAAGCTCTTCATGATCACCCTGGCGGTGTACCTCGGCGCCACGGCGATGACGGCGCTGTCCTTCGAGTCCTGGTGGTTCTTCCTCTTCCGCTTCCTCACCGGCTTCGGCATCGGCGGCGAGTACGCGGCCATCAACTCCGCGATCGACGAGCTGATCCCGTCCCTCTACCGGGGACGCGTCGACCTGATCATCAACGGCAGCTACTGGCTGGGCGCGGTCGGCGGCGCCCTGCTGTCGGTGGTCATGCTCGACACCGACATCTTCCCGCAGGACCTCGGCTGGCGGCTCAGCTTCGCCCTCGGCGTCGTCCTCGGCCTCGTCATCCTGCTGGTGCGCCGGCACGTCCCGGAGAGTCCGCGCTGGCAGTTCATCCACGGGCACGGCGAGGAGGCCGAGACGCTGGTCTCCTCCGTCGAGCGGGAGATCGAGGCGGAGAAGGGCGCGGCGCTGCCGCCGCCGGCCGGCGAGATCACCATCCACCAGCGCAAGAGCATCGGCTTCGGCACGATCGCGAAGACCGTCTTCGGCCGCTACCCCCGGCGCGCCGTCCTCGGCCTGTCGCTCTTCATCGGCCAGGCGTTCCTGTACAACGCGATCACCTTCGGCTTCGGCTCGATCCTCATCACCTTCTTCGACGTGCCGACCGGCAGCACCGGCTACTACTTCGCGGTGATCGCGGCGGGCAACTTCCTGGGGCCGCTGCTGCTCGGCCGGCTCTTCGACACCGTCGGCCGCCGGATCATGATCTCGGGCACGTACCTGCTCTCGGGCCTGCTGCTGTTCGGCACGGCGTGGCTCTTCGACCGGGGCTCGCTGTCGGCGACGACCCTGACGGCCTGCTGGTGCGTGGTGCTGTTCTTCGCCTCGGCCGGGGCGTCCAGCGCCTATCTGACCGTCTCCGAGATCTTCCCCATGGAGACCCGCGCCATGGCCATCGCCTTCTTCTACGCCCTCGGCACGGCGGCCGGCGGCATCAGCGGCCCGCTGATCTTCGCCGGGCTGACGGAGTCCGGGGTGGTCGGCGACACGGTGCTCGCCTTCCAGATCGGGGCCGGCCTGATGTGCGCGGCGGGCCTGGTGGCGGCCTTCCTGGCGGTGAACGCGGAGCGCCGCTCGCTGGAGGACATCGCCGAACCGCTCTCGGCGGTCCGGCCGGACGGGGCCCCCTGAGGGGTGCCCTAAGGGACCCACTTGGGCCAGGGCGCGGTGTCCTGGGCGTACAGCTCGCGCAGCCGGCTCCAGCGGTCGGTGGTCCACTGCCGCCAGTCGGTCGGGCGGCCGTCCAGCGCGTCCCGCAGCCGCTCGAAGTGGTCGTGCCAGCCGGCCAGGCAGTCGAGCAGCAGCTCCCGGTCGCCGCGCATCTCGTTGGTGAAGCGCAGCACGGTCGACGCCCCGCCGGCGGCCGGTTCCAGGTGGAACCGGATCCGTCCGTGCGGGGCGTCGACCGTGTACTCGGCGACGTGGTCCGGGTCCCAGGCGGTGACCCGCCCGGAGACCTCCGTGTCGCCGTTCAGCCAGCGGAGCGTGACCTTCCCGCCGAGCCGGGGCTCCAGCGGGTCCGCCGCGCACAGCCAGGACGGCAGTCCCTCCGGCGAGGCGATCTTCTCCCAGACCGCCTCCTGCCGGTGCGGCAGCTCGATCGTGTACCGCAGCAGGTGCGCGTCGCCGTCGTGGGTCTCGCTCCTGCCGCGGGGTATCTCGCTCATACCTCCAGCGTGGCCCCCCGAGGGGGGCCGTGCCAGCTCAGACGCCGGCGTAGGAGTGCTTGCTGGTGACGAAGATGTTCACGCCGTAGTAGTTGAAGAGGAAGCAGCCGAAGGCGATGAGCGCGATGTACGCGGCCTTGCGGCCCTTCCAGCCGGCGGTCGCGCGGGCGTGCAGGTACGCGGCGTACCCGACCCACGTGATGAAGGACCAGACCTCCTTGGCGTCCCAGCCCCAGTAGCGGCCCCACGCGTCGCCGGCCCAGATGGCGCCCGCGATGATCGTGAAGGTCCACAGCGGGAAGATCGCCGCGTTGACCCGGTACGCGAACTTGTCGAGGGTCGCGGCGGCCGGCAGCCGCTCCAGGACGGAGCGGGCGAAGGCACCCGGCGTGCCGCCGTTCGCGAGCTTGTTCTCGTACGCGTCGCGGAACAGGTACAGCAGGGTGGCGACGGCGCCGAGGTAGAGCACGGCGCCGCAGAAGATCGCGGTGGAGACGTGGATCCACAGCCAGTACGAGTCGAGGGCGGGGACCAGCTGGTCGCTCTCGGTGTACAGCAGGGTGGTGGCGACGCCGAGGTCGAGCAGGACCGTGGTGACCAGGGGGAGGCCGATCCAGCGGACGTTCTTCTTGGCCAGCAGGAACGCCAGGTACACGCCGACCGCCACCGTGGAGAAGGTGGTGGAGAACTCGTACATGTTGCCCCAGGGGGCGCGCTGCACGGAGATCGCCCGCATGACCACGCCGGCCGCCTCCAGGGCGAAGGCGACGACGGTCAGCGAGACGGCGATCCGGCCGTAGAGGTCGCCCTTGACGGTGCCGCCGGCGGCGCCGGGGCCGTCGGGGACGTCGCGGGCGCCGGCGGCGGCGCGGGTGACGACCTTGGGCCGGTCCAGGACGGCGGTGCCGCCGGCCTGCTTGACCTGGACGGTCACCTTCGCCGCGTCGGCGGCGGGCCGGGTCAGCGCGGCGGCGGTGCGGCCGACCTTGCTGCGGCTGCCGAAGACCCACTCGGCGATGTGGGCCAGGAAGGCCAGGGTGTAGACGGCCATCGAGGCGTAGACGAACTCGTTGCTGAGCGTCGCCAGGCTCTCGTTGGTCTCGGCGGCGAGGATCACTTCTCGGCCCCTTCTGATGCGTCTGCCTCGGCTTCGGCAGGTTCCGGTGCGGCAGGTTCCGGTGCGGCGGTTCCCGCGCCGGCGGGTTCCGGGTCGGTTCCCGGGTCGGCGGGTTCGGGGTCGGCGGGTTCGGGCGCCGGGGGCGCCTGGGCGGTGAGCGCGACCGCGAGCTCGGCGAGCTCCTCGGGCAGCTTGGCGGACTCGCTGCGGCCGAGGCCCGCCATCTCGACGACGGTCGTGCCGTCCTCACCGCGGACGGCGCGGACCCAGACCCGGCGGCGCTGGATGAAGAGCGAGCCGGTGAGACCGGCGATCGCGGCGATCGCGCCGGCGAGGGCGAGGCCGTTGCCCGGCTGCTGCGAGACCTGGAAGGACGCCCACTCCTTGATCTCCTTCTCGAAGGTGATCGAGCCGGCGCCGTCGGGCAGGGTCATCGTCTCGCCGGGCGCCAGCCGCTTGGCGACCCCGGTGCCTCCGTCGACCTTGAACTGCTCCATCTTGGAGGTGTCGAGCTGGTACACGTTCTGCGGCAGGCCGGAGTCGACGCCGAGGCTGCCGTGGTAGGCGGTGAGGGCCATGACGGGGTCGACGAGGGCCGGGAACTGGGAGAACATGCTGCCCTTGCCGGCGCCCGCGAAGGTGGGCACGAAGAACGCCTTGAAGCCCAGCTGCCGCTTGTCGCCGTTCTTGTCGCGGTAGCCGTCCATCACCTTGATCGCGCCGGTGGAGGTGATGTTGTTGTCGATCGGCAGCAGCGGGACGGCGCCCTGGAAGACGACCTTGCCCCGGCCGTCCTTGACGGTGACGACGGGCGCGTAGCCGTGGGCGATCAGGTAGACCTTGGAGTCGCCGATCTCCAGCGGCTCGTTGACCCGGATGACCGCCTTCTTGTCCTTGCCGTCGGCCTCGGTGTAGGTGACGCCCGCCTCGAAGGTGCGGGGAGTGCCCACCTGCGGGCCGCTCGTCTCGTACGTGCCCGTGAACCTGTCCAGGGTGAAGCTGAACGGTTCGAGCTCGTCGACGCCGAACTGGGAGCCGGACTTGAAGTCGTCGTACTGGGTGAGCGTGTTGGAGAAGCCGTCGCCCTCGACGATCAGCTTGCCGCCCTCGGACTTGAAGAGCTGGCCCCAGGCGAAGGCGACCAGCATCACGATGAGCGCGAGGTGGAAGAGGAGGTTGCCGGCCTCGCGGAGGTAGCCCTTCTCGGCGGCGACGGCGTCGCCGGACGCCCGGGCGCGGAAGCGCCGGCCCTTGAGGACGCCGAGGGCCGCCGCGCGGACCTCCTCCGGACCGGCCTCGGTGCGCCAGGTCGTGTACGCGGGGAGGCGGGTGAGCCGCTTGGGCGCACCGGGCGGCAGGCCGCGGAGCTGGCCGACGAACTGCCAGGTGCGCGGGACGATGCAGCCGATCAGCGAGACGAACAGCAGGATGTAGATCGCGGAGAACCACACCGAGCTGTAGACGTCGAAGAGCTGGAGCTTCTCGTAGACCGGGGCGAGGGTCTCGTGCGCCTTCTTGAAGTCGGCGACCTTCAGCTCGTCCGCGCTGGTCTGCGGGATGAGGGAGCCGGGGACGGCGCCGAGGGAGAGCAGGAAGAGCAGGATCAGCGCCACCCGCATGGAGGTGAGCTGGCGCCAGAACCAGCGGATCCAGCCGACGATCCCGAGGGTGGGGCCGCCGGCGGCCTCCTCCCGGGGCGCGGTGGAGAGGTCCGCGCCGGCGGCCTCGTCGTCGGCGGCGCGGTGCGCGTCGGTCGTGTCGGTCGTACTACTCATGGATCAGATTCCCACCGTGAAGCCGCTGGACCAGCCCTGCATCGTGGAGACCATGCTGTCCCAGACGCCTGTGAGGAGGAGGACGCCGGTGACGATCATCATGCCGCCGCCGATCCGCATCACCCACACATAGTGCTTCTTGACCCAGCCGAACGCTCCGAGGGCCTTGCGGAAGGCGATGGCGGCGAGGACGAAGGGGACGCCGAGGCCGAGGCAGTACGCGAGGGCCAGGAGGGCCCCGCGTCCGGCGCTGGCCTGGTCGATCGCGAGCGCGTTGACCGAGGCGAGCGTCGGGCCGATGCACGGGGTCCAGCCGATGCCGAACAGCGCGCCGAGGACGGGCGCGCCGAGCAGGCCGGCGACCGGCTTCTTGTGGAAGCGGAACTCGCGCTGGGTGAACCAGGGCATCAGGCCGGCGAAGAAGAGCCCCATGACGATCATGAAGACGCCGAGGATCGTGCTCAGGGTGGAGCTGTACTCCTGGAGCGTGGCGCCGAAGTACCCGAAGAGGGCGCCGCCGGAGACGAAGACGGCGGTGAAGCCGGCGACGAAGAGGGCGGCGCCGGCGGTCATCCGGCCGCGGCGGCTGTCGGCGAGGTCGGTGCCGGAGACGCCGGTGACGTACGACAGGTAGCCGGGGACGAGCGGGAGCACGCAGGGGGAGAAGAAGGAGACCAGGCCGGCCAGGAGGGCGACGGGGACGGCGAGGAGGAGGGCTCCGCTGGTGACGGTCTCGTTCACCGGCTGTCACTTCTCCTTGAGGAGCGGGTCGATCATGGACCGCAGCTTGGTCTCGTCGACGGCCATGAGCGCGCGGGCGGCGATCTTGCCCTCCTTGTCGAGGACGACGGTGGAGGGGATGCCCTGGAGGCTCAGGGTGCCCTTGGGGAAGCCGAAGAGGATGAGCTTGCCCTTGGGGTCGTAGAGGCTCGGGTACGGGACCTTGTAGTCGGCCTCGAAGGCGAGCGCCTGCTGCTTGTTGGCGTCGCGGGTGTTGAGGCCGACGAAGGCGACGTCCTCGCCCTTCAGGTCGTTGGCGGCCTTCGCGAAGTGGGGGGCCTCGGCGCGGCAGGGGCCGCACCAGGAGCCCCAGGCGTTGAGGACGACGACCTTGCCCTTGAGGTCGGCGACGTCGAGCTTCTCGCCCTCCAGCGTCTCGCCGGCGATCGTGTTGATGTCGGCGCGCTGCCCCTTGGGGACGGTGGAGATGCCGCCCTTGCTGGAGACGTAGTTGGCGTTGGCGCTGCTGGAGGTGCCGTTGCCGTCGCCGCCGCAGGCGGAGAGCGCGAGGGCGGCGGACAGCACGCCGACGGCGGCGAGGGCGCGTCGGGGGGCACGGTGGAGGCCACGGCTAAGGCTCATGTGAAAAGTTTCGCATGGGCGTTTGGGGGATCTTGGGCACCCCCCTACGTGCCCGGAACGCCCCTTGTCAAGATCGGCTAAGCGGCTTTCGCCGGTTCGGGTTCCCCCGGGCGCGGCCTCGGCCGGTTCCGGCCGGCCGGCCGCGGCCTTCGCCGGTTCAGGCGGTCTTGAGGTACGCGTTCCAGCCGCCGGCCGGCTTCTGGCCGACGTCGAGGCCGCGGAGGCGGTCGAGGATACGGGGGTCCTGGACGTCCATCCAGTCGGTGAACTGGCGGAACGAGACCAGCCGGACGTCCTTCTTCCCGGCCATCGCCTTGAGCGCGTCCTCGACGGCGTCCATGTAGATGCCGCCGTTCCACTGCTCGAAGTGGTTGCCGACGAAGAAGGGGGCGCGGTTCGACTCGTACGCGCGCGTGAAGCCGGCGATCAGCGCGTCGGTGGCCTGCTTGCGCCAGCCGGGATAGCGGGAGGGCATGCCCTGGGTCGAGTTCTTCGACTGGTTCGCGAGCATGTTGTAGTCCATGGACAGGACCTCGAAGGAGTGCCCGGGGAAGGGCACGGCCTGGAGCGGGAAGTCCCAGATCCCCTTGCGCTTGACGGGCCAGGTCTGGCGGCCTCCGGGCGAGCTGGCGTCGTAGCGCCAGCCGAGCCGCTTGGCGGTCGGCAACAGGTTGTCCTGGCCGAGGAGGCAGGGGGTGCGGCCGCCGACGAGCTCCTTGCTGTAGTCGAACGGCAGCGGGTCGAGGTCGGTCCAGCCGCTGTTGGTCTTCCACTCGGTGACGAACTTCACCGCCTGGTCGATCTCGCTCTGCCACTGGGCGGGGGTCCAGTTGCCGACGGAGCCGGAGCCGCCGCAGAAGTGCCCGTTGAAGTGGGTGCCGATCTCGTGCCCGTCGAGCCACGCCTGGCGGACGTACTTCAGGGTGTCCTTGATGTGCGCGTCGGTGAGGTAGCCGATGTCGGAGGCGCCGACGCGGTTGTTCGGCGGGCGGTAGAGGTTCTTCTTCGACTCGGGCAGCAGGTAGATGCCGGAGAGGAAGAAGGTCATGGCCGCGTCGTGGTTGCGGGCCAGTTCGAGGAAGCGGGGGAAGAGGCCGTTGCCGACCTCGCCGGCGCCGTCCCAGGAGAAGACCACGAACTGCGGCGGGGTCTGGCCCGGTTCGAGCGGGACGGGGGTGTCGGGCTGGTGCGGCTGCTTGCCGGTGTCCGCCGTGGAACCGTCGCCGATCAGCCGGACGTCGTCCTTGGTCGGGGCGGGCGTGGCGGGGTCGCCGCCGGCCGACGGGGCGCCTCCCTTGTCCGGCCCGGAACTGCCCGTGCCGCCCTCGCCCTTGTCGCTGCACCCGGCGATCCCGAGAGCGGCCGCCGCTCCGACGCCCGCCCCGAGAAGACCCCTTCGACTGATCCCGCGCATGTCATCCCCATTCGCGCTGCTGTATGACCCGAAACATCATCCAAACCGACAATGAGTGAGATGCAGGGAGGAACACGGAGGTTCCGGTCATTCGCACAAAAATCTCAGGGCGACCGGAAAGGAACCGTTCCAGGAACCTGCCACTCCGGTCGCCCTGACGATGTCCCGTCAAGCCGCCTCCTGTCCAGGGGGGCGGGACGACGGGCCGGGGACCTACGCGCCGAACGCCTTCTGCCGGCCCTTCACCGGCTTGGCACCGGCCCGCAGATGCGGCGGCACCAGGTCGATCGCCGGCTCGCTGTACCCCACCGAGACGATCTTGTCGCCCTTGTACGTGAACGAGGTCAGCGAGGCGAGCGTGCACTGCCGGCGCCGCGGGTCGTGCCACAGCCGGCGCCGCTCCACGAAGGACCGGACGATCCAGATCGGCAGCTGGTGGCTCACCAGCACCGCCTCGTGGCCGCGCGCCGCGTCCTTCGCCGCGTCCAGCGCCGCCATCATCCGCACGACCTGCTCGATGTACGGCTCGCCCCACGAGGGCTGGAACGGGTTGGTGAGGTGCCGCCAGTTCGCCGGGCGGCGCAGCGCCCCGTCGCCGACGCCGAAGGTCTTGCCCTCGAAGACGTTCGCCGCCTCGATCAGCCGCGGGTCGGTGGCCAGGTCGAGCCCGTGCGACTTGGCGATCGGCGCGGCCGTCTCCTGCGCCCGCTCCAGCGGGGAGGCGACGACGTACGTGATGTCCCGCTCGGCCAGCGACTCCGCCACCCGGTCCGCCATCCGCCGGCCCAGCTCGGAGAGGTGGTAGCCGGGCCGCCGCCCGTACAGCACGCCGTCCGGGTTGTGCACCTCGCCGTGGCGCATCAGGTGCACGACGGTGATGTCACCGGGCTTCTTCGTGCCGTCGCTCATGCCGTCGCCTCCGCGGCGGCGCGGGCGGCGGCCGGCAGCGCGGCGGCGATCCGCTCGACCGCGCGCTCGTCGTGGGCGGCGGAGACGAACCACGACTCGAAGGCCGACGGCGGGAGGTAGACGCCGTCCGCGAGCATCGAGTGGAAGAACGCGTTGAAGCGGAACGCTTCCTGCCGCTTCGCCTCGTCGTAGTTCCGCACCTCGTCGGCGGTGAAGAAGACCGAGAACATGTTGGAGGCGGTCTGCAGCCGGTGCGCCACGCCCTCCTTGGCCAGCGCGCCGGTGACCAGGCCCTGGATCTCCTTCGAGACCGCGTTCACCTTCTCGTACGCGGCGTCGTCCAGCAGCCGCAGCTGCGCGAGGCCGGCGGCGGTGGCGATCGGGTTCCCGGACAGGGTGCCCGCCTGGTAGACCGGGCCGGCCGGGGCCAGGTGGCCCATGACGTCGGCCCGGCCACCGAAGGCCGCGGCCGGGAAGCCGCCGCCCATGACCTTGCCGAAGGTCATCAGGTCGGGCTTCACGCCGTCCACGCCGTACCAGCCGGCCCGGCTGGTACGGAAGCCGGTCATGACCTCGTCGGAGATGTACAGCGCGCCGTTCTCCCGGCACACGTCCGCGAGCCCCTGGTTGAAGCCCGGCAGCGGCGGGACGACGCCCATGTTGCCCGGCGACGCCTCGGTGATCACACAGGCGATCTCGCCCGGGTGCGCGGCGAACGCGGCCCGCACCGCCTCCAGGTCGTTGTACGGCAGCACGATCGTGTCGCCGGCCTGCGCGCCGGTCACCCCGGGCGTGTCGGGCAGGCCGAACGTGGCGACGCCGGAGCCGGCGGCGGCGAGCAGCGCGTCCACGTGCCCGTGGTAGCAGCCGGCGAACTTGACGACCTTTGCGCGCCCGGTGAAGCCGCGGGCGAGCCGGATCGCCGACATCGTCGCCTCGGTGCCGGAGGAGACCAGGCGCACCTGCTCGACCGGCTCGACCCGGGCCACGATCTCCTCGGCGAGCGCCACCTCGCCCTCGCCGGGCGTGCCGAAGGAGGTGCCGCGGGCCACCGCGGCCTGCACGGCGGCGGTCACCTCGGGGTGAGCGTGGCCGAGAATCATCGGTCCCCAGGAGCAGACGAGGTCGACGTACTCGCGACCGTCCGCATCGGTGAGGTACGGACCGGTACCGGACACCATGAACCGGGGCGTACCGCCCACAGCCCGGAAGGCCCGCACCGGTGAGTTCACGCCGCCGGGCGTCACAAGGGACGCGCGGTCGAAAAGCGTCTGTGAGACTGGGGCTTCGTATGAATACGACACAGTGATCCTGACCTGCGAGTACGACGTCTGGTACGGAGGGACGGTGTGGGCACCCTGTGCATCACGCCGGGGCGGCCTGCCTCCGCGTCTGCGAAACTGTGGCGGCAGGGACCTCATGGGGTTGGCTCACGCGATCCATGGTGTCAGAGGCCGCGGCGATTCTTGCGGACAGGTGTTTCACCGCAGGACGGCGGGGGAGGTCACTGACACGATGATCGGGTTGCGCGGCGGGGTCGTGTTGCCGAGAAAAAGCAGTCGGGTGGAGATATGCATCGCGGTGGCGGACCGGGCGAGGGGACGGACGACCTGGGTCCGGAGCCTGTCCGGCGGGGGAGGCACCGGCGGCGACGGGCCGAGGACCCGTCCGCGCCGGACCATCGGCAATCCCCCGAGCAGCCGTCGGCGGATCCCCCGCTCGGGGGTCGCGGCTTGGCGGTGACCTACAAGTACTTCGGCGCGCCCGACGGCGCCACGGCGGCCCGCGTCCCGATCTCGATGCGCCCGGAGGAGCTCGGCGGCGACGAGCTGGGCATGGGCGGCATGTTCTCCAAGATCAAGCCGGAGACCATAGCGGCGATGGTCCTCACCGGCATCCAGGGCCTGCCGCTGCACAAGGTCCCCCCGCTGGAACTGGTCGTCCTGCACCCCGACTACGCCGTGGTGAAGCTCCCCACGACCGTGGTGGACCCGCTGCGGGCGATCGGCGAGGAGTCGGTGGGCGCCGCCGCGTTCATCTGGTCGACCGTCCCCGACCGCGGCGGCCCGCGCGACGCGTTCGACGTCTACCAGCTCCTCCACGAGTGGCAGGACTTCTCCGTCCGCCTCCACGAGGCCGGCCACCAGCCGTACTGCCTGGTCTGGCCCTGACGGCTGGCTCTCTCCGCGTTTCCGACCGTCATAGCGCATGAAATTCGGACGAATCGGATGTAATGCACGGAGGTTGGTTCTACAGAGGCGCCGACGCCGAACGAGGAGGACCTGACGTGACCGGAGCGACTGGCACCACTGGAACGCGGACGGCAGCAGCCCGGATGCCCGCGGCCCGCGCCGCCGCCGGCGAACCCATGCAGATCTCCGAGGTCGCCGCCCGCACCGACCTCCCCCTGCGCACCATCCGCCAGTACGAGGACTCCGGGCTCGTCGTCCCCTCGGCCTCCTCGCCGGGCGGCTTCCCGCTGTACACGGACGCCGACGTGGCCCGCCTGATGGTGATCCGCCGCATGCGCCCGCTCGGCTTCGGCCTCGACGAGACCCGCGAGCTCCTCACCTCGATGGACCGCCTCGCCGCCGACCTCCCCGGCACCGACGGCGAACTCGACCCGGCCGACCGCGCCGCGCTCGTCGCCCGCGTCCGCCGCTACGAGGAGGCCGCCACCGCCCGCGTGGCCGACCTCCGCGCCCAACTCGCCCGGGCCGAGGAGTTCGCCGCCTCCCTCCGCTCCCACCTCACCTGACACCGCCCGGGCGGGCGAGGACCCAGGGCGCCGGAGGGCGCAGCCGGCGGCCGTCCGCCGAGGAGCCGGGCGGCGGGCAGGTGCCGGCGGGAGCGAGGGCGGTGACCGTCCGGCGCCGGAGACAGGGGCCGGCCGGAGACAGGGCCATTTCCTCAGGGGGCGAGGGCGGCGGCGAGCTCGCGGAAGAAGCGGGCGTACGCGGACGGGCTCGGCGGGAGTTCCGGGTTCCACGGCACCAGTCGGGCGCCCGCCGGCAGCCGCTCCGGCCCCGCGGGCCGGGTCGCGTGGGCCCTGCTGTCGTAGAGCACGAGCGCGGGCGCGAGCTCCAGGGCCCGCTCCCACCCGGTCGTCAGCCAGCTCGCGCCCGGCCCCGGTCCCGGGTCGAGGAGCCGGACCCCCAGACCGGCCAGCCGCGCCAGCTCCGGCCAGGCCCCCGGCCGCGCCAGGTGCACCTGGTCGTCGCCGGCCCCGGAGAGCGCGAGCACCCCGAACCCCGCCCCCGCCGTCACGGCCGCCGCCCGCACCGCCGCCTCCGCCGCCGCGAGCCCCCCGCCGTCCGGCCCCGGGTCCGGGGCGCCGAGCGCCGCCCCCAGCTCCCCGAAGCGGCCGATGATCGCCGGCAGGCTCAGCTCGTTACCGACCGCCAGCGCCGCCAGCGGCACCCCCAGCCGCCCGGCCGTCTCCTCGTCCACGGCGTACGGGCTCTTCCCGTCGTACGTGACGTCCACCACCAGCTCCGGGTCCAGCGCCCGCAGCCGCTCCTCGTCCAGCGCCCGCCCCGGCCCCAGATACGGCACCCCGGCCGCCGTCAGCCCGCCGTCCTTCGCCGGATCCGGCTCCGGTCCGTCGTGCGCCGAGCCGTACACCGCGACCGGCGTCACCCCCAGGTCCAGCAGGGCGGCCCCCGCCCGTATGTAGGCGACCACCCGCGCCGGCCGCTCCGGCGCCCCCAGCTCCACCCCCCTGTCGTCCGTGAATCCCCATCCGCGCGCACCCGATCCGGACATGTGGCTGCTCCCTCCCCGGCCCAAGTTTCCGCCTCCGCCGCCACCTTCGGACGGTTCCCCGTCCGGCACAAGAGGGCCTGCCGCCCTCACCGCCCGCACCCCGCCGCCCGGGACTTCGGCCCCGGACCCCCCTGCCGAAAGTCCCCCAGGGTGGTGTTAACTGAATGGGTCGGGAGGAAGCAGTAGGAATCGTCCGTGCCCCCGTGCCCGCACGCCGCCTGCCGGTGCGTGCGCCGCGCGCCGGCCCTGTCGCCCTGGAGTGACGCCATGTCCGTTCCCGGCCAGTTCTCCGACCCCCGTGTCCTCACCCTCTTCGCGGTGCTCGCCGTCGCGACGGGCGTGTGGCTGGCGGCGGGCCTGCGCGCCCGCGCCCGCCGGATCCGCTCCCTGACGCCCATGGAGCGTGTCTGGCACCCGCAGGAGTCGGTGCCGCTGACCCCGGCGGAGGAGCTCGCCTTCGGCCAGGTCGTCTCCCGTCTCTCCCTGACCTCCACCGGCCGCCTGCGCTGACGGCCGGACAGGAGTCAGCGGGAGCGAAACCGAGCCTCAGCCCGCCGGCCGGCCCCGTGGGCCCGAGGGGCGGGCCTCAGCCCGCCGGCCGGACCCGCGGGTCGCGGCCCGTCGTCGCGAGCAGCCGCTCGAAGACGCTCGCCCCGGCCGGCGGCTCGACCGCGTCCCCGAACACGTTCGCCTTCCGCGCCATCGGCGCCATCCCCTCCACCTCCTCCACCAGCCCCGCCACCACCTCCGGGTCGGGCTCGAACTCCCGCCCGGTCGCCCGCGCCAGATCCCACGCGTGCACGGTGAGATCGAGCAGCGCCATCGAGCCGACCGTCCGGGCCGGCAACCCCATCGCCCCCGAGGTCCCCTCCTCGGCCCCCGGCGCCGACCACGCCTCGACCAGCTTCCCGGTCTCCACCGCGAACCGCTCCCGCCAGCCCGGCTCCGCCAGCCGGTCCGGGGTCGTGGAGAAGTCGGCGTCCCGCTTGTCCGCCAGCGCCTGGAACTGCACGACCACCGCGAACAGGTGGTTCAGCAGATCGCGCACGTCGTACTCCGCGCAGGGCGTGGACGCGCCGAGCGCGGCGTCGTCCGTGCCCGCGACCAGCGGGACGGCCCGCTCCGCCGCAGCGCGGAGCAGAACGCCGATCGGTGCGTCGCCCTTCGCGGGCACGTCACTGTTCTCGAAGGCAAGGTTCGTGTCGTGGTACGTCATGGTCCCGACGCTAGGAAAAATCCCCGGACCGGTCTTGAAAAAACGCGCCACGACCCCGACCCGCCCCTGATCCCGACCCCTACGTGACGCTCAGGCCAAAGGTCGTCCGGCTGCCCGGACGGGTCCGACTGCCCAGGCGGATTTTGGTGCCTAGGATCGGGACCATGCCCGACCCCGCCCCACGCCGGGACACCCGGGGCATCGTCGCCCCGGCCGAACTCCTCTCCCGGGTCCGCTTCCGCCGCCACCTCCCCGCGCCGGAACTGCGCCCGTACCTGGAGCACTACTGGCTGATCGACTGGGCGCTGCCGGAGCCGTACACCACCCACGTCGTCCCGCACCCGTCGGTGAACGTCGTCTTCCAGCGGTATGGCGTCCAGGTGCACGGCCCGACCGGCGCCGGGTCCCCGCCCGCCCGCTCGGCGGCGGAGGTCGCGGGGATCGGGCTCGGGCTCTTCACGCAACGGCTCGAAGGGGAGGGCCGGGTCTGCGGGGTGCAGTTCCGGCCCGGCGGCTTCCGGCCTTTCGCACCGGCGTGGCCGGTCTCGGTGTGGACGGGCCGCCGGGTCCCGCTGCCCGAGGCGTTCCCGGACACGGCGGGAGCCGCCGGCGAGGCCGCGGTGACCGCCGTCCTGTCCCCGGAGGACGACCACGCGCGCGTGGCGGCGCTCGACGCGTTCCTCCTCGCCCACGGCCCCGATCCGGACCCGGTAGTTGACCAGGCGATGGCGCTGGTGGAGCTGGTCCGCGCCGACCGGACGGTCCTGCGGGTGGCCCGGCTCGCCCGGCTCTCCGGCCTCTCTCCCCGCTCCCTCCAGCGCCTCTTCGCCTCCCACGTCGGCGTCGGCCCGAAGTGGGTGATCCTCCGCTACCGCCTGCACGAGGCCCTGGAGCGGGCCGAGGAGGGCGCCGCACCGGACTGGGCGGGGCTCGCCGCCGAACTCGGCTACAGCGACCAGGCCCACCTCGTCCGGGACTTCACCGGCACCCTGGGCCTGTCCCCCACCGCGTACGCCCGGGGACTGTCGGTGCCGTGACGTACGGTGCCCGCATGGACGAGCAGCGCGAGACCACCGCCGTACGCCTCGAACCCTGGTCCGAGGAGGACGCCGGGCTGCTGCGCGCGCTGAACGCGCCGGAGCTGATGGAGCACCTCGGCGGCCCGGAGACCGAGGAGCAGCTGGACCGCCGGCACCGGCGGTACGTGGACCTGAGCGCCGACGCCACCGGCCGGGGCCGCATGTTCCGGATCGTGCTGCTGCCGGAGGAGCGCGTCGCGGGCAGCATCGGCTACTGGACGAGCACGGCGCACGGCGAGCCGGTGTACGAGACGGGCTGGGCGGTCCTGCCGGGCTTCCAGGGGCGCGGCGTCGCGACGCTGGCCACGCGCGCGGTGGCGGGGTCGGGGCGGGGGTCGGTGAGCACCCCCCCCCCGAACACCCAGAAGGCGCGGGCGAAACCGTGGGCGGACGGCCGGTGGACGCAGGCGAAG